>NZ_JAPFCE010000002.1:0-290054 GCF_026240895.1 Pseudomonas sp. DCB_AW
GTCATTCATATCCTGCGTCGTTGCTACAAGATCGTCTACCGTCAGGGCCTGACCGTCGAAGATGCGATCAAGGCGCTGGACGAACTGGCAGCCCAGCACCCTGAGGTCGATCTGTTCCGTCAGTCGACCTCAAAGCCTGCGTTCTACCTGTGGGAGCGGGCTTGCCCGCGAAGAGGCCAGTACCGCGAAACAGATAATTGTGTTCGATAAACGAACGGTTAGTATCAAAGACTTGTCCGCTGTCCGCCCAACCATTCCAATGGTCGCATTGCCCAACCCCCGCCTTTTTGCTTAGTGTGTGCCTATTCACCGGCTGTCGCCTGCCTCTGTACCCAGCGACTAGCCCGATAGAATAACCGTGATCGACCGCAACCACCGGCCCCAAGGCCCGTAGGAAGCGGCGCCCAGAACAATAACGAAACCGAGTGCCTTGCCTATGGAAAGCCGCCTGCTGAGCGAGCGCAGTAGCGTGTTTCACCACGCCGACCCTTATGCTGTGTCCGATTATGTGAACCAGCACGTGGGCCAGCACTGCATCGGTTTGTCGCGCACCACCCACCCCCAGGCCAGCCTCAGCCACCGCAAGTTCGCCGAGCTCGACCTGTGCCGCATCAGCTACGGCGGCAGCGTGCGCGTCACCTCGCCCGCGCTGGAAACTATCTACCACTTGCAAGTGTTGCTCAACGGCAACTGCCTGTGGCGCGGGCCCCAGCGTGAGCATCACTTGGTGCCGGGCGAGTTGTTGCTGATCAACCCAGACGACCCGGTTGACCTGACCTACTCGGAAGACTGCGAGAAATTTATCCTCAAGGTGCCGACCCGGCTGCTCGATTCGATCTGCGAAGAACAACGCTGGCATCGCCCGGATGGCGGCGTGCGGTTCCTGCGTAACCACTACCGGCTGGAAGAGTTGGACGGTTTCGTAAACCTGCTGGCGATGGTGTGCCATGAAGCCGAAGTGAATGAGTCGTTGCCGCGGGTGCAGGGGCATTACAGCCAGATTGTGGCCAGCAAACTGCTGACCTTGATGAGCACTAACATTCGGCGCGAAAGCCTGAATGCACCGGCGGCTAGCCTTGAGCGGATTCTGGATTACATCGAGCGCAACCTGAAACTTGAGCTTTCAGCTGAAGTGCTGGCAGAGCAGGCCTGCATGAGCGTGCGGTCGTTGTATGCCTTGTTTGATCGGCATTTGGGTACCACGCCTAAGCAGTATGTGCGGCAACGCAAGCTGGCGCGGGTTCATGCCTGCCTGAGCGATACCCGTTGTACCGTGAAAAACGTTACCGAGCTTGCCATGGACTACGGCTTCCTGCATCTGGGGCGTTTTTCGGAGATCTACCGGCAACAGTTCGGGGAACTGCCCTCTGCCACACTGCGCAACCGGCGTTGATTTGCACAAATCGGATACCACTCTGCACGAATAGGATATTGCCGCCCCCCCTCGATCCCTAACCTGACATGGTCTGAACAATAACAATGGAGACCCTGGCCATGTCCCTGGGATTCGACTACCTCAATGCCATGCTCGAAGACGACCGTGAACAGGGCATCTACCGCTGCAAGCGCGAGATGTTCACCGACCCACGCCTGTTCGACCTGGAGATGAAGCACATCTTCGAGGGCAACTGGATCTACCTGGCGCACGAAAGCCAGATCCCCGAGAAAAACGACTTCCTCACCCTGACCATGGGGCGCCAGCCGATCTTTATCGCGCGCAACAAGGACGGGGTACTCAATGCCTTCCTCAATGCCTGCAGCCACCGCGGCGCCATGCTGTGCCGGCACAAGCGCGGTAACCGTGCCAGCTACACCTGCCCATTCCATGGCTGGACCTTCAACAACAGCGGCAAACTGCTCAAGGTCAAAGACCCGAGCAACGCCGGCTACCCCGACAGTTTCAACTGCGACGGCTCCCACGACCTGACCAAGGTCGCGCGCTTCGAGTCGTACCGGGGCTTTCTGTTCGGCAGTTTGAATGCCGATGTGAAACCGCTGGTAGAGCACCTGGGCGAGTCGGCCAAGATCATCGACATGATCGTCGACCAGTCGCCCGAAGGCCTGGAAGTGCTGCGTGGCGCCAGTTCGTATATCTACGAAGGCAACTGGAAGCTCACCGCCGAGAACGGCGCCGACGGCTACCACGTAAGCTCCGTGCACTGGAACTACGCCGCCACCCAGAACCAGCGCAAACAGCGCGAGGCGGGTGACGAGATCAAGACCATGAGCGCAGGCGCTTGGGCCAAGCAGGGCGGGGGCTTCTATTCCTTCGACCATGGCCACCTGCTGCTGTGGACCCGTTGGGCCAACCCAGAAGACCGCCCGGCCTACGAGCGACGTGACCAGCTGGCCGCCGATTACGGCCAGGCACGCGCCGACTGGATGATCGAGAACTCGCGCAACCTCTGCCTGTACCCCAACGTGTACTTGATGGACCAATTCAGTTCGCAGATCCGTATTGCCCGGCCGATTTCGGTGAACAAGACCGAAATCACCATCTACTGCATCGCGCCCAAAGGCGAGAGCGCTGACGCCCGTGCCAAGCGCATCCGCCAGTACGAGGACTTCTTCAACGTCAGCGGCATGGCCACCCCGGACGACCTTGAAGAGTTCCGCTCGTGCCAGACAGGCTACGGCGGCGGCACCGGCTGGAATGACATGTCCCGCGGCGCTGCCCACTGGGTCGAGGGCGCTGACGAGGCGGCCCAGGAAATCGAGCTCAAGCCGCTGTTGTCAGGCGTGCGCACGGAGGACGAAGGCCTGTTCGTGCTGCAACACAAGTACTGGCAGGACACCATGATCCAGGCGCTCAAGGATGAGCAGCAACTGATCCCCGTGGAGGCCGTGCAATGAGCCTCTACGAAACCGTGCGCGACTTCCTCTACCGCGAAGCGCGCTACCTGGACGACGCCGAATGGGACCAGTGGCTGGAGCTGTACGCAGCCGATGCCAGCTTCTGGATGCCGTCCTGGGACGATGACGACCGCCTCACCGAAGACCCACAAAGCGAAATCTCGCTGATCTGGTACGGCAACCGAGGTGGCCTCGAGGACCGGGTGTTCCGCATCAAGACCGAGCGCTCCAGCGCGACCGTGCCGGACACCCGTACCTCGCACAACATCAGCAACATCGAGATCGTCGAGCAGGGCGAGGGTTACTGCCAGGTGCGCTTCAACTGGCACACCCTGAGCTTTCGCTACAAGACCACCGACAGCTACTTCGGCAGCAGCTTCTACACCCTCGATTTGCGCGGCGAGCAGCCGTTGATCAAGGCCAAGAAGGTGGTCCTGAAGAACGACTACGTGCGTCAGGTCATCGACATCTACCACATCTGAACCGAGGTAACGCGAGCCGCCCGGTGTGCCGCATGGCGCGCCGCGGGCAGGCTCGCCCGCGAGGTGCAACATGAGCTTCCAGATCGCACTGAATTTCGAGGACGGGGTAACCCGCTTCATCGAGGCCACTGGCCATGAGACCGTGGCTGACGCCGCCTACCGCCAGGGCATCAACATCCCGCTGGACTGCCGCGACGGCGCCTGCGGCACCTGCAAGTGCAAGGCCGAGTCCGGGCGCTACGACTTGGGCGACAACTTCATCGAAGACGCCCTGAGCGAGGACGAAATCGCCGAAGGCTATGTGCTGACCTGCCAGATGCGGGCAGAATCCGACTGTGTGGTGCGCATCCCGGCCTCTTCGCACGTGTGCAAGACCGAACAGGCCAGTTTCGAAGCCGCCATCAGCGACGTGCGCCAGTTGTCGGCGAGCACCATTGCCCTGTCGATCAAGGGCGAGGCGCTGAGCCGGCTGGCATTCCTGCCAGGGCAATACGTCAACCTCAAGGTGCCCGGCAGCGAGCAGAGCCGCGCTTACTCGTTCAGCTCTCTGCAAAAGGACGGCGAGGTCAGCTTCCTGATCCGCAACGTGCCGGGCGGCTTGATGAGCAGCTTCCTCACCAACCTGGCCAAGGCCGGCGACAGCATGAGCCTGGCAGGGCCGCTGGGCAGCTTCTACTTGCGGCCGATCCAGCGCCCACTGCTGTTGCTGGCAGGTGGCACCGGGCTGGCACCGTTCACCGCGATGCTGGAGAAGATCGCCGAGCAGGGCAGCGAATACCCGGTGCACCTGATCTACGGGGTCACCAACGACTTCGACCTGGTCGAGCTGGACCGCCTGCAGGCCTTGGCGGCGCGCATTGCAAACTTCACCTTCAGCGCCTGCGTGGCCAACCCAGACAGCCAGTACCCGCAGAAAGGCTATGTCACCCAGCACATCGAACCGCGCCACCTCAATGACGGCGATGTGGACGTGTACCTGTGCGGGCCACCGCCGATGGTCGAGGCAGTCAGCCAGTACGTTCGCGAGCAGGGTATTACGCCGGCGAACTTCTACTACGAGAAGTTCGCCGCCGCGGCCTGAGTTTCCTTGGGGCCGCCCTTGTGGGAGCGGGCTTGCCCCGCGAACACGGGCGAAGCCCGTGCCATCCACCGTGGGGTCTGCTAGCGGGGCAAGCCCGCTCCCACAGCGTCCGCGTCAGCATGGAGAAATACTGATGAACACAAGATTTCAAGGCAAAGTCGCCCTGGTCACCGGCGCCGCTCAAGGCATTGGCCGCGGCGTGTGCTGGCGGCTCAAGGCCGAAGGCGCGCAGGTGGTGGCGGTGGACCGCTCCGAGTTGGTCCACGAATTGGCCGGGGAGGGCATGCTGACCCTCACCGCCGACCTCGAACTGCACAGCGATTGTGCCCGCGTCATGGCCGCTGCGGTCGAAGCGTTCGGCCGCCTCGACATCCTGGTCAACAATGTCGGCGGCACCATTTGGGCCAAACCTTTTGAACACTACGAAGTGGAACAGATCGAGGCCGAAGTGCGCCGCTCGTTGTTCCCCACCTTGTGGTGTTGCCATGCCGCGTTGCCGTACATGCTCGAACGTGGGGCAGGGGCCATTGTCAACGTCTCGTCCATCGCCACCCGTGGCGTCAACCGCGTGCCCTACGGCGCGGCCAAAGGTGGCGTCAACGCGCTCACCGCCTGCCTGGCTTTCGAAACCGCCGGGCGCGGTATCCGTGTCAATGCCACTGCCCCTGGCGGCACCGAGGCACCGCCACGGCGCGTGCCGCGCAACGCCGCCGAGCAGAGCGCGCAGGAAAAGGCCTGGTACCAGCAAATCGTCGACCAGACCCTCGACAGCAGCTTGATGCACCGCTACGGCAGCATCGACGAGCAGGTCGGCGCCATCCTCTTCCTGGCCTCCGACGAAGCCTCCTACATCACCGGCGTAACGCTGCCGGTAGGGGGCGGCGACCTCGGCTGAGCCAGCCCCCCCGGCAACCGTTTTCCTCCACAACAAAAACAACAGAGACAGATGCCATGCGAACCCTTGACGTGCACCCGATCATCGATAATGCGCGCTTTACCGCGTTCCACTGGATGGTCATGGCCTGGTGCGGCCTGCTGCTGATCTTCGACGGCTATGACTTGTTCATTTACGGCGTGGTACTGCCGGTAATCATGAAAGAGTGGGGCCTGACGCCCCTGCAGGCCGGCGCCCTGGGCAGTTATGCGCTGTTCGGCATGATGTTCGGCGCCCTGGTATTCGGCAGCCTGGCCGACCGCATCGGGCGCAAGAAGGGGATCGCCATCTGCTTCGCCTTGTTCTCCACGGCGACCATCCTCAACGGCTTTGCCACCAGCCCCAGCGAGTTCGGCATCTACCGCTTCATCGCCGGCCTCGGGTGTGGCGGCTTGATGCCTAACGCCGTGGCATTGATGAACGAATACGCCCCCAAACGCCTGCGCAGCACGCTGGTGGCGATCATGTTCAGTGGTTATTCGCTGGGCGGCATGCTGTCGGCAGGCGTCGGTATTTTCATGCTGCCGCGTTTCGGCTGGGAGTCGATGTTCTTCGCTGCGGCGGTACCGCTGCTGCTGTTGCCGGTGATTCTCTATTACCTGCCAGAATCCATTGGCTTCCTGGTACGTAAAGGGCGCACCGAAGAAGCCCGCAAGCTGCTCAAACAGCTTGACCCCGAGTGCGACATCCAGCCTGGTGACGTGCTTCAGGCAACCGACCGCAAGGGGGCTGGCAGCTCGGTCGTCGAGCTGTTTCGCAACGGCCTGGCCGTGCGCACCCTGGCCCTGTGGCTGGCGTTCTTCTGCTGCCTGCTGATGGTGTACGCGCTCAGTTCATGGTTGCCGAAGCTGATGGCCAACGCGGGTTACAGCCTGGGTTCGAGCCTGTCGTTCCTGTTGGCGCTGAACTTCGGTGGCATGGCCGGGGCGATTTTGGGGGGCTGGTTGGGCGACCGCTACAACCTGGTCAAGGTCAAGGTCGGTTTCTTCATTGCAGCCGCGCTGTCGATCAGCCTGTTGGGGGTGAACAGCCCGATGCCGGTGCTGTACCTGCTGATCTTCATCGCCGGCGCCACCACCATCGGCACGCAGATCCTGTTGTATGCCGGCGCGGCACAGATGTATGGCCTGGCGGTGCGCTCCACCGGCCTGGGCTGGGCTTCGGGCATTGGCCGCAATGGCGCCATTGTCGGCCCGCTGCTGGGTGGCGCGCTGATGGGCATCAACCTGCCGTTGCAATTGAATTTCATCGCGTTCGCCATCCCTGGCGCGATTGCCGCGCTGGCCATGGCCGTGCACCTGGTCAGTGGCAAGCGCCATGGCCTGGCCACGGCGGCGCAAGCGTAATGAAAACCCTGATCAAGGACAGCTCGCTGTCCGCCATCGTCGCCGGCTGCCTGGCGACGATGATCTCCTACGCCGGCCCATTGGTGATCATCTTTCACGCTGCCGAGGCCGCGCAGTTGTCCCATGGCCAGCTGTCTTCCTGGGTCTGGGCCGTTTCCATGGGCAGCGGAGTGCTCGGCGCTG
Organism: Pseudomonas sp. DCB_AW; assembly: GCF_026240895.1. Lineage (NCBI taxonomy): Bacteria > Pseudomonadati > Pseudomonadota > Gammaproteobacteria > Pseudomonadales > Pseudomonadaceae > Pseudomonas > Pseudomonas sp. DCB_AW. The sequence continues at coordinate 6,880 of NZ_JAPFCE010000002.1, forward strand.
TACTCAGCCTGCGCTACCGAGTGCCGGTCGTGATCGCCTGGTCGATTCCAGGCTCGGCGCTGTTGGTCACGGCCCTGCCTGAACTCGGCTTGGAGCAGGCCGTGGGGGCGTACCTGGTGGCCAACCTGGTCCTGCTGCTGATTGGCATCAGCGGGGCCTTCGACCGCATCATCGCGCGCCTGCCGGGCTCCATTGCCGCCGGCATGCAAGCCGGCATCTTGTTCAGTTTCGGCATCGAGGTGTTCCGCGCCTTGCCGGTACAGCCGCTGCTGGTGGTGGCCATGTTCATCACCTATGTGCTGATGCGCAGGCTTCAGCCGCGCTATGCGGTGGCCGCCGTACTGTGCGTGGGCGCCGTCGTGACCGTGGCCAGCGGGGCGTTTCGCAGCGAGGCGTTGGTGCTGCAACTGGCCTCGCCGCAATGGATTGCCCCGCAATTCAGCTTGGCGGCGGTGTTCAGCCTGGCGTTGCCCATGGTGCTGGTGGCCCTCACCGGGCAATTCATGCCGGGGATGGCCGTGCTGCGCAACGCCGGTTACGCCACACCGGCCAGCCCGTTGATCAGTGCCAGCGCCATCGGTGGCGCCGTGCTCGCGCCTTTTGGTTGCCACGGCCTGAACCTGGCGGCCGTCACCGCCAGCCTGTGCACAGGCCATGAGACCCATGAAAACCCGCGCCGGCGCTATGTCGCGGCCGTCGCCGGCAGTGTGCTGTACCTGCTGCTTGGGGTTGCTGGGGCCACGTTGATGTCGCTGTTCGCGGCATTTCCCGCGGCACTGATCGCGGCCCTTGCCGGGCTGGCCCTGTACGGGGCAATCAGCGAAGCCCTGGCACGCAGCCTCGCCGAGCCTGCTGAGCGTGATGCCGGGCTGTTCACTTTTTTGGTCACCGCTTCGGGGGTGTCCTTCCTTGGCCTGTCGGCGGCGTTCTGGGGGCTGCTGTTCGGCCTGCTGGCCCACGCGCTGCTTGTTCTGCGGCGGCCTCAAGCGCGGGAGGTAATGCGCCGCACCCCATGATGCCTGTGTTCCCAGCGCTTTATTCCATAAAAACAAGATCAAGAGAGCTTCGGAATGAACCACACCCCTTGCGTCGCTATTGGCCTGACATTGCTCAGCCCACCGCTGCTGGCTGCTGAAGGCGGCTTCTTCGAGGATTCGAAGGCCAGCCTCAGTGCCCGCAATTACTATTTCAGCCGCGACTTCTCCGACATTGTCGGCGCCAATCAACAGTCCAAGGCCGAGGAGTGGGCCCAGGGCTTCATACTTGACTTCAAATCGGGGTACACGCCTGGCACGGTGGGGTTCGGGGTGGATGCACTCGGCCTGCTGGGCATCAAACTCGACAGCAGCCCCGACCGGGTCAATACCGGCCTGTTGCCGGTGCATGGCGATGGCCGCGCCGCAGACGAATACAGCCGCCTGGCGCCGACGTTCAAGGCCAGGCTGTCGAAAACCGAGCTGCGGGTGGGCGAACTGCAGCCCAACCTGCCAGTGCTGACGTTCAGTGATATCCGCCTGCTGCCGCCGACTTACCAAGGTGCCAGCCTGTTGTCGACCGAGCTGCAGGGGCTGACCTTGCAAGCCGGGCACCTGACCTCAACGCACCTGCGCAACGAGGGCGGCGACGGCAAGATGAATGCCATGCTCGGCCATTTGCCAATGCGTCAGGCTGAAGGTGATGCGTTCAACTATGTGGGGGGCGACTACGCGTTCAATGCGAACCAAAGCAGTGTCAGCCTGTGGTACGGGCAGTTGGAAGATATCTACGAGCAAGGCTTTGTCGGCCTTAAACACAGCAAACCTGTCGGCGACTGGGTGCTGAGCGCCAACCTTGGCTATTTCACCGCCCGCGAGGACGGCGACGCCCTGCTGGGCAGTATCGATAACCAGGCATTCTTCTCGCTGTTCACCGCCCGCCATGGCGGGCACAGCTTCCATGCAGGGTATCAGGGCATTTATGGCGACAGCCCGTTCCCGCGGGTATTTGCCAACATCTCCCCCTTGGGCAACGAGGTGCCAACCTACGAGTTCGCCTACACCGACGAGCGTTCCTATCAGGTGCGCTACGACTACAACTTTGCCGCCATGGGCGTGCCGGGGCTGACGGCAACGGTGCGGTACATCACCGGCAACAATGTCGATACCGGGCAGGGCTACGAGGGCCGTGACCGGGAGCGCGACCTGGATATCGGCTATGCGGTGCAGAGTGGGGTGTTGAAAGGCCTGGGCATTCGCGTGAGAAATGCCATGGCACGGTCCAACTACCGCAGTGATATCGACGAGAATCGCTTGACCCTGGTGTACACCTGGCAGTTGTTGTGAAAACCCAGCTGCCATCTTTTGTCACTGAGCCGCATTTGCACCCAGAGGGTAGAGGGGGTTAGCTTTCACGCGTCATCCTCTCAGGAAATCCCGCCTTGGACTCATTGACCCAAGCCGTACTCGGCGCCGCCCTACAGGGCACTGTGCTCGGTCGCATCCAGGGCCGCCGAGCGCTGCTGTACGGCGCAGCGCTGGCCACACTGCCCGACCTGGACGTGGTCATCCGCTACGCCGACCCGGTGTCGCAGATGACCTACCACCGGGGGTTCTCCCACTCCCTTTTCGTCCTGACCGGGCTGGCGCTGCTGCTGGCCTGGTGCGTCAACCGGTGCTGGCCAGGCAAAGGCTATACCGTGCCGCGCCTGTTCCTGGCGTTCTGGCTGGTGCTGGTCACGCACCCGGTGCTGGACGCCTTTACCGTGTATGGCACGCAACTGTTCTGGCCGTTGGCGCTGACCCCGCAAAGCTGGGCTGCGGTGTTCATCATCGACCCTGTCTACACCGTGCCGCTGCTGGCGGCAGTGATCTACACCCTCGCCAAGGGCGTGACGGGCACTGCCCTGCGGCTGCTGACCCTGGCACTGGTTTTCAGTACGGCCTACCTCGGCTTTGGCCTGGCTGGGCGCATGCAGGCGGAGCAACGCTTTCAGGCCGCGTTGGACCAGCAGGGCATCACGGTCAGCGACGTACGTGCCGTGCCGATTGCCTTCAACAGCCTGATCTGGCGCGTGCTGGCCAAGACGCCGGACGGCGACTACTACGAAGGTGTCAGCAGTGGGTTCGACCAGCAACCGCCAGAAATGCAGCGCCTGCCACGCAACCTTGAGCTGGCCGCTGCGCTTGCTGGTGCGCCTTTGCATCAGCGCCTGCGCTGGTTCACTGATGACTGGTTGCGCTATGACGAAATCGACGGGGCGCTGGTGGTGACCGACCTGCGCATGGGCATCCCCGGCAACTACACCTTCCGCTTCAACATGGCCCACCGTGACAGCCAGGGGCACTGGATTGCCGACACGCCCACGGCGTGGCGAGGGGCAGGGGTGGCATCGATGTTCAACGGGCATGACCTGGGCTTGATCTGGCGGCGTATCGTCGATCAGCAACCCCCATTGCCACTGGCTGAGTGGACTTCGCGCTACCTGGGGCCGGCTGCAGTACCGCCCAGGGGCGATTAAACGAAGATTCTGTTTACCGCCGCAGCCCCCATTTTGCGGGGGAAATCGGGTACAGGGCACAGCTATTTTGCGGCTTGGTGGAATTCTTAGTAGCTTATCGTCGCCAAAGCGCTCAATATGCCACTGCAGGGGCTGGTTGTTTGATAAGGCCCTCGTTGTAATTTCACGTAAAACGCATCAAATAAGCCATCGAGGGCTCAGAGCATGTCCAACAGACAAACCGGTACAGTTAAATGGTTCAACGATGAAAAAGGGTTCGGCTTCATTACCCCAGCGGGTGGTGGCGACGACCTCTTCGTTCATTTCAAAGCCATTGAATCGGACGGCTTCAAGTCGCTGAAAGAAGGCCAGACTGTTAGCTTTGTTGCCGAAAAAGGGCAAAAAGGCATGCAGGCCGCCCAAGTGCGACCTGAGTAAGACACGCACCCGCCGGCTCGGCGTTCGAACAGGTGCTTGCAACCTTGCGGGTTGACCTGGGTGCTTGATCGAACGGCGTGAAGCCTGGCAATTGTGTGGCGTGTAAAGAAAAGCTCCGTATCGAAAGATAGGGAGCTTTTTTTGTATCTGCCGCAGCGCGGTAGAGCCGCCAAGCGGCTTTGCGGCCCCTTGGCTTCAATCAAACGGCTGCCATCAATTGCGCGCCAGTCGCCCACTCACGTAGTGCGCCACGTCATTGAAGCCTGGCGTCGAGGCATGGCCCGGCGTTACCAGCGAATCGATGAACGCTTCATCCTCCGCCGTGATCTTCACGTCCAGTGCGCCGGCATAGGTGTCCCATTGTGCTTCGGTGCGCGGCCCGACAATGGCCGAACTCACCAATTGGTTATTAAGTACCCAGGCAATCGCGAACTCGACGATGCCCACGCCCTTGGCTTCGACATACGCCTGGATCTGGCGGGCGATGGCCAATGATTCCTGGCGCCATTCCACTTCCATGATCCGCTTGTCCTGGCGCCCGGCACGGCTGCTGGCATCTGGCACCGAGCCGGGTGCGTACTTGCCGCTGAGCACACCGCGGGCCAAGGGGCTGAACGGCACCACGCCCAGGCCATGGTAAGCCGCAGCGGTCAGCTGTTCGGGCTCTGCCTGGCGGTTGACGATGTTGTACAGAGGCTGGCTCACCACCGGTTTGGCCACGCCCAGTCGCTCGGCCAGGTGGCACAGCTCGGCAATGCGCCAGCCGCGGAAGTTGGACACGCCCCAATAGCGGATCTTGCCTTGGCGCAGCAGGTCGCCGATGGCTTGCACGGTTTCTTCCAGCGGTACCTTGTGGTCTTCGCGGTGCAGGTAGTAAACGTCGAGGTAGTCCAGGTCCATGCGCGTGAGCGTCGCGTCGATGGCATTGAAGATGTGCTTGCGCGAAAGCCCGCTGCGGTTGGGCAGGCCGTCGGTCGGGCCAAAGCCGACCTTGGACGCCACTATCCAGTCCTGGCGATGGCGCGCCACGGCTTCACCGACGATTTCTTCCGAACGCCCGCTGTTGTAGACATCGGCGGTGTCGATGAAGTTGATGCCCTGGTCCCAGGCTTTTTCGATGATCCGCAGTGAGTCCTCGGTGCTGGTCTGCTCGCCGAACATCATGCTGCCCAGGGTAAGGGCGGAAACCTGCAGGCCACTCTGGCCAAGGGGACGGTAGATCATGCGGTTGAGTCCTTTGCAGTGGGCTTGTCTGCCTGTTTTACACACAACCGCACGCCATTGAAAGCCCGCCACAGTGGCTGACACACCTGTGCCATGCCTGCATCAGCTGTGCCATGGCTGCTGCATGTGCAGGCCTCAGCCATTGCCCGGCCGTTTGGCTAGCAACCGCTCTGTAATGCCTGTTTCGAAGGTGCCGGGTGATGCTGGCACAGCCGTTGCTCTGTCTGTTATCGACGCCTGATGCGGTGTCGCCATAACAAGAACGGAGAACCGACCATGAACCGAACAGGCCCGCACCGCCGGCCCCTTCCGTACGCCTTGGGCTGCCTGGCCCTTGCCTTGGCGTGCTGCGCAACCGCTTTTGCTGCAGAAGTGGATGGCAAGCGGATCATCCAGGCCGACCAGGAACCTGGCAACTGGATGAGCCACGGCCGTACCTACGATGAACAACGCTTCAGCCCGCTCAAGGCCATCAACCAGGACAATGTCAATCAATTGGGCCTGGCTTGGAGCTATAAGCTCGACCTGGACCGGGGTGTAGAAGCCACGCCTATCGTGGTCGATGGGGTGATGTACACCACGGGGCCGTTTTCCGTGGTGTATGCCTTGGATGCCCGCAACGGCAAGCTGCTGTGGAAATACGACCCGCAGTCAGACCGCAATCGCGCCGGTGAGGCGTGCTGTGATGCGGTAAACCGCGGCGTGGCCGTGTGGCAGGGCAAGGTCTACGTCGGCGTGCTGGACGGGCGCCTGGAGGCGATCGATGCCAAGACCGGCCAGCGCGTGTGGTCGGTGGACACCCGCGACGACCATAAGCGCAGCTACACCATCACCGGTGCGCCGCGGGTGGTCAACGGCAAGGTCATCATTGGCAACGGTGGGGCAGAATTTGGTGTGCGCGGCTATGTGACGGCCTATGACGCCGAAACCGGCAAGCAGGCCTGGCGCTTCTTCACCGTGCCGGGTGACCCCAAGCTGCCGCCTGAAGACAAGGCCATGGAGATTGCCAGCAAGACCTGGCACGGCGATGCCTTCGTCGAGTGGGGCGGCGGCGGCACGGCCTGGGATTCGTTCGCCTACGACCCTGAGCTGAACCTGTTGTACATCGGCGTTGGCAACGGCTCGATGTGGGACCCTAAATGGCGCAGCCAGGCCAAAGGCGACAACCTGTTCCTGTCGTCGATTGTCGCCGTCAATGCCGATACGGGCGAATACGCCTGGCACTACCAGACCACCCCCGGTGATGCCTGGGACTTCACCGCCACCCAGCACATGATCCTCGCCGAGCTGCCGATCAACGGCAAACAACGCAAGGTGCTGATGCAGGCGCCCAAGAATGGCTTCTTCTATGTGCTCGACCGGGCCACCGGCGAGTTGCTGTCCGCGAAGAATATCGTGCCGGTGAACTGGGCCAAGGGCATCGACATGAAAACCGGGCGGCCGATTCTCGACGACGAGGCAGCGGCCTACTGGAAGGACGGCAAGCGCAAGCTGGTGACGCCGGCATTCTGGGGCGCGCATGACTGGCACCCAATGTCGTACAACCCCAATACCGGCCTGGTGTACATCCCGGCGCATATCATGTCGGCCTATTACGAGCACATCCCCGAGGCGCCCAAGCGCAACCCGTTCAAAAGCGTGTACCAGCTGGGGTTACGCACCGGCATGATGCCCGAGGGTGCCGATGGCCTGCTGGAGATGGCCAAGACCTGGTCCGGCAAGCTGATCGCCTGGGACCCGGTCAAACAGGCGCCGGCCTGGGAGGTGCCCTACATCACCATCTTCAACGGCGGCACCCTGAGCACCGCCGGCAACCTGGTGTTCGAGGGCAGCGCCGATGGCCGTGTGATCGCCTATGCCGCTGACACCGGCAAGAAGCTGTGGGAATCGCCCGCCGCCAGTGGCGTGATGGCAGCGCCGATCACCTATTCGGTCGATGGCGAGCAGTACGTCACCTTCATGGCCGGCTGGGGCGGGGCCTTCTCGACGTTTGCCGGGGCGTTGTCGTTGCGTGCCGGGGTACAGCCGTTCTCGCAAGTGCTGACCTACAAGATTGGCGGTACCGCCAAATTGCGTGAGCCAGCGCCGCCCGCCAATGCGCCCGAACCCCCACCCTTGACCGCCGACGCCAAGACTGTCGCCGCCGGTGCGGCCCTGTACGACGGCAACTGCTCACAGTGCCACGGCATCCATGCCGTCAGCGGCGGTGTACTGCCAGACCTGCGCAAACTCAGTGCTGATAAACACCAGATGTTCCTCGGCATCCTCTATGGCGGCCGCGTGCGGGATGGCATGCCTTCGTTTGCCGACAACCTCAAGCCCGAGCAAGTCGAGCAGGTGCACCAGTACCTCATCAAGCGTGCCCATGACCTGAAAAGCGAAGGCAACGCCTGGCAGCAATTCAGCGCCAAGCCGGCTGCCCAGCCGTCACTGGCCGACAACCCGTCACAGGAGTGAGATGACCATGACTGAAGCGATCTACCAGAACTACATCGACAACGCCTTCGTACCCAGCGAGGGGCTGATCGAGGTGTACAACCCGGCCAACGCGCAGTTACTGGCGCGTGTGCCGGAGTCGCCGGTCGATCAGGTGGAGCGGGCCATTGCTGCGGCACGCAACGCGCAAAAAGGCTGGGCAGCGAAACCTGCCATCGAACGCGCCGGCTACCTGCGTCAGATCGCCGCCAAGGTGCGTGCCAATGCCGACCGCTTAGCGCGCATCATCACCCAGGAAGGCGGCAAGGTGCCGGGGCTGGCGCAGGTCGAGGTGAACTTCACCGCCGACTACCTCGACTACATGGCGGAATGGGCGCGGCGCCTGGAAGGCGAGGTGTTGACCAGCGACCGTGCCAACGAGCACATTTTCCTGATGCGCAAGCCGCTGGGTGTGGTGGCTGGGATACTGCCCTGGAACTTCCCGTTCTTCCTCATCGCCCGCAAGATGGCGCCGGCGCTGCTCACGGGCAATACCATCGTGATCAAGCCCAGTGAAGAAACGCCCATCAACTGCTATGAGTTCGCCAAGCTGGTGGCCGAGACCGACCTGCCAGCGGGGGTGTTCAACGTGGTCGGTGGCAAGGGGGCCAGCGTCGGCCATGGGCTGTCGAGCCATGCCGGTATCGACCTGGTCAGCTTTACCGGCAGCGTCGCCACGGGGGCCCGGATCATGGCGGCGGCAGCGCCGAACATCACCAAGCTCAACCTTGAACTGGGCGGCAAGGCCCCGGCGATCGTGCTGGCGGACGCTGACCTGGACTTGGCGACGAAAGCCATTGTTGCCTCGCGGGTGATCAATACTGGCCAAGTGTGCAACTGCGCCGAGCGGGTGTATGTGGCGCGCAAGGTAGCCGACGCCTTCGTCGACAAGGTGGCCCAGGCCATGGCCGCGACCCGTTACGGCGACCCGTCGCGCCAGGCAGACCTGGACATGGGGCCACTGATCAACCAGGCCGGGCTCGACAAGGTAGCGCAGATGGTGCGCACGGCGGTCGGGCAGGGCGCCCAGTTGGTGACCGGCGGGCAGGTAGCGGACCTGGGGGCCGGGTTCCATTACCAGCCGACCGTGCTCGCGGGCTGCGCCGCCGACATGGAGATCATGCGCAAGGAAATTTTTGGGCCGGTGCTGCCGATTCAGGTGGTCGATGACCTGGACGAGGCGATTGCCTTGGCCAATGACAGCGAGTACGGGCTGACGTCTTCGCTGTACACCCGCGACCTGAACGCGGCGTTGAAGGCTAGCCGCGAGATCGATTTTGGCGAGACCTACATCAACCGCGAAAACTTCGAGGCCATGCAGGGCTTCCATGCCGGGGCGCGCAAGTCCGGGATCGGCGGGGCGGATGGCAAACACGGGTTGTATGAGTACACGCGTACGCAGGTGGTGTACATCCAGGGATAAGGGTTGGCTTTTCTGGCCTCTTCGCGGGCAAGCCCGCTCCTACAGGTGAGCCCACAGGCTTGAAAACTGTGGTGTACCTGTGGGAGTGGGCTTGCCCGCGAAGAGGCCGGTACAGTCACCCCAACTGGTTCGGCTGAACGATCCCGTACCGCTTCATTTTCCGATACAACGTCGACCGCGAAATCCCCGCAGCCTCTGCCGCCAGGCTCATGTTCCAGCGCTCTCGCTTCAAAACCTCCAGCAAGTGCCGCGCCTCGGCATCTTCGACCTGCTGTTCCAGCACTTTTGGCCTGGCAGGCACTGCACGGTTCAGTAGCTCCTCCGGCAAATCTGCCAGCTCAATGACCCCACCTTCCGCCAGCGCTACCGCCTGGCGCAACGTATTGAGCAACTGCCGCACGTTCCCCGGCCAGGCATACCCCAGCAAGCAACGCCGGGCCTCATCGCTCAAACGCAAACCAGCCCCTCCCGGCAACCCCGCCAACAACCGCTCGATCAATTCACGTCGGTCACTGCGCTCACGCAATGCCGGCAACGTCATACGCATGCCGCATAGCCGGTAGTAAAGGTCTTCGCGAAAGCCTTTATCGCCGATCATGGCTTGCAGGTCCTGGTGCGTCGCCGAAATCACCTGAATATCCAGCGTCACCGGCGCATCTGCGCCCAGTGGTACCAGTTCGCGTTCGGCAAGCACCCGCAGCAGGCGCGTTTGCAGGTGCGTTGGCATGTCGCCGATCTCATCCAGGAACAACGTGCCGCCATTGGCCTGCTCCAGTTTGCCTTTCATGCCCTTGCGATTGGCACCTGTAAAGCTGCCAGCGCGGTAGCCGAACAGTTCGCTTTCGATCAGCGACTCGGGTATCGCTGCACAGTTGAGCGCGACGAAGGGTTTGGCGTGGCGCTGGCTAGCCTGGTGCAAGGCACGGGCGAAGGCCTCCTTGCCAGTACCGGTTTCGCCGTTCAGCAAAATGGCGATGTCCTTGTCGAGCACCTTGCGCAGGCGTTTCACCCCCTGTTGCAACTGTGCATCCTCGCCTGCCAATTGCTCAAGCGTGGGGTACGCCGCACGCGCCGGCAGGGGCCGCGACGGCGTGGATTGGCGGTAGCCGGCCGGTATACGCAGGCCGACGTCCAGCAGATGCGCTTGCACATGCCCGTGCAATTGAGTGCCACGGGCTCCGCCGCGCGTAAGGTCGAGCAACTGGTCAATGTTGGCGGGCAGCAGCTGCTCGATCGCCACGCCCAACAGCGTGCCGGCATGCGCCAGGAAGGCCGCCCGATTGGCGCCGATCACCCGGCCGCCTTCGTCCAGGGCCAGCAGTTGCTCGGCGGCAAGGTCGGAGAAATCATCACGCGGCTTGATGGCCAAGGTCAGGCAGTCGCGGTAGCGCTGGCGGAAATGGCTGTTCTCGATCAGCCGGGCGTACAGCGTCACCAACTGCAAGGTCAGGTGCTGGGCCTGCTTGGGGCCGTCGTTATAGAGGCAGGTCGCGTTGAGGCAGCCGAGCAGTTGGTTGTGGGCATCGAAGATCGGCGCCACCGAGCAACTGAGCCGGGCATTGGTTGCCAGGAAGTGTTCCTGACGGTGGATGGTCAGCGCTTGCTGCGAGGCCAGTGCAGTGCCAATGCCGTTGGTACCGGCGATCGACTCGTCCCAGCGCGCGCCGACGATCAACCCGGAGCGGGTGTAACGCTGGTGGTCGGCTGGCAGGCGGGCATCAAGGGTGATGCCGTCGGCGTCGCTGAGCAGCACGGCAAAACCGGCGTCCACCACACGCCTTGCCAGGCCACTGACGCCTTGGCTGGCGATGCTCAGGTAGGCCTCGTGTTGGGCCTGGTGCTGGCGGATTTCGGCAGCGCTGAGGATGTTGTCGACGTGGCGCAGCTCGGGGTCCAGGCGGTGCTGGGTGATGCTGCGGTACCAGGATTCGGCAATCACCGGTTCTGGCGTCAGGCCGCGCTCGGCGAAGTGGCAGTCGACGAAGGCGGCCAGTTCACTGGCGCGGGGTGAAGGGGTGTGCGCGGCCATGGGCGCTCCACGAAATGCTTGTTATTAGAGGTGGGGAAACCATAGCTGATTTTTTCCAGGAAAAGTCAGCCAATCAGCTTCAGCGCCTCGTCCAGCCGCAACGGCCGCTTCATCCGCTGCGACAGGTGCGCCATGGCATCCGAATAGCCCTTGGCGATGACGGCCTCGACCTGCTCATCCACGCATTGCAGCGCGACGAAGTCGCCTTGCTCTGGCTGGCCGACGTACTCAATGCGGTTCCAGTCCCGTGCATGCCCCAGGACTTCATAGGTGCGCCCATGCTGGTAGGTCCAGAAGAACGGCACATCTTCGTAGCGGCGCTGCTCGCCGAGCATGTTGGCCGCAGCGATCACGCCGTGTTGCTGGGCCAGGCGCCAGTGTTCGATGCGCACGGGCCGGCCAGCCAGGGGGAAGGTGGCGATATCGCCGGCGGCCCACAGCCCGGGTGCCGCACGCATTTCGGCATTGACCGGCAGCGATTTATCGTCGGCCAGCGCCACCCCTTGCACATAGGCCGTGGCAGGTTTGACCCCGGTGCCCAGCAATACCAATGGCGTCTGCAGCCGTTCACCATCGGCCAGCAACACGGCTTCCACCTTACCCTGGCCTTCGAAACGTTCGACTTCGGTGGGGCCGTGAAAGACCACGCCTTTGCGTTCGTGCAGTTCGCGAATGCTGCGCCCGATACGTTCACCCAATTGTTTGGCCAACGGCACCTCATGGCGGGTGACCAGGTGCACCTGCAGGCCGTACTTGCGCAGTGCAGCGGCGGCCTCCAGGCCGATGAAGCCGTCGCCGACGATCACCACCGGCTGCCCGGGTTCTGCGGCGTCGAGCAACAGCGCGGCGTCCTCACGTGAGCGCAGGGTGAATACACCCGGCAGATCTGCCCCGGGGAGCGCTGGACGTTGCGCTTTACCGCCCGTTGCCAGTAGGCAAGCGTCATAGTCGATGTGCTGCCCGTCGGCAAGGATGATCTGGCGTTTCTCGCTGTTGAGTGCGCGGACCTTGCCGTGCTGACGGATCAGGTGGCCTTTGCGCAAGTCATCCGCTTCGAGCAAGGCAGGGACCTCATCAGGTGGCATTTGCCCAGCAATGACGAATTTACTGAGCGCGGTCCGGTCGTAGGCCGGCTGGTGTTCCTGGTCGAGCCAGACCAGGCGGCCGGCGAAACCGTGCCGCAGCAAGGTAGCGACGGCGGCACTGCCGGCGGCGCCGGCACCGACTACCACGAAACAACGGGCATCGCTGTGCCGCGGGGGCTCGGCCTTGGCCAGGGGGTGGTCATCCACCCACACCTCATCACCTTTGACCCACGCACGGTAGCGGCGCAGGTCGGCCAGTGCCGGCGGTTCGCACACCGCACCTTCGTCCACGGCAAACGCCGCCTTGTGCCATGGGCAGACCAGCAGCCCCGAGCAGATCACGCCCTCTTCGAGCGGGGCGCCAGCGTGCGGGCAGTTGGCCTGGTAAGCATGCACCAGGTCGCCCTGGCGGATCAGGATGAGTTCTTCACTGCCGGCCTGCACACGCAGGGGGCGGTTGGGATCGAGCTGATCGAGGCGGGCCACGGCGTGCTGGGTCATGGGGGTTCTCCAAAGGTGCCTTTGGAACCATTTGACGCCTGTGGTGATGAGTTGCTGACCCGAGCCGACGATCGGGGGCATTGCCCTGTAGGGGCAGCCTTGTGCTGCGAAGAGGCCGGTGATCACACAGCAAATTTTCGCTGCTATCACCGGCCTCTTCGCAGCACAAGGCTGCTCCTACACAGGCGTTCTAGTTGGCCTTGGCTGTGGCCAACGCCCCTGCGCGCGTTACCCGCAGCGCCACCAGGCTACCGACCACGATCAATGCCGCCAACGAATACAGCGCAGCATCGGTCGAGCCGGTCTGGTCCTTGATGAAACCCACCAGGTACGGGCTGAGGAAGCCGGCCATCTGGCCCACTGAGTTGATCAGCGCAAGGCCGGCCACGGCCGCACCTGCGCTGAGCAGGGCGGTAGGCATTGGCCAGAACATCGGCAGGCCGGTGAGGGCGCCCATGGTGGCGATCGACAGGCCAAGAATGGCGATGGTCGGGTTGCCGGCGAAGTTGACCGCAATCAACAGGCCGATGGCGCCCATCAGCATCGGCACCACCAGGTGCCAGCGACGTTCGTTGCGCCGGTCTGCCGAACGCCCGCAGACGATCATGAACACACCCGCCAGCAGGTACGGAATGGCGCTCAGCCAGCCAATCAACAAGGGGTTGTCGAAGCCCATGTTCTTGATGATCGACGGCAGCCAGAAGTTGATCGCGTACACACCGCTCTGGATGCAGAAGTAGACGAAGCCGAACGTCCAGATCAACGGGTTGGTCAACACCGCGAGTACGCCGTCACCGGTGGTGGCGGGTTTGCTCGCGGCATCGGCCTTCAGGTCGGCTTCGATCAATTGGCGTTCGGCCGGGCTCAGCCAGGCGGCTTTCTGGTAGCCGTCGCTGAGCAGGCGGATTGCCAGGCAACCCAGCACGACGGTGGGCAGGCCCTGAATCAGGAACAGCCATTGCCAGCCGGCAAGGCCATGCTGGCCGGCGGCGAAATGTTCGAGGATCCAGCCGGAAAACGGCCCGCCCAACAGCCCCGACACCGGGATCGCCGACATGAACAAGGCCATGATGCCGCCGCGACGGGCAGCCGGGAACCAGCGCGAGAGGTACAGCACCACGCCAGGGAAGAAGCCGGCTTCAGCCGCGCCGGTCAGCAGGCGCAGGGTGTAGAACTCGGTGGGGGTGGTGACGAACAGCAGGCAGGTCGAGAGGCTGCCCCAGGCGATCATCATCAGCGCGATCCAGCGCCGTGGGCCGAAGCGGTTGAGCGCCAGGTTGCTCGGCAGGCCGCAGAGGACGTAGCCGATGAAGAAGATACCGGCGCCAAGGCCGTATACCGTTTCGCTGAATTTAAGCGCGTCGAGCATCTGCAGCTTGGCAAAGCCGACGTTGACGCGGTCCAGGTAGTTGAACAGGTAGCAGATGAAAATGAACGGAATCAGCCGCAGGGTGATGCGCCGGTACAGCGCATTGCGGGTGGTGTCCGTGCCTTGGTCAGGGGCGGGGCTGTGTGCCATGATCGGGTTCTCTGTTGTTATGGTTGTCACCGCGTCGCCTGTTCCGGCGCTCGCCCTGACGAGTCTCGGGGACAGCGCCGTGCCTGTCTTTGTGCTTTTGCACAGCGATTGACCAGGGGCGCTGTGCCCGGGACCAAAGCCTACCACCCTAAGGACCCTTGAATGTTCGAACTCGACCATGACCTGGCGCAGGATATCGTTGATCGGGCGATGGCCATTTTGCCGTGCAACGTCAATGTCATGGACAGCCAGGGGTTGATCCTGGGCAGTGGCGAGCCGGAGCGCATCAACACCCGCCACGAAGGCGCGCAACTGGTGCTGGCCAACGGCCGGATCGTCGAGCTCGACGTGGACGCGGCCAAGTGCCTCAAAGGCGTGCAGCCCGGGGTGAACCTGCCACTGATGCTCGATGGCCGGCTGATGGGCGTGTTGGGCCTGACCGGCGACCCGCAGCAGCTGCGCACCTATGGCGAACTGGTGCGCATGACTGCTGAAATGCTCCTGGCCCAGCGCCACCTGCAGGTTGAACAGCAATGGCGGCGGCAACGCTGCGACGACCTGCTGGCCTTGCTGTTAGGCGGCAGCGGCGATTCGCCTCGGCTGCTCGATGAAGCCCGTCAGCTCGGCCTGAAGCCGCAACTGCCAAGGGTACCTTGCCTGTTCGAGCTGGAATCAGGGCCGCCTGCCGAAGCCCTGTCGTCCTGGCTGATGAGCCGTTACCCGGACAGCTGGTGCGTCAGTCCCGCACGGCAATCGCTGCTGTGGTGTCGCCCGGCGGGTCTGGTGCTGGACGAAGCGCGGTTGCTGGAGCGCCTCGAGCGTCACGGCTGGCAGGTTGAGCGCTTGGCCCTGGGGTGCGTGGCGCAAAGCCTGGAACAACTGCGCCGTGGTTATCGCCGGGTGCGCGACCTGCTGGCTTATGGGCAAGAGGTGCTGCCGGCCGAGCGCCTGCTCAGCCTTGAGCGGTACCGGCTACCGGCCTTGCTGTGGCGGCATCGCAATGACGATGCGCTGGATGAGCTGTTGCAACCGCTGCAACGCATCCGCGCCAAGGACGCCAGTGGTCAGCTGATTGCGACCTTGCGCGCCTGGTGTGCCCATGATGGCCAGAGCCAGGCCTGTGCCGACGCCTTGGGCATTCACCGCAACAGCCTGCGCTACCGGCTGGAGCGGATCGCCGAACTGGGCGAGGTCGACCCCTTGCGGATGGAGGGGATGCTCAGCCTGTACCTGGGGTTGCAGTTGTTGCGAGCTGAGTGAAGCGCTGGCCGAAGGCATTTGCCCAAACAACGCCTCCGCCGTCTTGTGCATTTGACCGAGGCCACCTTGCCAGGCAACTGTCAGCATGCCGCTCATCTGGACAGGAGAATCCCCATGAAGATCGTCATCGCCCCCGACTCGTTCAAGGACAGCCTCGACGCTGCCGGTGTCGCCCGCGCCATTGCCACTGGCCTGGCCGAGGTGTGGCCGGATGCCGAGCTGGTCGAATGCCCCATGGCCGACGGCGGTGAAGGCACCATGGACGCCATCTTGGCCGCCAGCCAGGGCGAATTACGCCGCCTGGCTGTACGTGGGCCTTTGGGGCACAGCGTCGAGGCCGGCTGGGGTTGGCTGCCGCAGACCCGCACGGCGATCATCGAAATGGCCCAGGCCAGTGGCCTGCAATTGGTGCCCACCCAGCAGCGTGATGCCTGCCGCAGCAGCACCTGGGGCACCGGCGAACTGATCGCCGCCGCCCTGGCTGCGGGTGCCCGCCGCATTGTCTTGGCCATTGGCGGCAGCGCGACCAATGACGGCGGCAGTGGCATGCTGCGCGCCCTAGGGCTGCGGCTGCTGGATGCCGAGGGGCAACCACTGGAAGAAGGGGGGCTGGCCCTGGCAAAGCTGGCACGTATCGATGCCAGCGACCTCGACCCTCGGCTGGCCGAGGTCCAGGTCGAGGTTGCTGCCGACGTCGACAACCCACTCTGCGGTGCCAATGGCGCTTCGGCGATCTTCGGCCCGCAGAAAGGGGCTAACCCGCAGCAAGTACAAGCACTGGACCAGGCACTGGGGCACTTTGCTGATCACTGCGCGCAACTGCTGGGTGAGGACGTGCGTGACTTCCCGGGCTGCGGCGCTGCAGGCGGCATGGGCTTTGCGGCCAAGGCGTTCATGGGCGCGCAGTTCCGCCCTGGCGTCGAGGTGGTGGCAGAGCTGGCCGGCCTGGACGCGCTGGTACAAGGCGCCGACCTGGTGCTGACCGGCGAGGGGCGTTTCGATGCCCAGACCCTACGTGGCAAGACGCCAATGGGCGTGGCACGGGTCGCCAAGCGCCATGGTGTACCGGTGGTGGTGCTGGCGGGCACGCTGGGGGAGGGGTATCAACAGTTGTATGGCCACGGCATCGACGCGGCCTTTGCGTTGGCCAGCGGGCCGATGAGCCTGGAGCAGGCGTGCGCCAACGCCCGCGAGCTGCTGCAGGCGCGTGCCGGTGATATCGCCCGGCTGTGGCGCTGCGCGGTGTTAGCGCGGTCCAATTTTTCCGTATAAGTGCAACTAGCGTGGGGGCTGCTTTGCAGCCCTGTCGCGCCCTAAGGCCGCGCCTACACGTCCATGCCGAAGTTATGAGACTTGGCAAATATGGAAATTATCTTTGTTTGATATCTCGCCATAAACAAAGGCCGAATCGCTGATTTTGATCAGAAAAGCGCTACATACAACCCACGCAAAAGGCTCTATTTCGGCCCAGTAATACCGTCCGACTCTCACCGCTACTTACTATTAAGTATTTTACTTAACCCCTGTCGCTCGCCAATTCTCTGCACTGTTTATTCGAGAGGGCGAGTCGATGTTAGTTCATGGCGATAAGGATTTCGGCGTGTTGAAGGATGCCGAGGGCGAACTTCAACAGCAGGTCGGGCGCGTGCCCGATGCCGCATTTTATGAACGCAAGTTGCAAGCAGTCTGGACGCGTGCGCAACACAGTAGCCATTACGCAGGGATTGGCCCCTACAGCTTCACAGCGTTCCAGCAATTGCCGCTGACCGCCAAGGCCGCGCTGAAAAGCCAACCCTTGGCGTTTTGCACCGTAGCCCTTGGCGATGCGGCCAAGTACTACGCCACCACCGGCACCACCGGCGAGCCAACCCCAACCCCGCGCCTGAAACACGACATCATCTGGAATGCCGTCAGCGTCGCCAGCCACTGGCGAGCGGTGCTGCAGCCCGGGGCGCGGGTGGCCAACCTGATGCCATCGGACATCGTGCCGGTCGGCGACCTGATCGCTAACGTCTGCGAATACCTCGACGTGTCGCATGTACGGCTCTATCCCTTTACCACCGGCATCACCGACTGGGAACGGGTGTGCACGACCTTCGACACCTACCGGCCCACGGTGCTGTTCATCGCCCCCGGCGTACTGGTGCAACTGACCCGCTACCTCAAGCAGCGGGAGCTGCTCGACACGTTTGCCCAGTCGGTGCGCACGATCATGCTGCTGGGCGAGGTCAACACCCAGCCGTTTCGTGACCGTTTGGCCCGCGGGTGGCACTGCGAGGTACACGACGCCAGTTATGGCAGTACCGAGACCGGCACGCTGGCAGCCGTAGGCGCGGACCAGCAGATGCGCCTGGCCACGGCCACCAATTATTTCGAGCTGCTGTTGCCGGACGGCAGGCTGGTAACGCCCGCCGAAGGCCTGACAGGCCGCCTCGTCGTCACCCCGCTGAACCTGTACGCGCGCCCGTTACTGCGGCTGGACACTGGCGACAGCGTCACCCTTACCGCGCCGTGGCAAGCCGGGCGGAGCAGCCCCAGCCTGTTGGTCAATGGCCGCGACAGCGACAGCATCGCGGTGGCCGGCGTAGACCTTGAGATTCGCGCCGTCGAAGAGGTGGTCTACGGCGCCTGCGACGCCACCGGCTATGTGATCGAAATCGACCGCCAGAACGACAGCGCCGCGTTGATCCTTGAGCGTGACGTGCACTGGGACAACGCCCAGGAAGGCCTATTACAAGCGCAGCTGCTGGCACGTTCCGAGCAACTGATGGGGCTGCGCTGGAGCCGTGTGTTGTTCGTCAACAACTTGTCGGCCATCAACAAGAGCGGTGGCTCGCAAAAAAGCTGGAAGAAGACCAACCTGCGCTTCGTGGGGGGCAAGCAATGACCACGTCACCCCTTGCCCAAGGGCACGGTCTGGGCAACGGCCAGCCTGACTTGTGGTGCACATACGCCGCGATCCGCAGCCTGGCCTGGGTCGAGCGCCTCGACAGCGTCGATACGCCGGCCCTGCGCAGCTATATCCAGTCCCGGCGTAACCGCGACGGGGGGTTCGCCTGGAGCAAGGGCATGCCATCCGACGCCTGGGCGACTTTTTATTGCACCGAAACGCTCAAGGACCTGGGTATCGCCATTGACCATGGCGCCCAAACTGCCGATTGGCTGCAAACGCTGTTCGACGGTGATGCCTACGCCATGTGCCCCGGGCAGACGGCGGATGTCTGGGCCACCCACTATGCAGTGCGTACGTTAATCGAGGTGTGCCAGGGGCAAGTGGCCGATGCCCCGGCGTTGTACGCCTGGCTGGAAGGGCTGCAGTGCAGCAATGGCGGCCTCAGTTGGTCGGCGGACTTTGCCCGGCGCAATTTGGCTGACACCCGAGCCTGCTTCTACGGCGTGATGGCCGCGCGAGCCCTGGCCCATCAAGGGCTGCCAGCACCGCGGTGGGACCTGCCGCGGTTGATTGCCTGGTTGCAGGCGCAGCAGGTGGAAAGCGGCGGCTTTCGTTTCAGCGAGGCTGCCGAGCAACCGTGCCTGTGGGCGACCTACCGCGCCACGGCGAGCCTTGCGGCATTGCATGCGCAGCCCTTGGCGCGCCACGCGTGTATCGCCTGGATCGACGCACTGCGTCGGCCCAGTGGCGCTTTCGTGCGTTGGCAGGGCTATGACGGCGAGGACGTCTGGGCCGCTTTTTGCGCGGTGGGCTCGCTCAAGGCGTTGGGAGAGCCGGTGGCCCACCTGGCAGATAACATTGCACGGTTCATCGCGACCTTGGCGCTGCCTCAGGGTGGCTACACCTATCGGCAGGTCGACAGCGCGGCGGATGTGCTGACCACGGCAGCTGCCGTGCTCGGCGAACAGCTGAGTGCTGCGCAGCGGGCGGCAGCCTTGCACTGGATCGAAGGCTGCCAGATGCCTAACGAGCCTGGGCTCATGTACATGCCAGGGCGGGGCGCTGAAGTCCGCTGCACCAATTGGGGCCTGGCGGCGGGCGCCTTCGCCGGCCAGCCAGCGGCGCGCAAGGCGGTCGGGCACTGGCTGGCCTCGTTGCAGAACCCCGATGGTGGCTTCGGGTTCTGGGAGGGGCGCGGGTCGGACCTGGTGTCCACGGCGTCTGCGGTGGCGATCCTCCAGCAACTGGGCAACAACGCTGGGGTCGACCTTGTGGCGCTGGAGGCCTTTGTGGCCAGTTGCGCTCAACAAGGTGGGCACGCCGCCTACCCACGAGGGCAGGCGTCCTTGCGTGCCAGCCTGCAAGCCTTGATCTGCCTGCACCATGCGGGCTGGGATGTGCGCGAGCAGGCAAACGAACTGCTGGTTGCACACAAGGTGCGCCAGGGCGGCTTCGCCAACCTCGGGCAGCGCATCCCTGATTTGCTCAGCACCTACCAGGCCGTGGCGTTTGGCGCCGCGCAGGGGTTGCCGGTCGACCGCGCGCACCTGCAGTTCTTTCTCGACAAAGTGCGCAGCGGCCAAGGCCATGCCTGGTCGCCGCTGTACCTGGAGGGCCACGACGCATTGTCCGATTGCCTGGGGCGCCTGTTGCAGGCGTTTGCCGAAGGCAGGCGTCAGCACCTGCCCAACCTGCAGCTGTCGTGAGGAGCAGGCATGCCAACCATTACTGTTACCTGCGCACCACTGCAGCCCATCGAGCGCAAGCGCCTGGCCCTGGCGTTCACCCGCCTGCTGAAAGCGCAGGGCGCCGATACCGCGCATTGCATGGTGTTTTTCAATGTGCTGGAACCTGGGTGTGTGTTCAGCGCCGGCATGCCGTTGCCGACCGTGGATAGCAGCGGCGTGGCGTTGCAGTTCTACCTGCGCATCACCCTGTCGGTGGCGCGCGACGGGCTGGCCCATGCGGCCTTGGCCGAAGGCCTGCACCGCTGCCTGGTCAGTCACTACCCGAACGCTTTCATCTATTTGCAGTTTGATCCGATCCTGCCAGAACACGTGTTCTACAGCGCGGGAACGGCCTTGATCAATGCCCACCATCAACAAGGAAAACCAGGCGCGTGAGCAACCTTTCTATTGAGCAGCAGATTCGTCAGGCACTGGCGCAACTACTCGGCGACGAGGTCAACGCCATCGATAAGCGCGACAGCTTCCGCGATTTTCTAGGCGAACGTTTCGACAGCCTGATGGCCGTCGAAGTCATCACCGCCATTGAAGCCTGTTTCGCCATCGAAGTGGATTACCTGAGTGACGACGTTCGCTACTGGTTTGAAACACTGGAAAAGATGGAGCAGTTCGTCGCCCAGAAACGCGAAGACCAATTGACCCTGCAGGCCACCCCGTGAGCGGCGATCATCTGTTCACCACGTCGGGCTCCACCGGCGCGCCACGCCACTGGCTACGCAGCCACGCGCAAATGGTCGACGAGGCCGCGCTGATTCTCGGCCGCTGGGCGGCTGACGCGACCGAGGTCCTGTCGTTCGCGCCGAGCTGCCACAGCTACGGGATGATCCTGGGCGAGGTCGGTGCGCAATGGCTGAGCGCGCGGTTGCAGGCCTGCTCGTTGGAACAGCAGCAGTTACCGCAACTCGATGGCGACGGGCCCTGTGTGATCCTCGCCATTGCCAGTACCTGGCGGCTCTTGCCTGCACTGCTGGCGCGCCTGTCAGCACGGCGTTCGGTACTGGTGGTGCACAGCGCATCGCTGTTGCCACCGGACGCGTTGGCCACCGTGCACCGCTTTGCAGGGCCGCAGGTGCGCTTCATCGAGCTGCTGGGTGCCACCGAAACCGGCGCCATGGCCTATCGCGCGCTGGATGCGCAAAGTACCGCAGAGCAACCGTGGACGCTGCTGAGCGATGTCGAGTTGCTGAGCCCGATCGGCGCTGCCAGCCCGCTAGACGTCAGCAGCCCACGTATCGCGCGGGAGCAGGGCGCTGCAACCCCGGCACACCATCACCGTTGCGATGACCTGGTGCTGCCATTGGACGCGCGACGCTTTCAATGGCTGGGCCGGGCCAGCAGCCTGATCAAGGTCAACGGGGTTCGGCTCGACCTGGCGCGCCTGGCCTGCGAGCTCGGCCAACGCCTGCAGTGCCCGAACCTGACCTGCGTGCCGGTGCGCGATGGGTTGCGCGCCGAAGCGTTCGAAGTGCTGTTCAGTTCGCCAACGTTGACCGAGCAGGCCGTGCGCGAAGCGCTCACGCACTGGCCTGCGCACCACCCGCGACCGGTCGCCGTGCGCCGGGTCGCACACCTGCCGCTGTCTGCCACCGGCAAGCCCCAACCGTGGGCCGCCTCATCCACTGTCAAGGAATACACCCATGAGCCATGCTGATACCCAGGGCACCATCGCCCATTACCTGAACCACTGCGGTGCGCCGCTGGCCAGCGGCCGCGAACAGCCAGAATACCTCGGCCTAAGCCTGCGCAAGCGCCTCGAACTGCTGGAACGCAGCCCTGCACTGGCGGCTGATTGGGCTGCACAGTATGAGGCCTGGCGCGATCACGCCGACAGCCACTATCGCTGCCTGACCAGCACCCGCCCAGTTGAGGCGCCGTGGGTCCGGCTGGGGGTGAAGGACACCGTGGACGTCGCCGGCCTACCGACCCGCCTGGGGCTGCGCAGCTACCGTCACTACCCGCAACGCAGCGCCGAGGCGCTGAGCCACCTCGACCCGCGTATCGCGCTGACCAGCAAGGTGGCGACCACCGAGCTGAACATCGCGTTCGGCGCAGGCTGCCGCAACCCGCATTTCCCGACCATCGACCCGTCGGGTTCCAGCACCGGGTCTGCGGTTTCCGTGGCTGCAGGCCTGTGCGACATCTCGTTGGGTACCGATGTGCTGGGCTCGGTGCGTTGGCCGGCGTCCCACTGTGGCATGGTCGGCTTGCGCATGACCCACAAGGCCGCCAGCCTGGCCGGAGTATTCCCGCTGTCGCCACGCATGGACGCCTTGGGTTGGGTGACCCGCAGCGCCGACGACCTTGCCCTGCTGCTGCCGATGCTGGGCTTGGGGCCGTTGCTGGGCGATCAGCAACCGCTCAAGCAGCAGTACCGTGTCGGCGTGCTTGAACACGTGCTCGACCCTGCGCTGACCAGCGCACCAATGCTCGACATGTTGAGCCAGGCCCGTATTGCACTGGCCGACCTGGGCATGGCCCCGCGTGAAGTGGCCATGCCCGACCTGTGGGCCTGCCGTGGCGATGCCTGGCAGCTGTGTGCGCGCGACGCTTGGCTGGCGTCTGCGGCCTGGGCGCGGCGCTTCGACTGCGAACTGCATTGGTCAACGCTCAGCGCGCTCAAGGTAGGTGAAGGGGTAAGCGACAGCGACTACTTGCGCATTCATGCCCGCATGGACGCCGTGCGTGCGGGTATAGATGCCTGGTTCGAGGCCGCTCAGGTGGATGTCGTTATTTTTCCGATGGACCCGAACCGGCCCTTCGACCGGCGCAGCCCACAACCAGGTGATTCGACCATTCCGTCTCCGGACGATCACGACTACGCCCAGAAAATCGGTTTCACCCCTCTGGCCAGTTTCAGCGGCCTGCCGGCCATTACCGTGCCGATCGCCCTCAGCGCTGACGGCAAGGCGCCCCTGGCGATACAGATCATGGGCCGACGCGACAGCGAGCTGCAGTTGCTGGACATCGCCAAACGCGTGCAGGCGCTGATCGGCCTGCTGCCTACCCGTCGTCTTCAGGTGTAAGGGGCGAACCATGTGCGGAATTACAGGCTGGGTGGACTACACCCGCGACCTCGCGCAACAGCGCGAGGTGCTCGGCGCCATGACCGATACCCTGGCCTTGCGGGGGCCGGATGCCAGCGGCAGCTGGCAGCACCGCAATGCCTTGCTGGGGCATCGGCGCCTGGCCATCATCGACCTGAGCGGTGGCGTGCAGCCCATGACCTACCGCTTCGCCACGGGTGAAGACGTCGCGCTGGTGTACACCGGCGAGGTCTATAACCACCATGCCCTGCGCGAACGCTTGCGCCAGGCCGGGCATGTGTTTAAAACACGCAGCGACACCGAAGTGGTGCTGCACGCCTACCTGGAGTGGGGCGAGCAGTGCTGCGACCACCTCAACGGCATGTTCGCCTTCGCCGTGTTCGATGGGCGCGATGGCCACTTTCTGCTGGTGCGTGACCGCTTGGGGGTCAAGCCGCTGTACTACGCCCGTCACCAGCAGGGGCTGCTGTTCGGCTCCGAGATCAAGGCGATTCTTGCCCACCCCGAGGTTGCCAGCACCCTGGACGCGGTAGGCCTGGTGGATGCCTTGAGCCTGTCCCGTGGGACCACCCGCACTGCCTTTCGCGGGGTCAGCGAACTGCCGCCGGGGCATCGTTTGTCCTGGCGGCCCCAGGGGCAGGTGAAGATCAGCCGCTACTGGCAGTTGCAACGCCGTGAGCATCAGGACGACCTGGCGACCACGGTCGAACGCACCCGCGAGCTGCTCGACAATGCCTTGGGCGAGCAGTTGCATGCCGATGTGCCGGTTTGCTCGCTGCTGTCCGGTGGCCTGGACTCGACCCTGCTGACTGCCATGGCGCAACAGCGATTAGTGGCCGAGCAGGGCGGGGCGGTGAATTCCTACTCGGTGGATTTCGTCGGCCAGGCCGAGCAGTTTCAGGGTGATGCGTTTCGCCCCGAACGTGACCAACCTTATGCCCTGGCGGCGGCCCAGTACATCGGCAGCCGGCACCAGACCATCCTCATCGAGAACCGGGAGTTGGTGTCGGACCTGGCTCGCCTGGCGGTGTACCGCGCCAACGACAGCGCGGCCACCTTCGGCGACGTGGACACCTCGCTGTACCTGTTGTTCAAGGCGATCCGCGCGCATTCCACGGTGGCCATCTCCGGTGAGGCGGCAGATGAAGTGTTTGGCGGCTACGCCTGGTTCC
The DNA here is from genome assembly GCF_026240895.1 of Pseudomonas sp. DCB_AW. Taxonomy (NCBI): domain Bacteria; kingdom Pseudomonadati; phylum Pseudomonadota; class Gammaproteobacteria; order Pseudomonadales; family Pseudomonadaceae; genus Pseudomonas; species Pseudomonas sp. DCB_AW. Next base: position 31,163 of record NZ_JAPFCE010000002.1, read on the forward strand.
GCGACCCGCAGGCCGTGGCCGCAGCGCGCTTCCCTTGGCTGTCGCGCATGCAACTGCTGCAGCCCGAACTGATCAACCCTGAGTTCAACCGGGCCTGCGATTTTGCCCAGTATCAGGACAGCTGTTATCACCAGGCCCTGGACAGCGTCGAGCATCTGCCAGGGGACAGTCCGCAGGAACGGCGCATGCGCGAAATCTGCCACATGCACCTGCAGCGCTGGCTGCCGATTCTGCTGGATCGCAAGGACCGCCTGAGCATGGCCGCGAGCCTCGAGGTGCGGGTGCCGTTCACTGATCATTCACTGGTGGAGTACGTGTACAACGTGCCGTGGTCGATCAAGGGCAAGGATGGCGAGGAAAAATGGTTGCTCAAGCAGGCCGGCGCCGACCGGGTACCGCCTGCGGTGTTGCAACGGCGCAAAAGCCCGTACCCGACCTCGGCGAACCTGGCCTATGAGCGCTTTCTGCGCGAGCGCACCCGGCAGTTGCTGAAGGCGCCAGACCGGCCCGTGTTCCAGGTCATCGACCACGGCCGGCTGGCCGGCGAGTTGCGCCAGCCCGAGGGCTATTTCAACTCGCAACTGCGGCGTAACAACCTGGAGACGGCCCTGGCGCTGGACACCTGGCTACATGAGTACCGGTTGACGGTGTAGGGCTACAGGATCAGAGGGTTTTGCAGGGTGTCGCTGAAGCGCTTCGGCGCGCCCTGGTCGAGCATGGCGATGAAACTGCCCAGGGCCGGCGAAGCGTTCTGGATGTTCCAGTTCATGTACAGGCCCATGGTTGGGGTGGGCTGGTCCTTGATCGGGCGGATCGGGCGGAATTGCACGCGCTCACGCAGCGTCGAGTAAGCGATCGATTCCGGCACCAGGGCCACGCCGAAGCCACAGGCGACCAGGCCGATCAGGGTGTGGATCTGCGCCGCCTCCTGCACCACCTTGGGGTAGAAACCGGCCGACTCGCACAGGGCGATCAACTGGCTGTGGTAGCCACTGCCCAGGGCTTGCGGGGTGAAGACGAAGTCCTCTTCGGCAAAATCGCGCAGGTCGACCAGCGGCTGATGGGCCCTGGCGTGGTTGGCGGGCAGGGCCATGATGATCTGCTCGTTGAGCAACAGCCGCGACTCGATGGTATCGGGCGGCATCGGCAGCTTGCGCATGAAACCGATGTCGGCTTCGCCGGCCATCAAGGCCTTGGCCTGCGAGGCTGAGGGCATCTCGCGGATGGTCAGGCGTACATTGGGGTAGACCTCGCGGAACCTGCGCAAGGTCGTGAGCAGCGACTCGTAATACGCAATGGAGATGGCCGTGATGGTCAGCTTGCCGCAGATGCCTTCCGAGACATTGCGCGCGTATTCGATGCCTTGCTCCAGCTCTTTGAGCGTGCGGTAGGCGGTTTCCAGAAAGGCCATGCCAGCGGCAGTCAGCTTGACCCCGCGCTTGTTGCGCAGAAACAGGCTGAAGCCGAGCTTTTCTTCAAGGCGGTTGATCGCTTGGCTCAGGGGCGGCTGCGCCATGTGCAGGCGGATGGCGGCCTTGTGGAAGTGCAGTTCTTCGGCTACGGCGATGAACTGCCTGAGCAAACGTGTCTCGATCATTCTATGTTCCTTCATCGACTTGCCGGGGTGCCTGGCAGGCGCCACCCCTGCAAGGCGGCCATCATAGTGCGTGGCCACCGAGTGACAAAGCCTCGGTGATATCCCTGAGATATCAAAGTTGCATGCTTTTAATATTAAGTCATTGATTTTTTTATTGTTATCGTAAAAAAGGAGAATCGAAGGTGCCCTGCAATGCCAATCACAGACCCATTCAAGAACAAAGTCGCGATCATCACCGGTGCTGCCCAAGGGCTGGGCCTGGCTTACGCCATGGCACTGGCCGAGCGAGGCGCCCGCGTGGTCATCAGCGACCTGGGGACTGACCGGGCAGGCCAGGGCGAGGACCCGTCGGCCCTGGCCCAGGCACTCGCGGCCCTGCAGGCCAAGGGCTACAACGCGATCGCCCATGCCGGGCAATTGGAAGACGAACGCGCCTGCCAACAATTGATCGAGCTGGCCATCGAGCAGTTTGGCGCACTGGATATCCTCATTCACAATGCAGGCTGGGTCGATTACCAGGGCATCGAAGCGCAGGAAGAAGCCTTTCTTCAGCGCGCGCTGGGCATCAGCGTGCACGCCCCGGTGTGGCTGGCCAAGCATGCCTGGAAGTACCTCAAGCATTCCGCCGCCCCGCGCGTGGTGCTGACCACCTCGGACCGCGCCATGTACCAGCGCTATTCGCAGCCGGGGCTGGTCGCCTACTCAGCCGGCAAGATGGCCCAGGTCGGCATCATGAACGCCTTGAGCATGGAAGGGATGGAGCACGGCATCCTGGTCAATGCCATCTCGCCCGTGGCCAAGACCCGCATGTGGGGCGTGACCCAGGCACCGGAAGAGCTCAAGCCCGAATGGGTCACCCCAGGGTTGTTGTACCTGGCCAGCTCGCTGTGCCGCGACACGGGCTACATCCTGCGTGCCAGCAACGGGCAGTTCACCGCCACCCGTTTCACCGAGAACAGCGGCGTCAGCTACCCACGCGACCTGGCGCGGGTACAGGCGGGCAACTTCAAGGAAGTGGCCGAACGCTGGAGCCGCATCAAGGAATGCCACTACGTACCGGTCAAGGTCGCCAACACCCGCGCCGACCTGGGCGAGAGCCCGGTTTGGGACGCGCGCAGCGGCGCGCTGTACTTCGTCGATATCACCGATGGGCGCATCAATCGGTTGAACCCGGACGGCGAGGTCGAAAGCCTGTATGAGTCGGCCGCACGCATTGGCGCCCTGGCCCTGACCGACCAGGGCAACCTGATCTTCACCGAGGATTCCAGTGTCGCCATTCTGGACGTGAACGCGCGCAAGGTGCGGCAATACTCCGTGCCGGTTCACCCGCGTTCCACCTACCGTTTCAACGATGGTGCCTGCGACCCCCAGGGCCGTTTCGTCAGCGGCCTGATGGACGAAGCCCCAAGTGGCAAAACCGGCGCCTTGTTCCGTTTCGACGCAGAACTGAGCGACCAGGTGATCCACGATGGCATGGCGCTGCCTAACGGACTGGCCTGGTCGGAAGACGGGCACAGCGTTTACTTCGTCGACTCGGTCGCCCGCGCCATCTACCGCGCCGAGTACCTGCCCGAAGGCCGCTTGACCGAGGTTACGCTGTTTGCCGAAACGCCTGCCGAGCTAGGGCGCCCAGACGGCATTGCGCTAGACCGCGAAGGCGGGCTGTGGGTGTGCCAGTTCAATGGCAGTTGCTTGCTGCATTACGACCGTCACGGCCACCTGACCGACCAGGTGGTGATGCCGGTGACGCGCCCGACCAGCTGCTGCTTTGGCGGTGAAGGGATGACCACCTTGTATATCACCACCGCGCGGTTCGGCATGAACGCTGTAGAGCTGCGGCACTACCCGGATGCCGGCGACCTCTATGCGATCCGCCCGGAAATCGGCGGCATTGCTCGCCACGCCTTCAAGGAATGAGGTTGTGCACCTGGCTGGCCGGTAACACGGCCAGCTCACCAAAGCGTTGCGCCGAGTCGATGTAGCGCAGTGCTGACTTGGCGTCCTTCCAGCCCACGTAGCTCATCAACGACTTCAGTTCCCAACCATTGGCCGTGGCCCACGTGGCGAAACCACGGCGCAGCGAGTGGCCGGTGTACAACGCCGCCGGTACCCCGGCACGCTCCAGCATGCGCCGGAGCAGCCCAACCAGGCTGTTGCTGTTGAGCGCCGCGTCGCTGAGGTTGCCCCAGCGGTCGAGCTTGCGAAACACCGGGCCATGGGCGATGCCGGCCACTTCGATCCACTGCAGGTACGCGCTGACCGGGCACAATGCCTTGAGTGCCGGCGTGCGGTGCTGCACGCCAAGCGCTTCGCGGTCACCCTTGCTGCGAGGCAGGAACAAGGTGATGCCGACACCGGCTTCAGCCTGGATGTGCTCGACGCGCAGGCGCGCCAGCTCGTCCCCCCGAAACCCTCGCCAAAAGCCCAGCAACAGCAGCGCCGTGTCGCGACGCGCTCGGCGCAGGGTGGCCAAGTCGTGGCATTCGCGTGCCTGGCGGGCTTCGTCCTCGAAGCATTGCACGGCGGTTTGCAGGTGTTGCAGCAACAGCGGTGCAGCCTGTTTTGGCGGTGTCGGGTGCAGGGTGCGAATACCGCGCAGTACCTGGCGCACCAGCGGCGCCTTGGTCGGGTCGGGGAAGCCCTGGCTGATGTGCCATTGGCTGAGGGCCGCGAGGCGTTGACGCAAAGTGCTCACCGCGTGCTGCTCGGCGTGGTCGGCCAGGTAACGGGCCACGCCCTCGGCGGTGGCCGGCAGGAAACCACCCCATTGGGTCTCGAAATGGTCGATGGCAGCCTGGTAGCTGCGCCGCGTGTTGTCACGGGTGGCGGCGCGGACGTAGCGCTCGATGTCGGTCATGGTGCTGCGTTCATCCTCATCCTACGTCCCCACGATATTGGGCATTCAGTATATCGCCGGCTGTAGAGAAATGGATAAATTGATCCGGCTGCCAGGATTGAAGACTGTTAAATTTACCAGTTACCTCTCAGGGAGGGCGGCGGTAAGCTCAAAGATACAGTTCAGTCGACGGTGGGCAGCATGGTTCTCAAAACACAATACTTTTATCAAGGCAGCCACCCAAGTGTTGTGATGAGCACCAGGGGGAAGTTTGTTTTCGTTCGTAGTGGACCTCTGCCGTTGGCTGAGTTGCGGCATGACGAGACCTTAAACCGTACGCTATTACTGGCTTGTGATGGCAACCACTCGGTACTTGATCGTGCCGATCATACGGGTCACCCACTTGAACCTTGCCGCTACACAACCTATGGGCATGACAACAATGCCCTCAGTACGAGACTCGGCTTTAATGGGGAACTACAAAGTCTGCAGGAGAATCTGTACCTCTTAGGCAATGGCACACGCATTTACAGCCCATCGCTCATGCGCTTTTATTCGCCAGATTCTTTTAGCCCTTTCGATGCAGGCGGTTTCAATGCCTACCTGTACTGCGATAACGATCCGGTAAACTATACGGATCCCTCGGGGCACATGAGGAGCCCGAGCCCCCCCTCACGAATGAATACGCCAGATATCGACCTTTCCGGTTCTCCCTTTGCCGCTCCGCAATCGCCGCCTAGTTGGGATGCTGATTTATTTGTTCTGCAATCTCCTGCTGCCATACCTACTTCCCCAGTGCCCTCGCCGGCTGTTTCATACACTCCCGTAACATCCCCCTCCGCTCAGACGGCTAGGCAATCACCCGTTCCCGCAACTTCCTCAGCTTTGCATCAACCACCCGGAGCCGAGAGCCGGGTTACACTTCTTAACAATGTTAAACCGATCTATACAACAGCGCAGGCCCAACGTTTTCTGAGCTGGAACAATACTTTGAAAAAATCCTATAAAGGACTAGGCACTGACCGAGCTAGCCGAATTAACCGAAGTAGGTCGGCTCGCGAGCTAGTGATCAACAGTAGAACGGAGGGTCAACCTGGAAGGGAAAAATGGGAATCGTTGGGCTTTGAGGTCCCCGACATTATCCGCAGAAACATCCGCAAAGCATTATGGCGCAAGGGAAAAACACTACTGAAACCTAATGAGTCGCAGGCCCCGCAGTAGTGTAAGTCGGTCATGACGATGAAGATTAATTGCCATCAAGGTTTTGCCGTATCTGCCAAAGGCGTCTGCAAGCGTGTGGTTTCTTCTTCGATGTAGGTCATCAGTGCAGCGACCTCGGCATCGCCCAGCCGCATGTTGGGCATTGCCAGGCGGTTGTATTGCTCGTACAGCAGCATCGCCAGCGGGTCTTTTTGCGCAAGCATCTGATCTGGCTCTTTCAGCCAGCGGCTCAGCCACCTGGCATCGCGTTGCCGGGTCACGCCTAACAGGTCGGGGCCGATGCCCCGTTGCACGCCTGGCTCGGCGTCGCCCAGGGTATGGCAGGAAGAGCAGCGGGTGCGGAAGATCTGCTCGCCGCTGCTGGGCGAGCGGACTTCCGGCGCATGGGCGTAGTCGTTGGCCATGGCGCTGGCTTGCTTCCAGTTGTGCAAGCTGTTGCCCAGGCGGTCGGCGAGGATGTAGGGGCTCTCGAAGGGCGAGGCTTTCATCCAGCGGCCGGTGGCCTGGTTGCCGATGATCAGGCTCAGGTTGTGGTCTTTGGAGCGGCCGTTTTCCAGGCCTTCTATGTACAGGCCCAAGCTTCTGCGCAATTGCTCGATGTCGGCAGGCTCGCCGGTGAGCAAGGTCCAGCCGGGGCCGATGGCGAATTTTTCGGCGTAGCGTTTGAGGGTGGCCGGCGTGTCGTTGTAGGGGTCGATGCTGATGGAGTAGAGGAATATGTCCTTGCCGACCCGGTCGCCGAGGATTTTCTGCACCTGGCGCAGGCGCGCGGTTTCCACCGGGCAGGAGTCGAAGCAGCCGGTGAAGATGAAGTTGATGGCGACGACCTTGTCTTTGATCAGGTCATCGAAGAAGTGCACTTTTTCACCGTCCTGGGTCAGCAGGGGGGTATTGGGGAAGTAGTCGGCGCCCCAGGGGGTGGCGGTTTCTTGGGGTGGGGCTTGCCGGGGTTGCACGGGCCAGAACGGGATGCTGGCAGCGAACAGCGACAGCACGAGCAGAACACGCCATGAGCCGGTCATGAAGCACTCCTCCGTAAAAGATCCTACACAAACCGTTGTAGGAGCAGCCTTGTGCTGCGAAGAGGCCAGTAAAAGCACCAAAATGGCATTGTGTTGTCACTGGCCTCTTCGCAGCGCAAGGCTGCTCCTACACCTGCTTTGCTTACTTGATGCTGATTGGCGCTGTCACGCTTTGCCCCAGCGTCGATGTCACGGTCGCTGTCGCCGGTGTTGCCGGGCCGTTGCCGGTGGTAGTAACCGACAACCGCCAACGGGCGCCGGTGGTGGCCGCGGTCAGCGTGGCAGCACCCAGGTTCAACGGCCCGCTGGTGGTGGCCACCGTCACGTTGATGGCATTGCCGGTAGCCACCGAGGTGGTGCCCGCCAGCTCCCAGGTGTAGCGGTTGCCGCTGCGCACTTGCACCGAGGCACTGCTGACCTGGATGTTGTCGACCGGTAATGCCGGGCTCACCGCGATGCTGACCGCCGCCGGGGCGACCGACTCGGCACCTTTGGCGTCGCGCGCCGAGTAGTTGAAGCTGGCGGTGAACGGTGTAGCGACGGTGGCGGGTGGGGTGTAGGTCACCGTGGTGCCGTCGGTGCTGGTGGTACCCATGCCCGAATCCGGCTGGCTGAGGCCAGTGACGGTCAAGGGCAGGTTGCGCTCGGGGTCGGTGTCATTGGCCAGCACATTGAGCGTGATCGCCTTGCCGGCCGTGGTGGCAGCACTGTCGTTGACCGCAACCGGTGGCTTGTTGGTATCGTCGTTATCATTGTGGCCAGACGTGCGGAAGGTCGGCAGGCCTACAGAAGCGACGTATTCCACACCGTCCCAACCCGGCAACGGGGTAGGCATCACCTGGAACTGGCCAGGGTGCTCCAGGTCCCAGCGCAGCAGCATCGACGAGTCTTCGTGCTGGGTGTTGTGGCAGTGCTCCATGTAGGTGCCGGCAAACTCGCGGAAGCGGATGGCCATTTCCACTTCTTCCGATGAGTCGGCATCCGGCCCAATGCGGTAGACGTCCTTACGCGCCCACTTTTCCCACTCTGGCGGTGCCTTGCCGTCGCGGCTGAGCACGATGCCTTCCTCGAAGTGCACATGCACCGGGTGGCTCCAGCCATTGCCGCCATTCTTGATCTTCCACACTTCCAGGGTGCCGTCGCCGCTAAAGCCGCCTTGGGTGGCTTCGTTGGCCAGTTGCGGCGCTGCGTTGATGCGCCGTGGGTCCATGCTGTAGCCGAAGCCGCCATCGGTCTTGATGGTCCAGGGGGTGGTGTCGGTGCCGTCGGAGCGGCCAAAGATGAACTCGCGGTGGCGGGCATCCTTGAGCTTGGCCTGGTCGGCCACGGCGTTGCGGTCGAGGGTCAGCGGGATCATCTTCAGGCCTGCGGCCTTGCCCGGCTTGGCCGGTTCATAAGCGACTGGGTCCATGCTCAGGTCCTGGCCGCTGTAAGGCTGCACCAGCAGTTGCATGAACTTGCCCACCACCGGGTCGCCTTTGTCCCACTGCGGGCCCTTGCTGGTCTGCTTGATGACCGCCTTGTATTTCTCCGACAGCACATCGGCCAGGGAAATGGCCTGGTTCGGGCCCTTGCCGGTCTGGTGCTCCATCAGGTTGACGAAGTACAGCTTGTCGCCTGCCTTGATGCCGTTCTTGGCGAAGTTGATGATGATGTCGTAACGCTCGGCGATGCCTTGCAGCGGCATAATGCCGTTGTTGTCCTTGAGGTCACCGTCGCCGTTGAGGTCCAAGGTGCCGTCGAATGGCACGGCATGTTCCATGATGTTGCCGTCGTTGGCGATCATGTGGAACGGCACGCGGGCATACGACACGTTGGAGCCGGACGGGCCCTTGAATTCGCCGCTGCTGCCGGCGATTTCACGCACCACGGCGAACTTGAAATAGCGCGACACCGACCCATTGAGGATGCGGAAGCGGTAGCTACGCGCCCGTACTTTCAGCTTGGGCTGGTACTGCCAGTTGACCAGGATCTGGTCGCCGAGGAAGCCGTCGGTATTGAACGGGTTGAACCACAATTGGCCATTGGCATCCCAGGCTTTGTCGGCAATCACCAGGTTGACGTCGTAGTCGCGGTTGCCCCACGGCATGGCCGAACCACTGGGGAAGCGCAGGTTGACGCCATCCTGCAGGGCCTCGTTGCCGCGGTCCAGGGCGCTGTAGTAGTTCATCATCACGGCGTTGCCTTTGTAGACGTTCTGCGCCGTGAAATCCATCATGTGATCGTGGAACCAGTGGGTACTCATGGTTTCGCGCCAGTCGCCACGAATCTTGATGCTGCCGTTTTCGCAGGTTTTAAGGCCCGGTGAGGCGTCGTTGACGTACAGCGTTTCGCCCGGTGCGCAGGGGAACGCCGCGCGTGGGTCCTGGGCGCGGGTGTTGATGGTGTCGTAACCGGCCAACTGCACCGGCCACCGGTAGTCGTAGTACTGGCCGGGGAAGAAGTAGGCGTTGGCAAAGCCATCGCTCTCGGCCGGGGAGTGGCCGTTGTGCTCGTGGGTGGAGATGGTGTGCAGGCCAAAGCCGCCGTTGGCCGACGGGTCGATCGGCAAGGCGTTGTAATGGCGCATCAAGATCGGCTGGCCATAGCGGACCATCAGCAGCTTGGGCGGGAAGGTGCCGTCGAAGGTCCACAGCGATTTGTGGTTTTGCAGAGGGAAGCTTGGGTGGAAGCGGGTGTCGATGCCCTTGGTGGTGCCCAACGTGGTGGGGATGTCCGAGGTCTGGTAGTACAGCCCGCCTGGCGCGAACTCACCGACCGCATAGTTGTGCATTTGCTTGCGGTCACGCAGTCCGAGGTTGATGCGTGCGCCAGCTTGGGCGGTCTTGAACGCAGCCTGAGGGTAGAACTCGTTCCAGCGCTGATGGGACCAGCCCTTTCCTGGTGGGCGGCCTTCAGCCGGCGAGCCGACCGGGTGGCGGTTGAGGAACATCTCTATCTGCGCTTTCCACGGGTTGCGGTCGAGCACGTTGGAGAACTGGGTAGGGAAGGGGTACAGGCCCGGTTGCTTGAGGAAGGCTTCCAGGGCGGTGCCACTGGGGCCGCTGCGGGCGACCACATTGGGGTCTTGCGCGGGGGCCGCGCCTAGGGTTGGTACGGGGAAGGTCAGGTCAGGTGCCGGGATGCTGGGGTCGAGCTTTTCCGGGCCGAATTCTTCGAACAGCAGCAGTTGCTGGGTGAACGGCTGCGCACCGAACAACGGGCTGGGCTTGCCGTTGGTGGGGTACTTTTCAGAGGTTTGCAACGCAGGCGGCAGTACGTTGTCCTGGCGCACGGTAGAGCGGTCGCCATGGACGCCATCGGTCAGCTCCAACGAGCCTTCGTTGGCTTCCGGCAAAGTGTACAGGTTGAGCAGCGCCGGGTTTGGGTCGTCCGGCTGGTCGGTATAGGCCGAGGGGTCGGTCGGCGGCGGCTGGCCGACGTCATCGAGGGAAGACGCGATTGCCGGGTTCAGCCCAAGGCTGAGCATCAGCACGGTGACGGCAGACAGTTTGAATGTGTGCCTGGTTGGGTGACTCACGGCAGGTGTTTTCATTGCCTGGTGCCTCGCTCGCGGCGTTATGGCTTGGGGCCATCAATGGCGTTTTGCCTGGTTAAGGGGCCTGAGCAACGGCTGTGCCAACAGATGTTTCGGTAATGCTTTGTTAAACAAATCCTTTAAAAACCTGAGTCGCGCTAAATAATGGCGTGCCAGGGCTGGGGACAGGCACCCACAAGCGGGTCACCCAAGGCCCAGTGTTTGGGGCGTGACAGCACCTTCCTACCTGCTGTATACCTGTGGCCACCAAGGGGAGCCCGGCAACGGGCTGAGAAACCGCTGAGCGTTGCAGCGCGGTGACCCTTCGAACCTGATCCGGATCATGCCGGCGAAGGGATGGGACTTGAAACCTGCCTTTTTGCCGGCCTCACTGCGAGGCCAGTCCATGCCAGCTTCAACGGTCTCGCTGTCACCCCTGCAGAGGACAGCATCATGACCGAACGCTTCACGCAAACCCTGCGCCGTCAGAGCGAGCCGACCTGGTCGGCGGCCGTCGGGCACCGCTTCGTTAGCCAACTGTGCGACGGCAGCCTGCCGGACCCGATCATGGTCCGCTACCTGGTGCAGGACCACCGCTTTCTCGACAGCTTCCTGACCCTGCTCGGCGCTGCGATCGCCACCGCGGACACCTTCGAGGCACGCCTGCGCTTCGGCCAGTTCGCCGGGATGATCTCCAGCGATGAGAACACCTATTTCCTGCGCGCCTTCGAGGCGCTGGACGTCAGCCCGGCGCAACGCGTAGAGGCCGCGGACACTGCGCCGACCGCAGGCTTCAAGGCGATCATGCGTGAAGCAGCCGCCACCCGCTCGTACGCCGCCGCGTTGGCAGTATTGAATGTCGCCGAAGGGTTGTACCTGGACTGGGCGCTCAAGGCGCCGAAGCCCTTGCCTGAACACTTCGTGCATGCCGAGTGGATCACCTTGCACGACAACCCGGCGTTCCAGGCGTTCGTCGCCTTCCTGCAGGCCGAACTGGACCGCGTCGGGCCGCAGGAAGCCGAGCTGAGCACCGATTTCTACCTACGTACCGTGGCTTTGGAGCTGGCCTTCTTCGATGCGGTTTACGAGGGGGAGGTGTGAGCATGGATATTTTCAATCGCCTGAAGGCCGCCACCACGGGCGAGTGGCACCGCTATGTCGAGCATGATTTCGTGCAGCAGATGGGCGAAGGTACGCTGAGCGAGGCGGCGTTCCGGACGTACTTGGTGCAGGACTACCTGTTCCTGATCCAGTTCGCCCGCGCCTGGGCCCTGGCCGCTTACAAGAGCCGCCTGCCGGCCGACATCCGCGCCGCCCAGGCGGGCCTCGCGGCGATTCTCGACGAAACCGAGCTGCACCTGCGCCTGTGCGCGCGCTGGGGGCTGACCCAGGCTGATATCCAGGCCGCACCCGAGCACCAGGCCACGGTGGCGTATACCCGCTATGTGCTCGACTGCGGCGCCGCAGGCGATCTGCTGGAGCTGCATGTGGCGTTGGCGCCCTGTGTGATCGGCTATGCAGAAATTGGCCGGACGTTGGCTGAGCGGATTGGTGACCTGAGCGATCACCCTTACCGTGAGTGGATCGCTGAGTATGCCGGGGAAGGGTATCAGCAGGTGGCGGCTAATGCCCGCAAGCACCTGGATGAACTGGCCGCGCGGAGCATGACCGAGCAACGGTTCGTGGAGCTGGCAGGGATTTTTGGCCAGGCGTCGAGCCTGGAGGCCGATTTCTGGCAGATGGGGCTGGATGGCGCGAAGTAGGGATCAATGGTCCTCGTTGATCATTGGAAATTCCAGGTAGGAGCAGCCTTGCGCTGCGAAGAGGCCGGTGAAGACACCGTTAATCTTCGCTGCTGCCACTGGCCTCTTCGCAGCACAAGGCTGCTCCTACCCGGATCGCGCTTGACGGGAAGGCAGGGCTAGTGGGGCCGGCTGCAGGCCTCGCCACCCTGGCATATCCGCCAGCAAGCGGCGTGTGTACTCACTCGCTGGTTGCTCGAATACCTGCTCGGTAGGCCCTTGGTCCACCAGCCTGCCCTGGCTCATCACCAGCACCTGGTCGCTGATGCCGCGTACCGTGGCAAGGTCGTGGGACACGAACAGGTAGGTCAGGCCCAGGTCGCGTTGCAAGGTCTGCAACAGCTCCAGCACTTGCGCCTGCACCGGTGCGTCCAGCGCCGACAGCGGCTCATCCAGTACCAACAGGTCCGGCTCGGCGGCCAGCGCACGGGCGATGGCGACCCGTTGCCGTTGCCCACCGGACAACTCACCAGGGCGCCGCTGCAGCAAGTCGGCAGGTAGCCCGACACGCCCCAGCAGCTCGACCACCCGCTGGCGATCATCGCGCCGGTTGCCGATGGCGAAGGCGCGCAGCGGTTCACTGATGATGTCCAGCAGGTTGTGCCGCGGGTCGAGTGCAGCCCAAGGGTTCTGGTAGACCAACTGCACCCGGCGCCGATAGGCCTGCAACTGCTTGCGCCCTGCGCCAAGCACCTGCTCGCCATCGAACAACACGCTGCCTGCATCTGCCTGCTCCAGGGCCAGGATGATGCGCGCCGTGGTCGACTTGCCAGAGCCCGACTCGCCAACCAGGCTGGTAGTGCTGCCACGAGGCAGGCTGAAACTGACATCCGCCACCGCCGCCGGCCCCTGGCGGTTGAAGCGCCGCTGCAGCCCAGTGACCTGCAGCAAGGGCGCCGCAGGGTGATCGGCCGGGCGGGTACGACGCTGCTGCAACCGTGCCAAGGGTGAGGCATTGAGCAACTGGCGGGTGTAGGGGTGGCTGGGGGTATGCCACAGGTGTTCGGGCGTGCCGCTTTCGAGCAGTTGGCCGTGGCGCATGACCAGAATACGGTCGGCCCGGTCCAGCGCCACCGCCAAGTCATGGGTGATCAGCAACAGGCTGCTGCCGCGCGCGTGCACCAAATGCTGCAAACGGTCGAGGATCTGCCGCTGGACACTCACGTCGAGGGCACTGGTGGGCTCGTCGGCGATCAGCAGCGGCGGGTCATTGGCCAGGGCGATGGCGATCAATACCCGCTGGCACATGCCGCCCGACAACTGATGGGGGTAGCACCGCAGCAGTTGCTCAGGTGCCTTGAGGCCAACTTGCTGCAACAAGACCAGCGCCTTGGCATGGGCTTCACTGTGCGCTACGCCATGCACGGTCATGGCTTCGATCACCTGCGCGCCGATGGTCTTGACTGGGTCCAGCGACGTGCCTGGGTCTTGTGGCACGAAGCCGACCAGGCGGCCACGGCGGGTTTGCCAGTCGCGCTCATTGAAGGTGTCGAGCGCCTGGCCCTGTAGCCACAGTTGGCCGTTTTGCCGTGCTGTAGCCGGCAACAGACCCGCCAGCGCCGCCGCGGTAGTGGACTTGCCTGAGCCGGACTCGCCGACCAGGCAGACGATTTCGCCCGCGCCAATCTCCAGGTCCAGCGCCTGCACGGCGGGTTGTTGGCTGCCGGGGTAGTCGACGCGGAACTGGCGGATACGAACCAGTGGCGAACTCATCACGCTGCTCCTTGAAGTTGTTGCAGGCTACGCGCCAGTTGTTGAGTAGCCAGGACCACCGCAGCCACCACCAGGCCCGGCAAGGTGGTGTACCACCAGGCGACGACCATGTAGTTGCGCCCCTCGGCGATCAGCAAGCCCCATTCCGGCTGGGGCGGCGGCGCGCCGAAGCCCAGAAAGCTAAGCGCCGAGACGGCCAGCACAGCGCTGGCGAATTCCAGTGCGGCCAGGGCCAGCAACGGCCCCGCGGCATGTGGCAACACGTGGCGGCAAAGGTTGGTCCAACTGCCAACCCCGGCCACCTGCGCCGCCTCGACAAAGCTGCGGCGGCGCCAGCGCAAGACTTCGCCACGTGCCAGGCGGGCGAACATCGCCACCGAGGAAAGCCCCACGGCCAGGGCAATTTCCAGCGTGCCAAAACCCAGGGCAGTGACGATGGCCATCGCCAACAACAAGGCAGGAATCGCCATCAGGACTTCCACCCCCATCGCCAGCAGCCGGTCGGCGACGCCACCGAACCAGCCGGCAATGCCCCCCAGCAGGCTGCCGGCGACCAGGGCGATCAGTACCGCGATGCTGGTGGCCTGCAGCGACAGTGCCGCGCCATGCACACAACGCGCATACAGGTCGCGGCCCAGGTGGTCCGTGCCGAACCAGTGGGCGGCGGAGGGTGCTTGCAAGGCCTGGCTCGGGTCAGCCAGCAGCGGGTCGGCGCTGCTGAACAGGTTCGGCCAGAAGGCCCAGCCCAGCACCACGATGAACAGGGCCACGCTCAGCGTCAGTGGCAGGCTGGGCCAGCGCACCGGGCGTGCCAGCCGGTAGGTAGGTTGCAGGATCATGGGCGGCTTCCTTGGCGGATACGGGGGTCGAGCAACGGGTAGGCCAGGTCGGTCAGCAGGTTGGTCAGCACGTACAAGGCGGCGGCCAGCAGTACTACGCCTTGGACCACCGCGATGTCCTGGCTGGCGACAGCACCTTGGGCCAAGCGCCCGATGCCATCACGGGAGAACACGGTTTCAGTCACCACCGCGCCGGCCAGCAGGTTGCCCAGCAGGGTGCCGGCCAGGCTCAACAAGGGGATCGCTGCGTTGTGCAGAATATGCCCGCCAAGCAGCCGCCATGGCCCGACACCCTTGCTGCGCAGGGCCTGCACAAAGGGCTGTTGGCTGACCGTGGCGATCGAGCGGCCAAGCACCTGGGCGATCATCGCCGCGCACGGCAGGGCCAAGGTCACGGCCGGCAGAACCAGGCTGGCCAGGCCTTGCCCACCCATGGCCGGCAACCAGTGCAGTTGAAAGGAAAACAGTTGCAGCAGCACCAGCCCGACCCAGAAGGTCGGCAGCGACACCACCACGGCAGGGGCATTGTGCAGCACGCTCTGCAACGGTCGCTGGCGTACGCGATGGGCCGCGAGCGCTAGGCAGATGCCCAGTGGCAGCGCCAGGCCAAGCGCCGTGAAGGCCAACGCCAAGGTGGCCGGCAATGCCGCTGCAAGTGCTGCGGTGACGGGCTTGCCG
Organism: Pseudomonas sp. DCB_AW; assembly: GCF_026240895.1. NCBI lineage: Bacteria > Pseudomonadati > Pseudomonadota > Gammaproteobacteria > Pseudomonadales > Pseudomonadaceae > Pseudomonas > Pseudomonas sp. DCB_AW. The sequence goes on from NZ_JAPFCE010000002.1 coordinate 46,388, forward strand.
GTCTGCAGCGAAGTACCCAGGTCTAGCTGCAGCAACCGCCACAGCGCACCGGTGTACTGCTGCCAGAGGCTGCCGTCTAGGTGATAGCGAGCGCGCAGTTCAGCGACCTTGACCGGGTCTGCCGAGCCCGGTTCGCCGCTTTGCGCCAGCAGGATCGCTACCGGGTCACCGGGCAGCCCATAAAGGATGGCAAACGACAGGCTAAACGCTGCCCACAGCACCAGCAGTGACTGGGCCAGGCGCCACAGGTGCGCGGGGTGATGGTTCAGGGCGTTCATCGGTCAGTGACTCCCCGGTTGTGCCAGCCAGGTGTTGTAGAACTGCAAGCGGGTCGAGGCCTCGTAATGCAGGCCGCGCACCGCATCGCGGAACGCCGTGACCGTAGCGGCCTCGACCAGCGGGATCACGTGGCCCTGCTCGAGTAGCTCGCGGCTGGCCTGGTGGATCAACGCTCCGCGCGTTTGCACATCGAGGCTGGCGGCCGAATCGATCAGGGTCTGGTCCAGTGCCAGCGGGCCTCGCACGTTGACGTTGCGCCCGCTGGCGAGAAACACCGTGCGCAGTACGTCCGGGTCGGCGCGGGTCAGGTTGAAGAACCACAGTTCGTAGTTGAGCGATGTCTGCAGCAGGCTGACTTGGCCGATGGTGGACTTGTTCAGGCGCAGCTCGATGCCGGCCTGGCGCAGTTGCTGCTGTACCAGTTCCAGCACCGGTGTGCTGGCCTGCCAGTAATCGAGAGCAAAGCTCAAGCGCTTGCCATCACGCTGCCGCCAACCGTCGGCGCCCTTGTGCCAGCCGGCCCTGTCCAGCAATTGGCCGGCACCTTGTGGGTCGTAGGCAAGCACCGCGCTTAGGTCCTGGTAGTAGGGCGTGCTACTGGCGAGCACGGAACTTGCTGGTTTCTGGTAGCGGGAGATCACGCCCTTGAACTGGCTGCGGTCGATCGCCTTGTTCAGTGCCTGACGCACCTTGGCATCGTCCAGCGGCGGGCGGGACTCGTTGGGCGTCAGGTTGAAGACGATGCCTGGGTTTGACCGCGCGATGGACGCAATGCCCTGGGCCTGCAGCACCGCTTCGTCCTGTACCGGCACGCTGGTGTTCACGTCGATTTGCCCGGACAGCAGGCTGCCCAGGCGCACACCGGACTCGGGCAGGATGTGAAACTCGATAGCCTCCAGCCAGGCACGGCCCTTGTGTTCGGCCAGCGAAGACGGCCAGGCGTAATCGGCGCGGGCTTCGATGCGCACCAGGCGGTTGTGCTCGAAGCTTTTTACGTTGAATGGCCCGGAGCCCACCAAGGCGCCCTGGCAGCGTTGTTCGGCGCTACGTGCCAGGGTACTGGGTGCCAGCAGCCCCAGGCTCATGGTCGAGGTCGCCTGAAGGAACTGCGCGTTGGCCTGTTTGAAGCGGATGCGCACGCTCAGCGGCCCAATGACTTCGACGGTTTCAAGGCCAGCCAGGTAAGTACTGGCCAGTTGTGCCTGGGCACCGAGGGCGACGATGGCCTCGAAGTTGGCCTTGACCGCTGCGGCGTCCAGCACGCTGCCGTCGCTGAAGGTCACCCCTTCACGCAGGTGAAAGGTGAACTGGCGCGAGTCGTCGCTGACTTCCCAGCGCTCGGCCAGCCAGGGCACGATCTCGGCGGTCTGCGGGTCTTGGTCGGTCAGCGAGTCCACCAATTGCCGGCCAACGTTGAGGGCGGTATTGTTGCCCGCCTGTTGCGGGTCGATGCAGTTGGGGTCGCCGTCGAACGCCACCCGCAGCACGCCGCCATGCTGCGGCTGCGCCGGGGCGCCCAGGTTGGCCTGCTGCGCGCTTTTACCATCGCAGCCGGCCAGGCTCAGGGCGATGGCCAGGCTCAGTGTCGCCAGGGGTCGGAACATGGGCTCTCCTTAAAAGAAGCGGTTGGCGCGGTAAGGCAGGCCTAGGTTTTGCCGCAGGGTGGTGCCGGCGTATTCGCGCTGGAACAGGCCGCGGCGTTGCAGCTCTGGGACCACGCCATCTACGAAGTCATCGATGGCTGAGTGCAGGCCGCTGAACATGATGTTGAAGCCATCGGCGGCGCCGGCTTCGTACCAGGCCTGCAGGTCATCGGCGATGCTCTGCGGGGTGCCGATCAGGATGCGATGGCCGCCGGAGGTGAGTTGGTTGAACAATTGACGCACGGTTGGCCGCTCGCGGCGGATCAGGTCGAACACCAGCTTTTGCCGGCTCTGGTGGGTGTTGGTGGTGAAGGTCTCTGGGGGCAGGGGCACTGCTTCGTCGAAGGGCAACTCCGAGAGGTCGTAGCCGAGGCTGACGAAGCGCGAGATGGAACTGAGGAAGGCCTTGGGTTCCAAGAGCTCTTGCTGGCGGTCGTACTTGGCCTGGGCTTCAGCCAGTGTCTTGCCCACTACCGGCGAGACGCCGGGCAACACTTTCAGTGCATCGGCACGGCGCCCGAAACCGGCGGCGGCCTGCTTGGTCTCCTGGTAGAACGCCTGGCCTTGGGCGATGGTGTGCTGGGCGGTGAAGATCAATTCGCCAACCCGTGCCGCCAGCCGCTTGCCAGCCACAGAAGCGCCGGCCTGGGCGACCACCGGGTGACCTTGCGGCGATCGCGCCACGTTGAGCGGCCCGCGCACCTGGAAGTGTTCGCCTTGATGTTCGAGCACATGCAGTTTGTCGATGTCCAGCCAGGTGCCACTGGCCTTGTCCTGGACAAAGGCATCGTCGGCCCAGCTGTCCCATAGGCCACTGACCACGTCGTAGAACTCTTCGGCACGGGCGTAGCGGTCATCGTGTTCGACGTGCTCCTGGCGGTTGAAGTTTTCGCCGCCGCCCAGCGACGTCACCAGGTTCCAGCCGGCCCGGCCTCCGCTCAGGTGGTCCAGTGCAGCGTATTTGCGGGCGATGTTGTAGGGCTCGTTATAAGTACTGCTGGCCGTGGCGATCAGGCCGATATGGCGGGTGCTGGCGGCCAGCGCCGGGGCAAGGATCAAAGGGTCCCAACGCACGCTGTTGGGGCCACGCTGCAGGGCCAGGTCGAGTTTGACGTCGAGGGTGTCGTTGAAAAAAAGCGCGTGAAACCGCCCGGCTTCCAGCTTGCGGGCAATGTATTGGTAATGCTCCAGGCTCTTGAAGGTATCGCGCGGTGCCTCCGGCAGGCGCCAGGCGCTGCCGCTGAGGGTGCCGGGGATGAACGCGCCGAGTATGAACGGGCCGTGGCTCATGGTGCTTCTCCTGGCGCCCGCCACACACGGCGGGCGCTGTGTGGGGGGGTCAGAAGTTGTAGGCGATGCGCGTGTACCAGAAGCCACCGTAAGGGTCGAACGGCGAAATGGCACCGAACTTGGGGAAGCCATTGGTATCGCCGGCGGGGTAGCCATTGTTGTCGGCACGTACGTCGAACAGGTTGTTGGCACCCACGGCGACATCGAAGTGGTCGGTCAGCGCGTAGGCGACTTCCAGGTCGGTCAGCCACTTGGCGCCGTAGGTCACGTCATAATCGGGGTTGGCGTCGCGGGCGATGACTTTGTCGTAGCGGGTCAGGCCGGCGTTGATGGTGAAGCGCTCGATCTGCCAGTTGGCGCTGAGGATCAGCTTGGTCTTGGGGTTGGCCACGGTCAGGTAACCCTGGGCGACGCGGTCGAACAGTTCGAGGCTGTTGCCTGCGGCGCGCAGCGATGCCGGTGTCTGCTTGATGTCGTCGATGATGGTTTTGTTGTAGTTGACCCCCAGGCCGTACTTGACCCGGCCAAAGCGCCCATAGTCGACGCGGTAGTCGGCCACCAGGTCGACGCCACGGGTGGTGGTGTCGGCCGCGTTGGTGAAGTACTTGACGCGGTAGCCTGGCTTGTAGCCGTTGGCAACCAGTTGCTGGTCGACGCCATTGCCATAAAGGAAGCCCGTCAAGGCAATGCGGTCGCGGATTTCGATCTGGTAGGCATCCAGGGTCACGCTGGCCTGCGGCAAGGGTTGCCAGGTCAGGCCGAGGCTGATGTTGCGTGACTTTTCCGGGCTGAGGTCTTCGGCGCCCAGGGCTTTGGCCAACGGCGAATCCACCCGCACGGTCTTGGCTTCGACGAACTGCGCCACACCGTCGACGGTGGTGTACTGGTTGGCGGTCTGGGCGTAGACCGACTGCGACAGCGACGGGGCGCGAAAGCCATTGCTGAGGGTGCCGCGCAGGGCAAAGGTTGGCGTGAAGTCGTAACGTGCGGAAAACTTGCCGCTGCGGGTATTGCCGCTGCTGTCATCGTATTTTTCGAAGCGCGCGGCCACGCCGAGCCAGAGTTTTTCCGTCGGGTTCAGGCCCAGGTCGAGGTAGCTGGCGTAGCTGTTGCGGCTGAGTTGGCCTTCATCCTCCGGGGTCAGGGTAATGGCGCCTTGGGCGCCCACCGCTGCCGGTTGGCCTGCCAAGGGGCCGCTGGGGTAGAAGTAGCCGCCGTTGATGTACGAGAGCGGGTCGTCGGACTCGGTCTTGTACCGTTCGTGGCGGTGTTCCAGGCCCCAGGAAACCTGCAAGGGCTTAGCCAGGCCAACCTCGAAGGCGCGGGTCAGGTCGAGGTTGTTGGTCCACTGGTCGAAGGTATTGGTATAGGTGTCGAAGCGGGTCGGGCTGGTCGGGCCGAGCGAGGCGTTGAGGGTTTCGTCGGCACCGGCTTGGCCTTTGTCGCGGCCGAAGGTGGAGCTCAGGTCCCAGTGCCATTCGGCGAATTCACCCTTGCCACCGGCGGCTGCCTGGTAGTCGGTTTCTTCCAGGGTGTAGAAGGGGGCAGTGCCGTCCGGGTAGATCTCAGGGATGATGTTGGTGGAATTGGGCCGGCGGTAGTTTTGCCCGCCGCGGGCATCACGCTTGCTGAAGGTCGAGAAGGAATACAGGGTCAGTGCGTCGCTCACCGGCAGTTCGGCGTTATACGACAGGTTGATGGCCTTGATCTTGGGCAGGCCGTTTTTTTGCACTTCGCGGTCGGCGGTGTCGTTGCGGGGGTCGCCGGCGAAATACAGGTTGCCGGTGGCGGCGCGTGAGCGGGTGGCGGTCTGGACCGACTTGGCGTCCAACGCATAGTTGAAGAAGCCGCCGTTGTCGCCCAGGGCCAGGCCCTGGTTGAGGGTTTGGCGCAGGTTACCGCCGTCGCCGTCCTCATAGTATTGGCCGTACTGGGTGCTGGCCGATCCGCCGTTGTCGCGCTGCTTGAGGATGATGTTGATCACCCCGGCGATGGCGTCGGAGCCGTACTGCGCCGAGGCGCCGTCGCGCAGTACTTCGACGTGGTCGATGGCACTGATGGGGATCATGTCCAGGTCCACCGGGTTGGTCCCGTAGGCGGCGGTGGAGTCGAGGTTGATCACTGCGCTGTTGTGGCGGCGCTTGCCGTTGACCAGCACCAGTACGTTGGAGCCGTTAAGCCCGCGCAAGCTATAGGGCCGGGCGATGCTGTCATTGGACGAGCCGGAAGGGCGCTGGGAAAACGATGGCAGGGTTTTCTGCAGGGCACCGCGCAGGCTGGACTCGCCGGTTTGCTCCAGTTGCTTGCTGTCGATGACGTCGATCGGTGCCGGGCTGCTGGTGACGGTACGCACTTCGCTGCCCCGCGAGCCGGTGACGATCACCGTGTCGAGGGCGGCATCATCCTCCGCTGCCATGGCCAGGGGGGTGAGCAGGTAGCCAGCGAGTACGGCGGGTGCCAGCGTTAAAGGGGTAAACACAGACTTCATGACTGTTCCTTGGGTTCGATTGGCAGATCAGGCCCTGGATGTGCGATCGAACGGGCTCTCATAAGGTGTTTCACGCAGTGCAGGCGCAGCCTGGCCCGCAGGAGGTCCGTTGCTCCCGTGGCTGAGGTGCCTGTGAATCGTCCGGCGCGCGCCGGTACGGTGTGCCGCGGCGGGTCTCTAGCCGCTGAGCAAGGGGGTAAAGCGGTCGTCCCAGAAGCCCCGCACATCCAGTGCCTGGCGGATCAGCCCACTGTCGTGGAACAGGTCGGCGATGTATTGCTGGGCAACGATGTCTGCCTCGCTGACGGGCAATAGCCGACAGGGCTGCTGACGTTGCGCGAACTGTTGCAAATAGAGGTCGCTGGAAATCCCGGTAAGGGCTTGGTTACGTGCAGCCCATTCATGGGGGTTGTGCTCGACCCAGTCCCAAGTGGCTTTTTCGCGCTGCAAAAAGTCGCGAATGGCGGCCTGTTTGCCCGGCTGCTGCAACGCCTGGGAGGTGGTTGCAATCAGGTAGTTGCCGCAGTGATAGGGGCTGGCGTCGGCCAGCGCCACGCCATCCATGGCCGTCTGCGCTTGCAGGGCACCGATACCGCCGGCGACGATGGCGTCCAGGTGGCCGTTTTGAAATGCCACCAGCGCATCCCGGGCAGGCATGGGCCTGGCCTGGATATCGGCAAGGGTCAGGCCGTTGTCGCGCAGCAGGTTGAGTATCAGGTAGTGGGTGTCGGTGGCGCGGACGAAGCTCACGCGCTTGCCCTTGAGGTCAGCGATGGAGGCGATGCCGCTGCCACGTTTGACGATCACACTGCTGCGGTTCTGCTCGCCCTGGTAGCTGGCGATCAACACCAGCGGGTTACCGGCCACGCTGGCGAACAGCGGCAACACCGGGCTCATGAAGGCGTAGTCGAGGCTGTTGCTGGCAAAGGCTTCCAGCACCATGGCGCCCCCGGGCACGTCTACCCAGTGCAGCGGGTAGGGTGTTTGCGCTTGGCCCGCGTCGGCGAGAAAACTCGCGGCCTGGCCCTTGTAGCGCCAAACCCGCAAGGCTTCATTGGCGCGTGCCAGGGCGGGGGCCAAGCCTACGGCCAGCCCGGCAATGGCGCTGTGGCGTAGGAAGGTGCGGCGGCTGATGCTGATTGCCATGGGGTGCGCCTCAGTCCAACAGGTCGGGTTGTTGCTGGACGATGCGGTCCCACAGCGGCAGGAAGTTTAGCCAACCGAACAGCTCGCGCTGGGCAGGGTCGACTTGGGCTTCGTCCAGGTCCGGGATACGCGGTTGGCCGGCAGCGTAAGCCAGCAGGTGGGCGCGGGCGCTGTCGTCGGCGAGGATGAAGCGCCAGGCGGCGCTTTCCACAGTCTGGCCCGTGGTCCACAGGCCGTGGTTCTGCCAGACCAGCAGGTTGTTGTCGGCGAAGGTTTCGACGAACGCTTTTGCCACTTGGTCGCGGTGCAGCAGGCCGCCTTCGGGCGTGCGCAGGGCGTGGCGGTCGAACAGCACCTGCTCACCGGCGAAGGCAGACGACTCTGCAGTGATTGGCTGGAACAAACGCCCCAGCGCTGACCAGACCCGCCCATGGAAGCCATGCAGATGCGCAATACCCACCACGTCAGGCCGGGCGAGTTGCAACGCGTAATGCAGCTCAAGGGCGCTGGTATTAAGCAGGCCGTCACCTTCGACCACCTGGCCTTCGCCGTTTACCCGCAACAGGTCACGGGTGCGGATGTGCGAGAACGGCACACCCAAGGGGTTGATCCAGTAGTGGTCGGTCTCGATCGGGTCGCGTGCCGTGAAATGGCCGGCCAAGCCTACTTCAAAGCCCAGTTCGGCGAACAGCCGATAGGACGCTGCAAGGCGCTGCTTGCGGTGCAGGCGCTCGGCGAACGGGTCGCTGAAAGCGGGTGGAACGGTGATTTGCAGGCGATTATCACGGTTGGGCAGGCGGGCGACACTGTGGCGCGCAGCAGGTTGGCTCATGGCAGTACCTCACGGAGGAAATGATCGTTTGCCGATCATCCGTTCTGCCATTTCCGCCATTTCAAGGGCGGGGCTCGCAGGTGGATGAATCGGGGCCTCCACCATGCGAGGGGTCGGGTCTGAGGGGACTGTAGCAAGGGGTAGGGGCGGGAAGAAATACTGTTTTGATCTATTTTTATTATTATTTTTACGAATAAAAATTAGCGATGATATTTGAATAATGCATTTAAGGCGTGTGCTTGCCCGTGACGCTGGGGCCTTGCGGGCAAAAGCCCTGGCTGAAGCATGGGTGAAAACTACTCAGCGCTGTTCACCTTTGGTGCGTAAATGCCTCAAATCAAGGCAGCTGGCACACATCATCTCGCCTTATTCGATGCTTAAATGTGCAGAGTGCACAGCATTGTCTGTGCTGTTCGCCCGTTGCGCTTCGGTTTCCATCCCTTGTAAAACCGGCCCGCATATTGCTCTTCCTGCTCCCGTCTACCACCCGGAGCCCCGTGCAATGAGCTCACCTACCGAATTCCCGCTTTGCGAAGCCCCGCAGTCCTCCCGCAAGGGCCTGCTACCGATAGCGATGGTGCTGTTCAGCTTCACGTTCTTCACTGGCACGATGTTCGCCGGTGGCAAATTGGGCATGGCCTTCAACTTCGTCGACATGCTGTGGGTTGCCACGGTCGGCAACACGCTGTTGGCGTTATACGCCGCAACCCTGGCGTTCATCGCGTCACGCAGTGGGCTGAATACCGTGTTGATGGGCCGCTTCTGTTTCGGTGAAGCGGGCAGCCGACTTTCCGACTTCTTGCTGGGGTTCGCTGAACTGGGCTGGTACGCCTGGGGCACCGCGACCGTAGCGATCGTGCTGGTCAAATTGTTGGGCCTGGCGGGCGGCTTCACTGTGCCGCTGATGGTGCTGTTCGGCCTGGGCTTCAGTATTACGGCCATTATCGGCTTCAAAGGGCTGGACCTGTTGTCGCGGGTATCAGTGCCCTTGATGTTCGTGCTGTTGCTGGTGTCGATGTACATCGCCACTCACGATGCCGGTGGCTTTGCTGGCCTTGCCGCGGTGGTGCCACACGAGACCATGACCTTTTCGGCGGCCGTGACCATGGTCTTCGGCACCTTCGCCAGTGGCGCCACCCAGGCCACCAACTGGACACGCCTGGCACGCAGCGGGCGGGTGGCGGTGGTTGCCAGCATCGTTGCGTTTCTGCTGGGCAACGGCCTGATGGTGGTTGCCGGTGCCTGGTGCGCGATGGTGTATCAGCAGGCCGACATCGTCGAGGTGATGATGCTGCAGGGCCTGTCGTTCGCGGCGGTGGTGATGCTCTGCCTGAACCTTTGGACCATCCAGGGCCCGACCATCTACAACGTGTCGGCAGCTGCCTGCCACCTGCTGCGCAGTGAGCGGCGGCGAACCGCGACGCTGGTGGCGGCAGGGGTGGGCATTGTGCTGGCGATTGGCGGCATGTACGAATTGCTGATTCCGTTTCTGGTGCTGTTGGGTTCGGTCATCCCGCCAGTAGGTGGGGTGATCATGGCCGATTTCTGGTATCGCCACCGTGGCCAGTATCCCGCATTGGCCACAGCCACCCTGCCACGTTACAACCTGAGGGGGCTTTGTGCTTATGCCGTCGGCGCGGTACTGGCGTATGCCTCGCCGTGGGTTGCGCCGTTGGTAGGTATTGCTGCCTCGGCGCTGTGCTACATCCTCTTGCTTGAACTGAGCGGCCGACGCCGGGTGGTGGGCGAGGCCGGTGTCGAACCGTGAGCCTGGCACTGGAAGACATTCTGCACCTGCCTGGCTTGCAGGAGATGACCGTGCGCGCAGGCGCACGCAACCTGCAGCGTCGGGTACGCTGGCCTTACGTCGCAGAGAACGAGGGCATCGCCGAGTGGGTGATGGGCGGCGAACTGGTGTTCGTCACCGGCATCAACCACCCGCGTGGCGAGGCCAACCTGCTGAGCCTGGTGGAAGACGGCGAGGCCGTGGGTATTGCCGGCTTGGTGATCCTCACTGGCGGCACTTTCATCCAGGCTATCCCGCCAGCGGTGGTTGCCCGCGCCGAGCAACTGGGCTTGCCGTTGATCGAGCAGCCCTATGCGCTGAAAATGGTCGTGGTCACCCACCTGATCGGCACGGCCCTGGTGCAGATGACCCAGGTGCGCCGCTCGCGCAACGACATCCTCGGGCAACTGTTGACCGGCGACTACCCAAGCCTGGCCATCGCCCGGCAACGGGCAACGCACCTGGCCCTGGCGCTGGACGAGCCGCGACGCCTGCTGGCGCTGCGTTTGTCGGGCGTCGATGGCGTATTCGAGCGCCACGGGCTGGCCCAAGGCGAGCGCTTGTGGCAAGGCATTCGCCAAGCCCTTGAAGACCAGCTCGAGGCCTGGTGCCGCAGCCGGCCGGGCAGCGTGACGGCCCACTTGCCGGGCGACCTGTTCGTACTGTTGCTGCCCGATGCACCGGGCTTGCCTGCTACGCTGGCCGCGCTGCACCGGCAATTGGCGGGCGTGGCAGGGGAGCTGGGCCTCTATATGGGGCTGTCGAGCCTCGCGGAAGATTGCGCGCACTACCGCCGCGCGCTCAACGAGGCCCGCCAGGCCCTGGAAGTGGCGCAAAACCTGCGTCCCGCCAATGGCTATTGCGATTTCAGCGAGCTGGGCGTGCTGCGCCTGTTGCAAGGGATCGTCGATCGGTCATTGATCGACGACTTCGTCGCCCAGACACTAGGGCCGCTGATCGCGCCCGGCCGCAAGCACCCGAATACACTGGTGCATACCCTCGATGCCCTGCTCAAGGAAAACGGCAACGGCCTGAAAGCCGCGCAACGCCTGGGGCTGCACCGCAATACCATCAATCAACGCATTCAACGCATCGAACACCTGAGTGGGCAGTCGCTGGACGACCCGCTTTTCCGTATGAATGCTTCGGTCGCCATGCTGGTGTGGCGCATGACCGAAGCCCAAGGCAAGGAGTAACGCCATGAACATCATCAACGCAAAACTGCGAGGCAAGGCTGGCCTGTTTCGCATCGAACTGAACGGTGACCGCATCGCCAGCATCACGCCACAGGCCGACCCGGTGGCACCAGGCGGCGCTGATGACCTGGATGCCAAACAGAACCTGGTGGTTGCTCCCTTTGTCGAGCCGCACATTCACCTGGATGCCACCCTGACGGCCGGCGAGCCGAAGTGGAACATGAGCGGCACGTTGTTCGAAGGCATCGAACGCTGGGCCGAGCGCAAGGAAATCACCACCCACGAAGACATCAAGGGCCGCGCCAAGAAGACCATCAATATGCTGGTGGACCACGGCATCCAGCATGTGCGCACCCATGTCGACGTCACCGACCCCAAGCTCACTGCCCTCAAGGCCATGGTCGAAGTGCGTGAGGAGGTGCGCCATTTGGTCGACCTGCAGATCGTCGCCTTCCCGCAGGAGGGCATCGAGTCGTACGCCAACGGCCGGGCGCTGATGACCGAAGCCGTGGCCATCGGCGCCGACGTGGTCGGCGGCATTCCGCATTTCGAAAACACCCGCGACCAGGGCGTGTCGTCGGTCAAGTTCCTGATGGACCTGGCCGAGCGAACCGGCTGCCTGGTGGACGTGCACTGCGACGAAACCGACGACCCGCAGTCGCGCTTTCTCGAAGTGCTGGCCGAAGAAGCGCGGGTGCGCGACATGGGCGCCCGGGTCACGGCCAGCCACACCGTGGCCATGGGCTCCTACGATAACGCCTACTGCTACAAGCTGTTCCGTTTGCTCAAGTTGTCGGGCATCAACTTCGTCTCGTGCCCGACCGAGAGCATTCACCTGCAAGGGCGCTTCGACAGCTACCCCAAGCGCCGCGGCGTGACCCGCGTGGCGGAGATCGACCGGGCAGGTATGAACGTGTGCTTTGGCCAGGACTCGATCGTCGACCCGTGGTACCCGTTGGGCAATGGCAACATCTTGCGCATTCTTGAGGCCGGGCTGCACATCTGCCACATGCTCGGCTATGAAGACTTGCAACGCTGCCTGGACCTGATCACCGACAACAGCGCCCGCACGCTCAACCTGGGGGAGCGTTATGGCATCGAGGTGGGGCGGCCGGCGAACCTGCTGCTGCTGTCGGCGCCGGATGACTACGAGATGGTGCGCAGCCAGGGGCATGCGCTGGTGTCGGTGCGCAACGGCAAGGTGCTGATGCGGCGCACGCCGGCGCAGGTCGAACGCCTGGCCTGACACCGCTGCACGCTTCAAATGCAACGCCCCGCTGGCTTTTGCCAGGCGGGGCGTTTTGCTTTCTGCGCTTCGTGTACGCGTTTCCCAGTCAAAAACCGCTTATTCAGCCCTTCACATGCGATAAGCCGTGATTATTTCATGTTAGATAGCACTTGAATTAGAGGTGCTGACCGGTCAAAATTATTACGTAATTACATATTACGTATTCCAGTACAAAATCGTAGGAGCACGCATGGCCCGGGGCGGTATCAACAAGGTGGTAGTGCAGCAAGCGCGTCAGGCGCTGATCGCCCGCGGGGAGAACCCCAGCATCGATGCGGTACGTATCGAGCTGGGCAACACCGGCTCGAAAAGCACGATTCATCGCTACCTGAAGGAGCTCAATGGCCAGCAAACCGTGGCCACGGCGGGCGCCCCTGGGTTGAGCGATACGCTTGGGCGGTTTGTCGGGCAGTTGGCAACACAGCTACAGGAAGAGGCGGATATACGCATCGAAGAGGCCGAAAGCGTTTTCACCCAGCAACGCGAACAGCTCGAAGCACAATTGCAGCTAACCCAAGAAGCGCTGGCTGCGGCGCATCAACAGCAAAAGATCCAGGACGCGGCACTGGTTGCCGAATCGGAGAAACTGCTGTCCACGCAAAGCACCTTGCAGGCTGAGCAACTGCGCAGTGCCAGCCTCAACCAGTCATTGGGCGAGCTGCAATTGCGCCTGAACGACAAGGAAGAGCAGGTGAGGTCACTCGAAGACAAACACCGCCACGCCCGCGATGCCCTGGAACACTACCGCAGCGCCAGCCGCGAACAGCGCGAGCAGGACCAGCGCCGCCACGAGGCGCAACTGCAACAGCTGCAAGTAGAAGTAAGGCAACTGCAGCAGGGCATGATGGTCAAGCAGGACGAACTGACCCGCCTGCACCGTGATAACGAGCGCTTGCTCGGCGAGCATCGCCAAGCCACCAGCGAACGCAAGGCACGGGACGAATTGCTTGAACAGCGGGACGCGCAGATTCAGGGCCTGCGAACGATTTTGGCTCAAGCCCAAGGGGCGACCGAGGAAATGCGGCGGCAGCTGGATGTGCAAACGCAAAACCTGGAAGACAGGCGCGAGCTGTATGCCGAACAGGTGCGCCAAGTGCAGCGTCTGGAGGATGAGCTGCTAGAGCGCGATGAGGCATTGAGCGCTTGTCGAGCGCAGTTGAGCACCTGACAGTGCTTTGTCGGGCACAACTCATTATTATCAACGTGAGTCGTGTAACGATCAGGAGCAGCCCTATCATGGCAAACACTGCTAAAACCCGCACTGTCACGGCTCACGTCCCTGAGCAACTCGCCCAAAAAGTCGATTTAATGGCAGAGCGTCTTGATCGCTCCAAAAATTGGATCGTCAAGCAGGCGCTGTCCGCCTGGATATTCCAAGAAGAAGAGCGTAGTCGCCTAACCCGAGAAGCCTTGGCTGATGTTGACGCGGGTCGAGCATTTGACCACCAAGCTGTTCAGGCCTGGGCTGACAGCCTCAGCACCGATAAACCGTTGTCAGTACCGCGCTGATGGTGTTGAAGTGTCTGCTGCGACTGTGGCACACCCGTGAGGAGCGATAGTAGCGCTGAGCGCAGAAGTCCGTAGTAGTCACATTATCGACGCTTTGCCACAGCTTTTTCTCCACGGTAGTTGTTCAGCACCGCCTTTCTGTCCTCTGCTTTCTCAGCGTGGTTGAACGTTGGCCAAGACCTGCGCTCACACATTCAAAGCGGGTAGCGAGGAGCCACGTACATGAGCATCGAACGCAGCATTCCCGAGCTTGAGGCCTGGTACGCGCAGTACGACGACATCAGTTACCGCCGCGAATCGCCAGATGCCTATCATCATGAACTGGTGCGCACCGCCGAAGCCCTGCGTGATGACGGCGCCATCGACTGGGATGACTGGTTGCAGCTGAAGGCCTTGGCCGACCAGGCGCACATCAACGCGCTCGAAGATGCAGTACAGGCGCATGTCGACGACCCTGACGCATGAAAGCGCTAAAGATCGCCACCTTCAATATCAACGGCATTCGCAGCCGATTGCCGGCATTGATCGCCTGGCTAGAGCGAGAGAAGCCTGACATTGCCTGCCTGCAAGAGCTGAAAGCGCCCGACCAGCAGTTCCCGCGTGAAGCGCTTGAAGCAGTGGGCTACGGGTGTTTGTACCAAGGGCAGCCTTCGTGGAACGGCGTTGCCATTCTCGCGCGTGGCAGTGAGCCACTCGAAGTGCGCCGCGGCCTACCCGGCATGGAGGATGACGCCCAGAGCCGCTACCTGGAGGCAGCCGTGCAGGGGCTGATCATCGGCTGCCTCTACCTGCCCAACGGCAACCCGCAACCCGGGCCTAAGTTCGACTACAAACTGCGCTGGTTCCACTGCCTGATCGACCATGCGGCCAGTTTGCAAAAGAGCGGGCACCCGGCAGTGTTAGCCGGCGATTTCAACGTCGTCCCCACCGATTTCGACATCTATAACCCGCGCTCCTGGCTCAAGGACGCGCTGCTGCAACCTGAGACCCGCGATTGCTACCAGCGTTTGCTCAACCAGGGCTGGACAGATGCGCTGCGCCACCTGCACCCTGACGAGCGGGTTTATACCTTCTGGGACTATTTTCGCAATCACTGGCAGCGTAACGCCGGGTTGCGTATCGATCATGTGTTGCTCAACCCTGAGCTTGCGCCTTACCTCAAGACCGCAGGCGTGGATGCCTGGGTACGCAACGAACCTAAGGCCAGCGACCATGCACCGGTGTGGATCGAGCTGGCTTCGCGTAAGCAGCGCTGAACTATAGTCATAAGCGGCGAACGCGAGACGACAAGGGAATAGGATGTGCGCAGCCAGGAAACAGGATGACGATGGGCACCTCGCGGTAGCGGGCGAGGGCCGCGCCGTGGCATTGTTCCGCCAGGTCCTGGCATTCATGGTGGTGGTGATGCTGGCCTTCGTGATGGTGGAAGGTTGGCGTATCTGGCGTGATTACCGTCACGCGTTCAGCAATGCCGAAAACATGGTGACCAACCTGGCTCGGGCGACGGCGCAACACGCCGAGGACGCTATTCGCCAAGTGGATGTCGTTAGCGCGTCCTTGGCCGAGCGCCTGGAGGGCGATGGCTTTGAGCATATGAACCGCCCGCGCCTGCAGGCGTTGCTCGCGCGACAAAAAGCGCTCATGCCGCAGCTGCACGGGCTGTTCGTGTACGGCGCGGATGGCCGCTGGCTGGTTACCGACCAGGCGACCCTACCGCCCAACCTCAACAATGCTGACCGCGACTATTTCGTTTACCACCGCAATCATCGTGACCGGCAGGTACGCATCGGTTCGGTGGTGCGCAGCCGCTCGACCGGCGACTTGATCATTCCCATCTCGCGGCGCCTGGAATACCCCGACGGGCATTTTGCCGGGGTGCTGTTGGGCACGATCAAAGTGGACTGGTTCGTGCGCTACTACGGCGATTTCAAGATCGACGAGCGTGGCGCGCTGGTACTGGCCAAGCGTGACGGCACGATTCTGGTCCGTCGCCCGTTCGTTTCGAGGGTCGTTGGGCGCACATTGGCCAAAAGCGAAGTCTTTCGCAACCACTTGCCCTATGCCGATGAAGGGCTGGTCGAGGCAGTGGCGGTAGTCGATGGCACACCTCGCCTATATGCCTACCGGGCGCTGTCGAGTTACCCGTTGGTGGTAGAGGCTGGCCTGTCGCGGGAATCCATTGTCGCGCCCTGGCGGCACGACGCGATCAAATCAGTGGCCGTATTGTTGCTGTTGTTGGTGGGGTTGGCAGCGTTCGGCGGGGTAGTGTTGCGCCAACTGCGCGAACGCATTGTGATAGAGCGCGCACTGCACCAGGCGCACCAGACGCTGAAATCCCTGGCCTTGACCGACAGCCTGACCGGCCTTGGCAACCGCCGCCGGCTGGATGCGGTGTTCGAGCCCGAGGTGCGGCGGGCTCGACGGCAAGGTTACCCAGTAGCGCTGGTGATGCTCGACCTCGACTACTTCAAGGCTTACAACGACCGTTACGGGCACCTTGCCGGCGACCAGTGCCTGCGGCGTTTCGCCGAGCTGCTGCAACAGGCGCTGAAGCGCCCGGCTGACCTGGCGGTGCGCTTTGGTGGCGAGGAGTTCACGCTATTAATGCCCGACACCGATGCGCCGGGTGCCGAGCTTGTCGTGCAGGAAATACAGCATATGCTGCGTCGCCATGTGATCGAGCATGGCGGCAGCCCATTGGGGCGGGTGTCGTTCAGTGCCGGAATCGCGATCGGCGACCCAGCTCGGCAAACCATGACGCCCGAGCGACTGATGGCGGCGGCAGATAGCGCGTTGTACCAGGCCAAGGGACAGGGGCGGGACGGTTACTGCGTGGCGAACAATGCCGCGGCAGGTGTAGACCCATGATCGCCCATTAAGGGCGAGCAAGGCAGGCGCTGTTCAACCGATGCTCATGCGCATTGCACAACGCCCGACAAACCCGTGGGCACGCTCGTTGGCCAGGATGTTACCCAGCCGCGAGCACAGCAGGCCTTCATCAATAGTTTCAAACCCAAAGCGTGCATAGAAAGGTGCATTCCAGGGCACGTCGACAAAGGTGGTCAAGGTCAGTTCCCGAACGCCGGCGGCTTGCGCCGCATCGACCAGTTGATTCAGCAGCAGGCGCCCGATCCCTTGCCCTTGAGCCTCCCGGCGCACGGAAATTTCATGAATGTGCAATGCCTGATGCTCCCGCCGTGCGCACACAAAGCCTAGGATCTGCCCGGCGTCACCCTCCGCCAGCCAGCTTGCGCCTGCATCGACGAATCCTTGATGCGCTGTGCTGTCCAGTACTTCGCCTTGTGCCAGCCACGCCAGCGCCGGCAGTTGGGCGAAAGCCTGGGCGGCTGAACGCTCGACCTCGGCCAGCCAGGGGATATCGCGGGTGAGGGTAGGGCGTATATGCACAGTCGGGTCCTGCAAACCGTGGGATGGGTGGGCGTCAGTCTGCCGCCACCTCTTGCGGCTGCAACTGCCAGCGCACCGAGCTTACACCTTTTTCCAGGCTCACCCGGCTGACCAGCCGTTCCAGCTGCGCCGGTGCGTGCGGGTTGCCCAGCAGTTCGGCGCGTACTTCGAGGCGTGCCGGGTTGGGCAAGTCCTCGCTGTGCAGCGATTGCAGGCGCAGCTCCGGGTCGCCGAGGCTGTGCAGCATCAGGCTGCGAACCTGGATTTCATCCTCGGCACGGCACACAACCCGCACTTCGAAACGCTGCTCCACTTCAGTGGCCGGGACAATGTCCTGGCGGTCCAGGCGCTGGGCGATGTCGCGCAGCAGGATGTTGGCGCACAACACGGCCAGGCTGCCCAGTGTCGCTTCCAGCAGCAGCCCAAGGCTGCACAATACGCCAACGGCGGCCGTGCACCACAGCGTGGCGGCAGTGTTCAGGCCGCGCACGTTGAAACCGTCGCGCATGATCACGCCGCCCCCGAGAAAGCCGATCCCCGACACCACATAAGCGGCCACGCGCGAGGCATCGTTAGGGGCCATGCCCGGTACGGCCTGGGTCATCAGTACGAACAGGCAAGCGCCGGTACTGACCAGCGCATTGGTACGCAAGCCAGTGAGGCGTTGACGCAGTTGACGCTCGGCGCCGATCAGGGCACCCAGCAGCAGGGCGATGCTGACGCGCAGCAGAAAGACTTTCCAATCCATAGCAAACCTCTTCCACGGGCAAACGCCCGCATGAACGCCATCTGGTGTTGGCGTGGTTGAATAACCAGAAAATGCGCAGGACCACAGAAGGGAAGAAAAGAGGAAGCTGCAGCCACGGGGGCTGAAGAAATCCACCATCAAGCCATGGCGGCTAGACAGTGGCAGGGCACTGCCGGACTAGCTCGCCAAGTGGGCCTGTCGCAAGCGACTGGGGCTACTGTCCAATGCAGGACTCCTGTTTGGGGATGCGAAATTGCGTCGCGGACCTTACGCCCCGAGATAGGCGAGGTCAAGGGTAAAAACATGACAAGGGCTTCATCAGGAAAGTGCCTACAGCCCGTCACGCCTGCATGGAAAAATAGGCGGGTAGTCGGTAACCTTGCGCCTTCCCTTGCGATCACCCGGACCCGTTACATGCTGTTCAATCTCGCCGTGCTGCTCGGCACACTGGTGGCCATGGAGGGTGTCGGCACACTGGCGCACAAGTACATCATGCATGGCTGGGGCTGGTGGCTGCACCGCTCGCACCATGAGCCACACCTGGGCATGCTCGAGACCAATGACATTTACCTGCTTGCGCTGGGGCTGATCGCCGCCGGCCTGGTGGCGCTGGGTAAAGCCGGGTACGCCCCCTTGCAGTGGGTGGGTGGGGGCGTGGCGGGGTACGGCCTGTTGTATGTGCTGGCCCACGACGGCTTCTTTCATCGCCACTGGCCGAAAAAGCCGCGGCCAGTCAGCCGCTACCTCAAGCGCCTGCATCGCGCCCATCGGCTTCACCATGCGGTCAAAGGCCGGCAAGGCAGCGTGTCGTTCGGCTTTTTCTACGCTCCGCCCCTTGCGGTGCTCAAGCGCCAGTTGCGCGACCGACGCGAGCGGCCCTGACCGTCACTGCGGTCAGTTGACCGCGTTGCCCTCAGCCTCAACGGTTTCTGCCACGTGCCCGCGGCTCACCCACCAGCCAAACCCTGCCGCCGTGAAGAACATGATCAGGCTGTAAAGCGCTGCCGGCACCGCCATGGTGGCGTTGTTCAGCAACGAAGGGCTCAAGGCCAGCGCGATCGCCAGGGTACCGTTGTGGATGCCGATTTCCATGCCGATGGCGATGGCCTGGCGCTTGGGAATCTTCAACAGCCGGGGCACCCAGTAACCTACGGCCAGGCTCAGCACGTTGAACAACAGGGCAGCCAGGCCTACCACGGGGGCGTACTCGACCACCGTCTGCCAGTCTTTGGCCAGCGCGAGGATGATGGTGAAGGCCAGAAACAGCGCCGCCACCAGCTTCATCGGCTTTTCCATGCGTGCGGCAAAGCGCGGGGCAAAGTGGCGGATCAACATGCCCAGCGCCACCGGCAGCAGGACAATCGCGAACACCTGCAACACCTTGGCAAACTGCAGCGGGATGGCCTGGTCCGAGGCCATGAACCAGCCCAGCGACAAGTTCACCAGCAGCGGCATGGTGAGGATCGCAATCAACGAGTTGACCGCCGTCAAGGTGATGTTCAATGCCACATCGCCGTGGGCCAGGTGGCTGAACAGATTGGCCGTGGTCCCCCCCGGCGACGCCGCCAGCAGCATCAGCCCCACCGCCAGGGCGGACTCCAGGCCAAAGCCGTTGGCGATCAGGAAGCACACCAGCGGCAGCAACAGGATCTGGCAGACCAGGCCAATCACCACAGGCTTGGGGTACTTCACCACACGGGCGAAATCGGCCAGGGTCAGCGACAGCCCAAGGCCGAGCATGATGATGCCCAGGGCCAGGGGCAGAAATGCAGTGAGCAGGGGCGAGGCAGTCATGAAGGGGCTCTCGGATCAGGGAGTCGCACAAAGGATTCCGAGGAGTGTAGGTGGCACTGTAGTGATAGCTAATTGCAAAGCGCCACCTCTTGGTAACCTTTTGTTACCGAGTGCACCGTGCGCAGCGTCTGCATGCCGCGTTGCGATGGGCGTCCCGGCGCAGTAGCATGCGCGCTTTTACCGAGGATTAGCCTGTCATGCCGTTTCAGCAAGGTCTGCTTGCCACGCCGGTGCCGGCCCATGCCCGCCACCTGTTCTTCACGCTGCACTCGCCCGAAGCGCTGCCCGCCGCACTCGACGCCTTGCTGCCGCAGGTCGACGGCCAACAGTTGATCCTGGGCGTCGGCGCGACCCTGGCCAAGGCCCTGGGCCGTGACGTGCCGGGTTTGCGTGCCTTCCCGCTGCTGGACGCCGCCGTGGAGAACCCTAGCACCCAGCACGCCCTGTGGCTGTGGCTGCGGGGTAACGAGCGTGGCGACCTGCTGCTGCGGGCCCAGGCCCTAGAACACGCGCTGGCTCCGGCGTTGCGCCTGGCAGACAGCGTCGATGGCTTTTTGCACCGGGGTGGCCACGACCTGACCGGCTATGAAGACGGCACCGAGAACCCGGTGGACGAAGAGGCCGTGCAAGCCGCCATCGTTGACGACGCACCCCCTGGCCTCAACGGTTCCAGCTTTGCCGCGTTCCAACTGTGGAAGCATGACTTGGAGTACTTCAAGTCGCTGCCCCAGGCGGACCAGGACAACATCATCGGCCGCCGCCTCAGCGACAACGAAGAGCTTGACGACGCTCCGGCGTCCGCGCACGTCAAACGCACCGCCCAGGAAAGCTTCGAACCTGAGGCGTTCATGGTCCGTCGCTCGGTCGCCTGGGCTGACGCCCGTGGTGCTGGCCTTGCCTTCGTGGCGCTGGGCCACAGCTTCGATGCCTTCGAAGTGCAACTGCGGCGCATGAGCGGCCTGGAAGACGGCATCATCGACGGCCTCTACCGTTTCAGCCGGCCACTGACCGGTGGTTATTACTGGTGCCCGCCGATGGGTGAAACCGGCCTGGACCTGCGCCTGCTGTTGCAGGCCTGATCGCTAACATCCAGATACAGAATCACTCGCCGAGGCGGGGTAGAGCGGCTAGCCTTGAAAGTTTCCGGTTCATCACGGGGGCTTTTCCATGTATGCACGTCGTGATGTCCTACGCGCCGGTGCAGCCTTGGGGTTGCTGGCCGCAAGCCCTTGGCTGCACGCAAGGGCGGCGAGTGGCCTGCTGACGCGCACTATCCCTTCCACCGGCGAGGCCTTGCCGGTCATCGGTGCCGGTACCTCTGGCAGTTTCGAGGTCGAGGCCGGCTCGCCTCAGTACCAACAGCTCGGCGCGGTGCTCAGGGCCTTCTTCGAAGGTGGCGGCAGTGTCATCGACACCTCGCCCAACTACGGGGGGGCCGACAGCATTCTGGGCCAGTTGCTGGAAGAGGGGGGCTGGCACAAGCAGTGCTTTCTAGCCACCAAGATCGCCGCCGACAGCCAGGCCGACGCACAAGCGCAGTGGCAAGGCAGCCTGCGCAGCTTGCGCACCGACAAAGTCGACTTGCTGCAGATCCACAACCTGCGCGATTGGCAGACCCAACTGCCCTACGCCCGTGAACTCAAGCAGCAGGGCAAGACCCGCTACGTCGGTATCACCCATTACCTGAACAGCGGCCAGGATGAAGTGGCCAGGATCGTACGTAGCGAACCGCTCGACTTCATTCAGATCAACTACTCGGTCAACGCCCCACAGGCCGCGCGTGAGCTGCTGCCATTGTGCCAAGACAAGGGCGTCGCGGTGCTGATCAACCGGGCGTTCGATGACGGCCGGTTGTTTGCCCGGGTCAAGGACCAACCGTTGCCAGGCTGGGCGTCGGAAGTAGGTATCGGCAGCTGGGCACAGCTGTTTCTGAAGTTCGCCATCAGCCACCCGGCAGTGACCACGGTCATTCCCGCCACCAGCCGCCCTGATCGCCAGCTCGATCAGCTCAAGGCCGGGCATACGCCATTGCTCAGCCAGGCGCAGCAACAGGCGCTGATCGAACAGTTCGGCTGACACCATGCAAGGCTGGCGGCGGCGTCTGGACCAAGGGCTGAACATTCAACCGGGCGAAGGGCCGGCGGTGGTTGCCGGCCTGTTGTTGTTCTACTTGCTGTTCACCGGCTACTTCATGCTGCGCCCGGTGCGCGAGACCATGGGTGTGGCCGGTGGCGTGGATAACCTGCAGTGGCTGTTCACCGGCACCTTCGTCGCCACCCTGGCATGCCTGCCGCTGTTCGGCTGGCTGGCATCCAAGGTGCGGCGGCGGCAAATCCTGCCCTGGACCTACGGGTTCTTCACCAGCAACCTGTTGCTGTTCGCGGTGCTGTTTGCCCGGGCCCCGGACGATGTATGGACTGCGCGCGCGTTCTATATCTGGCTGTCGGTGTTCAACTTGCTGACCATTTCGCTGGCCTGGAGCGTGCTTGCTGACCTGTTTGCCACCGAACAAGGCAAACGGTTGTTTGGCCTGCTGGCAGCGGGTGCCAGCCTGGGCGGCCTCTGCGGGCCGATCCTGGGTACCTTGCTGGTGGGCCCGCTGGGGCATGCAGGCCTGCTGGTACTGGCCGGGCTATGTTTGCTAGGCAGCACCGGCGCTGCCTTGTTTTTGCAGCGCTGGCGAGACCGTCATCCGCTGCCGGCCCATCTGCAGCGCTCGACGTCCAAGCCGTTGGGTGGCAACCCGTTCGCGGGGGCTACTGCCGTGCTGCGCGCTCCTTACCTGTTGGGCATCGCGCTGTTCGTGGTGCTGCTGGCCAGTGTCAGCACGTTCCTGTACTTCGAACAGGCGCGTATCGTCAGCGAGACTTTCACCGACCGCACCCGGCAAACCCAAGTGTTCGGCCTGATCGACACCGTGGTCCAGGCCTTGGCGATACTTACGCAGGTGTTTCTGACCGGGCGCCTGGCGCGAAGGATGGGCGTGGGCGTATTGCTGGTGGCGGTGCCGTTGATCATGGCCGCAGGCTTTGTCTGGCTGGCAGTTGCCCCGGTGTTCGCCGCCTTCGTGGTGGTGATGGTGGTGCGCCGGGCCGGTGAATATGCGCTGGTCCGGCCAGGGCGGGAGATGCTCTTCACCGTTTTGTCGGCAGAAGACAAGTACAAAGCCAAGAACTTCATCGACACCGTGGTCACCGCGGCGGTGACGCCCTCAGCGGCTGGCTCAAGAGGGCACTGGATGTGATCGCGGAGCACCCGCAGTTGGCGATGCTGATTGGCGCGGCGATCGCGTTGGGCTGGGCCGGCACCGGCGCCTGGCTGGGTCGCCGCCAGGCGCGGCTCGATGCACCCGATGCCGAGTGAGGCGGGCGGTCGCTTGGCGCACCAAATACGTAACCTTCCCTTATTTAACGCCACCGGTCCGAACGTGCGGCAATAAAACGAATCCCTCGATATCGCCGAACTCCGAAGCTATGTACGGCCCAGCGCCGTGCATCCTGAAGTCATACGAGGCTTGAAGACCATGGCTAACAAAGAGAACAGCCGCACCGGCACCCAAGGCAAGGAAGGCAGCCAAGGCGGCAGCAAGAACCCAGGCAACTTCGCCAACGACCGTGAAAAAGCGTCCGAAGCCGGGCGTAAAGGCGGCCAGTCTTCGGGGGGCAACATGCCTCACGACACCAGCCGCAAAGGCGGTCGTTCGTAACCGTCGTTTGTAACCGAGGGATCCGCAGTGCCAGGGCGACCTGGCACTGCATTCAGAGGCGCACGGCATGACGGTGATGACCTGCAAGACCGTTACTCATGAAAGGTCTATGACCGCAAGCCATAGCCTGCAGCACCGGTACCAGACCCTATTGCAAGGCCACGACGCCACCAGCGCTGCGTGGCTTAATGAACAGATCGCCCGCGTCGAGCAGTCCCCCGACGACCTGCCGGCCAACCCTTCACAGCTGCCTGCCTGGAGCGCGCAGCATGCCGCTGAGGTGGCCAAGGCCTATGCCGAATACCTCCAGCAGCGCCATCAAGGTGGGCCACGCCAGTTTTTCAGCAACCGCGCCCATGCGTTGTGGTTCCTCCAGCAAATTGCGCCGACCAAGGCCGTGGACGGGGCCTGGTTGCACGGCACGCTGCAGCATTGGCAAGACCCGCGTTACCACGGGCTGATCCGCACCTACCTGGAAGAGCTGGGCAATGGCGACCCACGCTGTAACCATGTGTTGATCTACCAACGGCTGCTCAGCCGCCTCGGCTGCCTGGAACTGCCGCCACTGGATCACGACCGTTATCTGCAAGGTGCCGTGCAACTGGCCTTGGGGCAGAACTGCGACGAATTTCTGCCCGAAGTGCTGGGCTACAACCTTGGCTACGAACAACCGCCGCTGCATTTGCTGATCACCACCTACGAGCTGGCGGAGCTGGGTATCGATGGCCACTACTTCCAGTTGCACGTGACCATCGACAACGCTGCCAGTGGTCACGCGCAGTTGTCTATCCAGGCGTTGCACCAACTGTGCCCCGCAGAAGACCCACAGGCGTTCTATCAGCGGGTGCGGCGGGGTTACCGCCTGAACGACCTGGGCATCGCGGCTGCCACCCTGGTCAGCCAGTTTGACCTTCAAGCGCAGCTGTTCGCGGCCTTGGAGTGCAAGCGCCAGTATGGTCAGTTCATGCACTCCGATCATTGCCGTTTGCAGCAACGCACCATCAATCAATGGCTAGCCGAGCCTGGGGCCATCCCGGCCTTTGTGAGTGCCCTGCAGGCCCAGGGCTGGATTCGCCGCGGCGAGGACCCGGCGAACAGCCGCTGGTGGAAGCTGATTGAAGGGCCAACGGCGGCCATGTTTGGGGTATTCACAGCGTACGAGAAGCAGTTATGGCATGACTGGATCGCTGACGATTGGCAGGCCACGACCCGCCGCGTCGTGCCTGGCAGTTGGGATACACCTTCAGCTTTGAGCGAAGTACCGATCGCCAGCATCGCCCCAGAAGGGCTTGCTACCCTTATGGAGCGGATCTCCGGTAACCGTCACGCGTTGCCGGAAGGTTTGCAGGCTACTCAAGCCTTCGCCCGCGCAACCGGCCTGATTCAAGAGGGATGCCATTGATGGTGCTCGACTCGGCTCAAGGCCAGGCAGATGAGGCCTTGCTGCAACTAGGCAAGCGCCTGCGAGCTGACGGCTACCGCTTCACCTGCGTCAGCCCGGCCACCCATGCCCGCAACAATGCCCGCGATGGCGCCAGGCATTCGACGAACGTGCGCGACGTATTCGGCTGGAGCCGCCCCTTCGCGCCTTCGCTGATGCCTGCTGACCTACTACACCAGCTGGAGTGCGCGCAGGTGCTGACGCGACGCGGCGAGCTGATGGCCAGCACGGTGCGCTGGTCAAGCCTGGACGACCTGCTGCTGGTCCATTCGGCTTACCCGACCCACGCCAGTGACGCAGTCTTCTTCGGCCCCGACAGTTACCGCTTTGCCCAGGTCATCCACGATCACCTGCAACACCGCTTGTCTCGGGTGGAGCATGCGGTCGACATCGGTTGCGGTACCGGCGTGGGCGCCTTGATCATCGCGCGCGCCGCCCAGCATGCGCAGGTCAGCGCGGTGGACATCAATCCGCTTGCGCTACGCTATACCGCCATCAATGCCGCATTGGCAGGTATCAACAACGTGTCGGTGGCCGCCGGTGACCTGCTCGATGGCATAACCGGGCCTTTCGACCTGATTGTCGCCAATCCCCCCTACATGCTCGACCTCAGCGCGCGCACCTACCGCCACGGCGGTGGGGCGCTGGGCGAAGCGTTGTCGCTGCGTATCGTCGAGCAGGCGCTGGAGCGCTTGAGTGCGCGGGGCACCTTGTTGCTCTACACCGGTGTTGCGATCGTCGAAGGCCGCGATGCCTTGCTTGAAGCTGTTCGTTTACGCCTGGCGGGCCCGGAGTGGTCTTGGGTCTACCGGGAAATCGACCCCGATGTGTTCGGCGAGCAACTGGCCGAGCCCGGGTATGAACACGTGGAGCGTATTGCCGCCGTAGCGCTCACTGTCACTCGCAACGGCTGAAGGCCTATGCCGCGGCCTTGCACGTTCGGCATCGAAGAGGAGTATTTGTTGGTGGACCTTGCCACCGGCAAAGTCCCAGCGTTGCCGGCGCCCAGCCTGGCAAGGCACTGCCGAGAGGCAGTGGGGCCGTACTTTGTGCAGGAGATGTTCCGCAGCCAGATAGAAGTCGCCTCGCCGGTGTTTTCGAACCTGTACGAGGCTCGGGAATTCTTCGTGCATGCGCGGCAGCGGCTGACCGACGTGCTGGCGGCGCAGGGTATGGGCCTGTATGGCGCAGCCAGCCACCCCAATGCACCTTGGTTACGGCATAAGCCGGCAGCCTCGGCACACTACCGTCAGCTGTTCGACGACTACCGGCATGTGGCACGGCGCAGCCTGCTCAACGGGTTGCACGTGCACGTAGGCGTACCGGCTGACTGCGATCGCATGCAACTGATCAATCGCCTGGTGCCCTGGTTGCCGTTGCTACTAGTGCTCAGCACATCGTCACCCTTATGGCTGGGCCAGGCGACCGGCTACATGAGCTACCGGCGGGTCATTTGTGGCGAGTGGCCGCACATGGGGCTGCCAGAGCCATTAGCTGATTGGCCCGCCTACGAGCGCTACCGAGCCTTGCTGCAAAGGACAGGCTCACTGGCAGAAAAGGGTGATTTCTGGTGGGCGATCAGGCCTTCGCAGCGCTTTCCGACAGTCGAGTTGCGTATCTGCGATGGTTGCCCTTGCCTTGAGGACGCATTGAGCATTGCCGGCGTCTTTCGCCACTTGGTCGAGCACAACCTGCAGCCAAGGCATGAACGTAGCCCCTTCAATCGCGAACTGCGCTGGGTCGCACAGGAAAACTACTGGCGAGCCATGCGCTATGGGCGCCATGGTCAATTCATCGGTGCCGATGCGCTGCAGCCGGTCACGGCGCAAGGCTGGCTTGGGCAGTTGCAGGGCCAGTTTCCGGTCGACACTGTCGACGCCGAACGCGCCTTCCAGCATGCCCACGGCATTCTGCGCGAGGGCACCAGCGCGGATCGGCAATTGCACTGCCTGGCGCGCGCCCACGCCGATGGGCAAAGCGCAGCACACGCTTTACAGGCCGTGGTCGAGCAGGTGGTGACGCAAGGAAACGCAGCATTGCCAACGGCTGGGGTTGCAATTACACAGGGTTGACCGAAAATGGCCGCGCCCTTTGCAGCCACTCGGAACGTCCTGCGCCATGATGCTGATCAAGCAATTTCCCCAGATCACCCCGACCGACACGCTTTTTGTCTTCGCCCTCGAGGCAGAGGCGGGCACTGTGTTTGCCGATGTGAACACCGTGTTCACCGGCATCGGCAAGGTCAATGCCGCCATCGCACTGACCAAGGCCATTGCCCAGCGCAAGCCCAAGTTGATCGTCAACCTGGGCTCTGCCGGCAGCCAGCGCTATGGCAAGGGCGAGGTGGTGTGCTGTACCCGTTTCGTGCAGCGCGACATGGACGTTACGCCATTGGGCTTCGCCCGCTACGAGACACCGCTGTCTGACATCCCAGTGCTGCTGGAACACGGCGAGGAAATCCCCGGGCTCGCCCTAGGCACCTGCGGCAGTGGTGACAGTTTCGAAGTCAGCCACGGCGAGGCACCTTACGATATCGTCGACATGGAAGCCTATGTGCTGGCCCTGATCGCGCGTGACGAAGGCATTCCGTTCGTCTGCCTCAAGTACATTTCAGACGATGCCGGCAGCGACGCGGCAGACGACTGGTCGGTGCAGGTGCACCTGGCCGCCGAAGCCTTCAAGCGTGTGCTGTTCAGCTAATCCAACGGCGCTGCCCGCCGCAGGGCAGCCTGACTAAACCTTCCCGGCGCGCCGCAGTCACTTCCAGTAGAAGCCCCGATAGACGCGGGGCCTGGCGGGAGGTGATTAACGATGGCTAGGGCAATCTGGAAAGGCGCGATCAGCTTTGGGCTGGTGCACATCCCTGTCTCGCTCAATACCGCTGTGCGCACCGAGCGGGTGGACTTCGACTGGCTCGACAAACGCAGCATGGAGCCGGTCGGGTACAAGCGGGTCAACAAGGTCACAGGCAAAGAAATCGACAAGGAGCACATCGTCAAAGGTGTGGAGTATGAAAAAGGCCGCTATGTGGTGATCAGCGAGGAGGAGATCCGCACAGCCCGGCCTGAAGCCACCCAGACCATAGATATTTTCTCGTTCGTCGACGCCAGCGAAATCCCCCTTCAGCACTTCGATACCCCGTATTACCTGGCCCCCGACCGCCGTGGCGGCAAGGTTTACGCGCTGCTGCGCGAAACCCTGGCGAGTACCGGCAAGGTGGCCTTGGCCACGGTGGTGTTGCATACCCGTCAGCACCTGACGCTGCTGCGCCCGCTGGACGATGCACTGGTGATGATCACCTTGCGCTGGCCAGAGGAAGTGCGAGGGCTGGAGACGCTGGAACTGGACAAGAGCGTGACCGACACCAAGGTAGACAAGCGTGAACTGGACATGGCCAAGCGGCTGGTGGAGGACATGAGCGGGCCGTGGCAGCCGGATGAATACCACGATGCGTTTCGCCAGACGATCATGGACCTGGTGGAAGAGAAGGCCAGTAAAGGCAAGATCAGCGTGGTCGAAAAGGGCGAGGGCGGCAGTGCGGAGAAAAGTGCCGACATCATCGACCTTACCGAGTTGCTCAAGCGCAGTTTGGGGGGCAAGGGTGGGGCTACTGGGAAGAAGAAACCTACCAAGGGGACCCGCAAGGTTTCTTGATCAGATCTTCCATCTGTTTAGCAGCTCTGTCGGAGCGGCCCCAGATTTTTGCCTAGGCTCTGTACAAAAAGCCTTTGATGCTTAAACGCTTGCAACCGCTGTACGCGCAACCCGAGCCTCTGCTGGCGCCGGGAAAAAAGGGGACCTGACGAGCCTGCCGATCACGCTCTAGGCCGCAGTTGCGGTGGCCAGACAATCATAGTGACGCGCTTCGACAAGCACGCGAAAAGTTACGCCGCCATATTCTAACTCCCGCTCACGGCCCGCTAGAAATGGAAAATATCTTCACGCAGAACCATCGCTGACTCGCACCTGATATATTTGCTAGTCGCATATTGTTGGTGAGTGGTTAAAATGAAGGCTCAAACCTTACAGCCAGGAACCACACATGGTTTTTTTATTAAGCTATCCCCCCTATGGATGGGGCGGATCTCGGCCTGAATCGTCCATGCTAAAGTTTAATGGAGAAATGCGGGATAAGTTGAATGACGGCTATCATTTAGGTAAAGGAAAAAGACTTTACTTGCCTACTATCATGCGATTTACATCGCCCGACGATTTTAGCCCATTTTTACGCGGCGGGATAAATTGCTATGCGTATTGCCTAGGAGATCCTGTGAACTATATGGATACCACAGGGAGGGTGCCAACGCTGCAAAACCTGGCGAAGCGTATATTAAAAGACAACCCGGAATTAATTCCAAGTGACTATTTTACGGTCAAGCAAAAATCTTCGTTTAGATTGGAACCGACACCTAGGGTTGAGGGTGGGCGTATGGAGTACCATCATAAGCTTATACAATATAAATCCGCAGATGAAGTATTAAAATCAAGCCCACATCTAAAGACCCACGTAAAATTCTACTCACGCATGGAAGCCATTTCGGGGCCTTGGATGCACCCTGAATCAGGCGCTATTTTATCAAAACATAAGGGAATAGCTACCCGTTTTGATGAGTTTCAGCGTACAGCTCAGCATCCTTCAGGCGAATATTTAGCGCATATACAAAAAGACAGCGTCCTGGTGCGTGTGCAAAGTGTACTTGAGCATGGGTTCAACAACAACTTAGAACTCGAGCCGGGCGATTCTAACAAGCTCATCAGATGGGCAAAATATTTGGATGAAACCAAGCCTAGCAACCCCACAAGGCCGAAGCGCGGGATTTCGATCTAGTGTGGTGTTTCAGAAGTATCATTGAAGATGTTGGTTATGCTCTATAGACGCTCACTCATCAAGAGTTGTGTATCGACATGGGCCGACCAGCAACCGTTATTACCCTTTCTGAAACCGAAAAAGCGGAGCTGTTATGTCGGTAAAGCTCCGCAAGGGCGCCCAAGATGCACGCCTGCGCGCCGAGATAATCCTTGTCTATGCGGAGGCGAATCAGGCAACGAGGGGATGTCGTGTCACGCTGGCGCCAACGCTATTGATCCGCTGTTTGTCGACAAGGTGCACGACATCGTTAGGTTGTACTTAAACCCGCCCGAGAGAGCGCTTGAGCTGTGCGTCGATGAGAAGAGTCAGATCCAAGCTTTGAACTGAAATTCGCCTCACTGGGTGTGGCAACCGGTGAAGTCATCGGCCGGCTGAAGCGCCAGCATCGATGCACCGAATTCCTCGCTTTCCTGAGGGAAATCGACGCATCAGTCTCTGCTGAGATGCCGATTCACCTGATCATGAACAGCTACGCAACACTCAAAACCGAAAATGCGGCGAGGCGCGCTACAACATCCATCTCACGCCGACTTCGGCGTCATGGATGAATCTGGTTG
Organism: Pseudomonas sp. DCB_AW; assembly: GCF_026240895.1. NCBI lineage: Bacteria > Pseudomonadati > Pseudomonadota > Gammaproteobacteria > Pseudomonadales > Pseudomonadaceae > Pseudomonas > Pseudomonas sp. DCB_AW. The sequence goes on from NZ_JAPFCE010000002.1 coordinate 76,369, forward strand.
AGCGGTTTTTCTCAATGCTGAGCGGGAAGTGGATCAAGCGCCTGGCACATGTTAGCGTCAAGGATCTTGAGGCGTCGATCGAGTACTACATGGAAACCTACAACCAAAACCCGAAGCCATTTCGGTGGCATTAAAAGGCTGAGAACATCCTTGCCTCAGTCGCCCGTACGGCTCGGGCACTGGGCCAGTAATTTTCAGTGGTACTTCTGAAACACCACACTAGTTTTGTACGAAAAGTATGGTCATCCATCGTTGTGCGGGCTTGCCCCGCGATCTGCCGCAACGCGGCAGCAAAGCCTGAATTCGCGGCGACTTTGACGCTAGTCGATATCGGGTACAGGAGCGCTTCGCACTCCATCGCGGGGCAAGCCCGCTCCCACAAAAGGATCTCCATAAGCCGGCGATTCAGAACGGGGAGGCTTCAAGGCCTGCCAGAAAATCCCCAAATCCTTCCCGCGCGCGGCTGTCGCGTCGGCTGCTGGTCGCCACACTATGCCGTGCCGTCCAGGAGATCTGCGCACCGTGCGCCTCCAGGTCGCGCACCAGCTGTACATCTTCATGCGCCGGCAACGGCTGGAACCCCCCGATACGCAAATACGCCTGTGCACTGACCCCAAGGTTGGCGCCGTGGATATGCCGGTGCCCCTCTCGCGCCTGGTAATGGCTCAGGTACAACCGGCGCAGCGCGGCTTTCTGCCAGGGCTGCCAGCGCTCCACATGCACGGTGCCACAGACCACGTCCGCACCACACGCCAGTTGCGACAGCAACCAATGCGGCGGCACCTGGCTGTCGGCATCGGTACAGGCCAGCCAGCTGGCGCCCTGTTCGATCATCTGTGCCGCGCCGGCACTGCGCGCCATGCCAACATTGCCTGCGTGCACTTCCAGTGTCTGCACCTGGTGCCGCCTGGCAACCGCCGCACTACCATCGCTGCAGCGGTCCAGCACCACCAGTATTTCGACCCGATAGCCCGCCAACTCAGCCTGGTCTGCAGCCGCCCGCACGGACTTGAGGCAACGACCCAGGCGGCGCGCTTCGTTGTGGGCGGGTATGACCACGGCAATCATGGGCAGGTCTCGTCAAGGTCGACCACGCTGGGCTGGCAAGACCAGTACTCGAGCAGAAAGTCCGCTTCTTCATGGCGATAGACGGGGTACAGCGGCAGATGCTTGCCCAGCATGCGATGCACTTCACGCCCGTCCTGGGGGCAGCCCGCGATCGGGTGTTTCCAGTGGCAGGCCAGCAGGCCGCCGTCGTCGCTGAGGCTAGTGGCTGACTGTTCGATCACTTGCAACCAATCGGTGGTATCAAGGTAGTAACCCAGCTCACTCAGCACGATCAGGTCAAAGCGACCACCGGGCCAATCACCCGGAAGCCTGCCGAGTTCGACCGAGGCGTGGCTGACCCCGGCCAAGCGTTCCCGCGCGAGGCCTACGGCAGTTGGGTTCAAGTCCTGGCACAACAAGTCTGCACACCGCTCGGCCAGCAAGGCACTCAGCTCGCCATTGGCGCACGCAGGCTCGAACACGCGCTCATAGCATTGGCGGGGCAGGCTGGCCATGACCAGCTCGCGTTTGCGCTTTTCGTACCAGCGGGTGCGAAAGGCCCAAGGGTCTTCGCTGCTGGCGTACAGGTCGGCGAAATACTGTGCGTCGAGGCTCATGACAACTCCCTTTACAAGAACACCAATTCGAAAGGCTGTAGCAGGCACTCCTGCAAGTTCGCTGGCAGCACGGGCGGTTGGCCTTCATCTGGCTCGAGTTGGCTGATGTGCGCGGCCAAGGCCTTGCGCTTGCGGGCCAGGCGGGTTTCATCCAGCTGCACGCGATGAGCCCGTGGCCAGGGCAGGCGAGGGTCGTCAGGTTGCGCCCAGTGCCAGGCCCAGACCGGCACCTCCACCAATTGCACCTTGCGCGCCATTGCCGCTTGCGCGGCGGCCCTACCCACCGCCTCGTGGTCGCAGTGGCCGTCGTTGCGCCAGGTCGCCATCAGCACGTCGTCAGGCTTGAGCAACTGGCTCAGGTGGTTGACCAGAAAGGCCTCGTCCCGCGGCAGCGCGCCGTCCTTCAGGTGCAACCTGCGCCAGTCCAGCCGGTTGAGGTCAAGTTCGAGCTGTTGCAGGGCGTGGCGGCTCTCCAGCGGCCGCTGCCTGCGCAAGCGGTGCTCGGTCCAGTGGCTGGAGCCTGGATGGCTGCCCTCGCCATCGGTAGCGGAGACCAACACCAGGTCGTCCTCGCGCCCATGAAAGCCTGCCAGCAAACCACCCGCCATGAGAATTTCGTCATCCGGGTGCGGGGCGATCAGTACAAGCCGGCGGCCAGGCGGGCACAGTTGCTCTGGGTCGATCCAGGTGGCCCTGGCCAGGTGCGCGGCGTGCTGCCAGGCCGACCAGGGGGTACCGCTACTCGACTCGATCAAATTCATAGTTGCCAGGCTCCTGCCGGCAGGGTAGCCAGCTGCTGTCCGAGGGCGGCCAGGTCACGCTCGGCGTGGCTCTGGCGCAGGAACACCGGCAAGTCGGCACTCAACCGGGCAAAGTGGCTGCTGCGGCAAAACGGCGAGGCGCCCAAGGCGCGCCCCACGTGATGGATGACGTGCTCGACGGCCTGCTCGACCTGTGCGCGGGTACGCCGCACCTCGAAACAGGCGTCTGCGCCCGGCTGGCGGTCGATCCAGCCCGCACACTCGCGCAGCGCCGCCCTGGCACCGCACAAGGCGGCGTCCACAGCCCCCAAGTGCGCGTCGGCGTGCGGGTCTGGCCGCGGGTTGCGACAGTGTTCGCGCAGGTAGTCCGCCAGGGCCTCGGCGCCGCCGTACCAGCACGCCGCGATACCCCCGCCACCGTGCCAAAAGCCGGGTCTGGAGAGGTACTGCCCGGGCCTGCCGATGGCGATACCAGGCGTATGGTTGAACTCGACTTCGACGCTCGCGGTAATGGCCATGCCGACCGCCTGCCACTGTTCGATACGCAAGCCTTGGCTGGGGTGGGACAGCTCTATGGCCACCAGCTGCGGTTGGTCGTCTTCGCCCCATGCCGTGATCAGTGCGCGGTCAATTTGCAAGGCGCCCGAGCACCACGCCTTGCGGCCCGAAAGCCGCACCTGCTCGCCCTGGCGCTCGACGATACGTGCGCGGGCATCTGGCGGTTCCGCCGCCCATACACCCCAAATGCCATCCTGCGCATGGTGCGCGGCGCCACATTCGGCCAGGATCGCCAAGGCATCGGTATGGCCTTCGTAGAGCTTGGCCAAGGCCATGTCACAGCCAGCAATGCGGGCCAGGCTCTGCCAGCGGCGCAGCGTGTTGCCCTGGCCGGGCAGGGGCAGCAGGTCAAGGTGGTCGGCCTGCAGCGCCTGCATCAGCGCTGGCAGTTGGGTATCGAGGTTCAGCGCCTGCGGCCTTTCGGTGAAGGTGCGCAACAGGCGGTCGAGGGTGTTCAAATCAAAGTCCTGAATGATGCTCATCAGCCCAGCCCTAGCTGTTTGCGCATGCGCGCAGTGATCGATTGACGGGTCTTGCCCATGTCGGCCCAGGGGTCGTCCACCTCGGCCAGGCGCTCGTGCAGGTTGCCGATGTGCCATTGATTGGCACCCTTGAGCCCGGCCAGCTCTTCACGCCAGATCGGCACGGACACCGGCAGGCCCTCCCGCGCACGCAAGGAGTAGGCACAGGCGGTGGTGGCGCCTTTGCCATTGCGCAGATAGTCGATGAAAATCCGCCCGACCCGGTTTTTCGGCCCCGACACGGCGCTGAGGCGATCGGGGAACAGGTTGGCCAGGTAGTCGACGATCGCATGGCTGAAGTCCTTCACCTCGTCCCAGCCCGCTTTTCGGGTCAGCGGCACGACAATGTGAATGCCCTTGCCACCACTGGTCTTCAGAAACACCTTCAGGCCAAGTTCGTCGAGCAGGGTCAAGGTCAGCTGCGTGGCCTCCAGCATGGCCTTCCAGGGCAGCGCCGGGTCCGGGTCCAGGTCGAGCACGAAGCGGTCCGGTTTGTCGAAGTCCTTGTCGGTGGCGTTCCAGGTGTGCAGTTCGAGCATGTTCATCTGCACCGCGCCCAGCAGGGTATCGGCGCGGTTGATGACCATGGCGGCCTGGCCGGCCTGTTTCTTGTCGTAGCTGACCACGTTGGGGATGTGCAGTTGGCCAGCGTTTTTCTGGAAGAACAACTCGCCACCGAGGCCATCGGGCGCGCGTACCAGCGCCACGGGGCGGTTTTTAAGCTGGGGCAGGATCCATTGGCTCACCTGCGCATAGTATTCGGCGACTTGGCGTTTGGTGGTGGCGCGGGTGGCGTCGATGACGCGGTCAGGGTGAGTCAGGCGCAGTTCGCCCAACGCCTCGGGCTTGTGCTGAGCCTTGGTTTTAGCCACGGACTTGCCAGGCATGGCGTGCTCCAGGTCGATCGCGGTCGCGGGTTTGTCATCACGCAGGCCGTGGAACACCGCATGGCGCACCACGCCGTCTCGGGTCATCTGTGCGTAGGCGACTTCGGCCAGCAACGCCGGCTTAAGCCAGTGCACGCCCCGGGCTTCGGCGCCGGTCGGCGGTTTGCTCAGCATCGGCTTGGGGGTTTCCAACGGTTTGAGCCGCGCATGAATGGTTTCCAGGGTGGCAGCACTGAACCCTGTACCGACTTTGCCGGCATAGCGCAGCGCGCCGCTGTCGTCGTGCACGGCCAGCAGCAAGGCGCCAAAAGCGCTGCGGCTGCCCTTGGGGTCGGTGTAGCCGACAATCACGAACTCCTGGCGTTGCTGGCACTTGAGCTTGACCCAGTCGGCGCTGCGGCGCCCGGTGTAAGGGCTGTCGGCGCGCTTGCCGATCAGGCCTTCCAGGTTCATGCGGCAGGCGCTGTCGAGCAGGGAGTCGACCGGCTGATCGAAACCTTCGGAAAACCTCAGCCACTGCGAGTCGGCCTGTTCAAGCAATTGCTGCAGGGTTTTGCGCCGCGCTTGCAGCGGTAACTGGCGTAGGTCCTCGCCGCCCAGGAAGGGCAGGTCGAACAGGTAATAGAGGATGTGCTGGTCGTCCTCCACGTCAAAGGCGTTCTGCAGGGCCTGGAAGTCGGCCACGCCGTGTTCGTCATTGACCACCATTTCGCCGTCCAACCAGGCCGAGTCGAGGCCCAGCGTGCGTAGTGCATCTCGCTGATGGGGCAGCTTGGCGGTCCAATCGTGGCCATTGCGGGTAAAAAGACGCACGTCATCGCCGTCGATGCGCGCGAGAATCCGGTAGCCATCGAACTTGACCTCGTACAACCAGTCGCCGGCGGGTGGCGAGTCGACCAGGGTCGCAAGTTGCGGTTGCAGTGTGTCGGGTAACGGGGCCTTCTGTGCGCCTGCCTTGCGTTTGCGGGTACGCGGCGCCGCTTTTTCGGCAGGCTTGCTACGCCTGGGGACCAGGGTGCGCTCGCTGAGCACGCTGTCGGGCTGGGCCTCGACGATGCTGTAATCGGCCTCGCTACGGGCTTCGCCATCGTGCGACTTGACCAGCATCCATTGCTCTTTTTTGCCCGCCAGGTGGGTGCGGAACAGGTTCCAGACGCCGTTGAGCTTCTCGCCTTGCAGGCGAAAGCGCAGCTTGCCCTTGGCGTAGGCCTGCTGCGCATCACCTTCAGGCTCCCAGATGCCACGGTCCCAGACGATCACATCGCCCGCGCCGTAATGACCTTCGGGGATATTGCCCTCGAAATCGGCGTAGTCCAGCGGGTGATCTTCGACGTGCACGGCCAAGCGCCGCACCTTCGGGTCCAGCGACGGGCCCTTGGGGATGGCCCAGCTCTTGAGCGTGCCGTCGAGCTCCAGGCGGAAGTCGTAGTGCAGGTGGCTGGCGTCGTGCTTCTGGATGCAGAACTGCAGGGCATGAGGCTTCCGGCCCCGGCCATGTTTACCGCTCGGCTCGGGCGAGGCATTGAAGTCACGTTTGCGCTGGTATTCCTGCAGGGGCTTTGCCATGGCGGGGTCCTGAAGAATCGCGGGGGCTCTTCAGGTGGGAGAGGGTGCGGTGAGGGGAGTTCAAAATTTCCCCCCGTCGAGCGCCTGACGGCTCGACGGGGGGCACAAGGCCCCTCTAGCAGCTTGAGCGGCTACCCTCACCATCAATCAAGCGCCAGATACCCAGTGGATTGGCGTTCTGCAACGCAGGGGGCAGCATCGCATCAGGGTAGTTCTGGAAGCACACTGGCCGCAGGAAGCGATCGATCGCCAGCGACCCCACCGAGGTGCCGCGGGCGTCCGAGGTGGCAGGGTATGGGCCGCCGTGGACCATCGCATCGCACACCTCGACGCCGGTGGGGTAGCCGTTGAACAACACGCGGCCCACCTTTTCCTGGAGCAATTCACTCAACCAGCTGAAGCCTGTCAGTTCTGCTGCTTCGCCAATGACCGTGGCGGTCAGTTGCCCGCGCAGGGCTTGCACGGCGGCGCTGAGTTGCGCCTGATCTTCAACTTCAATGACCAGGGTCGTGGGCCCGAACACTTCTTCCTGCAGCAGCGGGTCGCCGTTCAGCAGCAGGCTGACATCGGCCTTGAACAGTTGCGGCTGCGCCTGCCGCTCGCCTTGCTCGGCGCCGGCCAGGTGGGTGATGCCGGGGTGCGCGTGCAAGTGTTGTAGGCCCTGGCGGTAGCTGGCCAGGGTGCCGGCGTTGAGCATGGTCTGGGCGCCTTGCTCGGCCATATGTGCTTGCAGGTGCTCGACAAAATGGCTGAATGCAGCAGAGCGCATGCCCAGCACCAAGCCTGGGTTGGTGCAGAACTGGCCACAGCCCAGGGTCACGGACGCGGCGAGCTCGCGGGCCAGTGCAGCGCCTCGCTGAGCCAGCGCTTCAGGCAGCAGGATCACCGGGTTGATGCTGGACATCTCGGCAAACACCGGGATCGGTTGTGCCCGCTCCGCAGCCATGCGCATCAGCGCGTTACCGCCCTTGAGCGAGCCGGTGAAACCGACGGCCTGGATGGCCGGGTGCTTGACCAGCCACTCGCCGACGCCCGCACCGTAGACCATGTTGAAGACGCCCGCCGGCATGCCACTGCGCGTCGCAGCGCGCAAGATGGCATCCGCTACACCTTCAGCGGTGGCCATGTGGCCGCTGTGCGCCTTGAACACCACCGGGCAGCCGGCGGCCAGGGCCGATGCGGTATCGCCGCCTGCGGTCGAGAACGCCAGCGGGAAGTTGCTGGCCCCGAACACGGCAACCGGGCCCACCCCGATACGGTACTGGCGTATGTCCGGGCGCGGCAGCGGCTGGCGCTGCGCCTGCGCGCGGTCAATGCGGGCGCCGTAAAAATCACCCCGGCGCAGCACCGTGGCGAACAGGCGCATCTGGCCGCTGGTGCGGGCACGTTCCCCCTGGATTCGGCCGGCGGGCAGGGCCGTTTCCCGGCATACCGTGGCGATGAAGGCGTCACCCAGTGCATCGAGTTCGTCGGCAATCGCCTCCAGAAACACTGCACGTTGCTCGGCCGGCAGGTTGCGGTAGGCCGGGAAGGCCGCGGCAGCAGCCGTTGCGGCCGCATCCACTTCAGCTTCGGTGGCTTGGCTGAATGCGCCGGGCAGCGCTTCGCCAGTGCTGGCATCTAGGCTCTTGAGCAGCGTATTGCCTTGCGCCGAGCGCTGGCCGCCGATGTAATTGTGACCAAGGATCTGGGTCATGAGGGCTCCGATAAACGTTGAGGCAGGTACATCAAGGCAAGCAGTCAGGTAATGGCGCCGATCTGCCACGGCACGAACTCGTTCTGCCCGTAGCCATGCTGTTCGCTCTTGCTGCGCTCCCCCGATGCGATGCGCAGCATCATCTGGTAGATGTGCTCGCCGCGCTCTTCGATGGTCATGCTGCCGTCGGCAATGCCGCCGCAGTTGACGTCCATGTCGTCTTCCTGTGTTTCCCACAGGCGCGTGTTGGTCGCCAGCTTGATGGACGGCGAGGGCGCACAGCCGTAGGCGGAACCGCGGCCGGTGGTGAAAGCGATCAAGTTGGCCCCCCCGGCGACTTGGCCAGTGGCCGAAATCGGGTCATAACCGGGGGTGTCCATGAACACCAGGCCATGGGCGCGCACCGGCTCTGCGTATTCGTACACATCCACCAGGTCACTGGAGCCGGCCTTGGCGACCGCACCCAGTGATTTTTCCAGGATGGTGGTCAAGCCACCGGCCTTGTTCCCGGCAGAGGGGTTGTTGTTCAGCTCGGCGCCCATGCGCTGGCAATAGGCTTCCCACCACTGGATGCGGGCGATCAGCTTTTCACCAACCTGCTGGCTTACGGCGCGGCGCGTCAGCAGGTGCTCGGCACCGTAGATTTCGGGTGTTTCCGACAGGATTGCGGTACCGCCTGCGGCTACCAGCCGGTCCACGGCATTGCCCAGCGCAGGGTTGGCGGTGATGCCCGAGTAGCCGTCCGAACCCCCGCATTGAAGGCCCACGGTAAGGTGGCGCACGCTGACTGGCTGGCGCTCGACCTGGTTGGCTTCGGCGAGCAACGCCTTGACCTGGGCAATGCCGCTGGCGATGGTCTTGCTGGTGCCACCGGTGCCTTGGATGGTGAAGGTGCGCAGGGTGTGACTGCTTTCCAACCCTTGGGCGGCGAGCAGCTCAGGGATCTGGTTGGTTTCGCAACCCAGGCCGATTAGCAGCACCGAGGCGAAGTTGGCATGCACGGCATAGCCGCCCAAGGTCCGGCGCAGCATGGCCAAAGCCTCGCCAGAGGGGTCGACGGCGCAACCGACGCCGTGGGTCAGGGCCACCACGCCGTCGACGTTCGGGTACGGCGCCAACGCTTCGGGGTGAATGTCACGGCGAAAATGGTCGGCGATTGCCCGGGCCACGGTGGCCGAGCAGTTCACCGAAGTGAGGATGCCGACATAGTTGCGCGTGGCGACCCGGCCATCGGCCCGGACGATCCCCCTGAAGGTGTCGTCGTTGGGCGCCTGCGCGCCACGGGCATCGACGCCAAAGGCGTAGTCACGGGCAAAGTCACCCATTGCCAGGTTATGCACGTGCACATGCTCGCCTGCGGTGATGGCCTGGCTGGCGAAGCCGATGATCTGCCCGTAGCGGCGCAGCGGCTGGCCGGCCGCAATGTCGCGCGCCGCCACCTTGTGCCCGGCAGGGATTGGCTGGCGAACGGTGATGCCCTCGTCCAGCAGCAACCCTTCGGGCAGGGCCTGGCGGGCGATGAGCACGTCGTCGAGCGGGTTGAGACGGATCACGGCGTGGGCAGCGCGTTCACTGCCTGTTGTTGTAATGAGTTGCATGACAGTTACCTCAATAGGGCGCGTGGCTCAGGCCAGCCCGCGCTCGCGATAGTCGATCAGGCCAGAGAACAGCATCAGGCCGAAGGCCATGACCACGAAGAAGATCAGGGCCAAGAAGTACGAACCGGTGAACTGCACGATCAGGCCGATCAGGATCGGTACCAGCACGCCAACCATGTTGCCGCAGAAGTTCATGCTGCCGCCCAGAACGCCGGCTTTGGATTTACCGCCGAGAATGGCCGGCAGGCACCAGTACATGCCGCACCAGCGGATGAAGAACAGCGCCACGCACAGCAGGGCGATCACCCGTGCAGCATCGGGGGTGTAGGCCACCAGCAGGATGCACAGCGCGGCGACGGCAGCGGAGCCTGCGAACATGCTGCGCATGACCGTGTTCGGCTGGCCGCCATTGGCTTTCCACTTGTCCGAGATCCAGCCGCCCACCAGCTCGCCGACAAAACCGCACATGAAGATCAGGAAGGTCGCGCCACCCATGGCCTTGATGTCCAGGTTGTGGGCTTGGTGCAGGTAGCTTGGCATCCAGGTCAGCAGGCCATAGAACACGCTGTTGTAGCAGGCGTAGCCGGCGAACATGCACAGCACCGAGCGGCTTTTCAGCAGCTCTTTGAGTACCGCCTTGCGGTTGCCGTTGGCCTGGGTCGCGGCGTCGTTGGCTTGGGTGATGTAGGCCAGTTCGGCGGCGTTGACCTGCGGGTGTTCGCTGGGGTGGTTGCGGATGTACCACCAGGCCCAGATGCCTGCCGCCACAGTGCCGACACCGGCGATGATGAAGGCGATGCGCCAGGAGTCGAACCAGGTGATCAGCCCGGCGATGATGATCGCGCCAAACGCTGTGCCCAGCGGCGCGCCGCCGTCGACCAGGGTGGCGCCGCGGCCACGTTCGTTGGGGGTCAACCAAGCGCCGTTGAGTTTGGCGCCCGCCGGCATGATCGGCGACTCGGCCACGCCCAGGCCAATGCGGGTGACCAGCAGGGTAATCCAGTTGTGGGCAAAGCCGCCCAGCGCCTGGAAGGCGCCCCAGCCGATGGTGGCGACACCAATGATGTTGCGCACCTGGAAGCGGTCGAGCAGCACACCGGCCGGGATCTGCATCAGGGCGTAGGACCAGAAGAACGCGCTGAGGATCAACCCTTCAAGTGCTGGGGTGAGTTCGAACTCGGCAGAAATCAAGGGCAGGGCCACCGACAGCGACGCCCGGTCGATGTAGTTGATCGCTGCCAGCAACAGCAGGATCAAGAAGATCCGCCAGCGCACGGTGGTCGGCTTGGCGGTGTCTGTGCTGGCCGTGGCGGCTGTGGCCGCCGGGTAAGGGGTGTGTTTCATGCTCATCTCACTGTTGTGATTGTTATGAAATGCCGCGGCGGCGCGGCCCTGCGCCGCCGTCGGTTCAGAGCGTCTTCACCTCGCCAGGTGAGATGGCCGAAGGCGTCCCGGCAATGCCATTGCACAAAGGGGCGCCGAAATCAGGCAGGCTGATCTCGAACACATCGCCCTCGGCGGGCTTGATCTGGTCGGCGAACGACAAGGTCGCCGTGCCGAAGAAGTGCACGTGCACATCGCCTGGGCGCAGGAACTGGGCGTACTTGAAGTGGTGATACTCCAGGTTGTCCAGCGAGTGGCACATGTTGTCCTCACCGCTGAGGAAGGCCTTTTCCCAGATCACCTGGTCGCCGCGACGAATCCGGCTGATGCCATCGAGGTGGCGCGGCAGCTCACCGACCCGCAGTTCAGGGCCAAAGGCGCAACTGCGCAATTTGGAGTGAGCCAGGTACAGGTAGTTGCGTCGTTCCATCACATGGTCGGAAAACTCGTTACCGATGGCAAAACCCAGGCGGTAGGGCTGGCCATCATCGCCGATCACATACAGGCCGGCCAGCTCGGGCTCTTCACCGGCATCTTCGGCAAAGGCCGGGCGCTGCAAGGCCTGGCCAGGGCGGACCACAATGGAGCCGTCGCCCTTGTAGAACCACTCCGGTTGTACACCTGCGGTGCCCGGTGCCGGGCGGCCACCTTCGATGCCCCACTGGAAGATCCGCGCGGTGTCGGTCAACGCCGCCGCATCGTCGATTTTTTGCTGGTGCATCTTGTCGCGGGTGGCAGCACTGCCTAGGTGGGTCAGGCCGGTGCCGCTGATCAGGCAATGGGCTGGGTCTTCGTGGTCCAGCGGGGGCAGTACGCGGCAGTCGCTCAGGGCCTGGCTGTAACTGTGTTGCGTGCTGTCCAGGCCGCGTTCGAGCACTTCTGCGGCCAGGCTGGTGTGGTTGCGGATCGCGGCCAAGGCCAGCTCACGCATGGAGTGGGTATCACGCACGACCTGGATCAGGTCGCCTTCGACCACGCCGACGTGGCGTTGGCCGGGTGCGGTTTCAAATTGGATCAGGCGCATGCGGGTTCCTGTGTTGTTCTTGTTGAAGATGCAGGTCACTTTAATTTTCCCCGCCGTTGCTGCCTAATGAGACCTGCTGACCCCGTGATAACTTTAAGTGATCCCCTATGCTGCCACCCCTGAGTTCCATGGCCTCGCGCCTTCGCCTGCGCCAGTTGCGGTTATTGATCAGCCTGGATGAGCTGGGCTCGATTCATAAAGCGGCCGAGGCTATGTCGATCACCCAACCGGGGGCGACAAAAGCCCTCAACGAGATTGAATCGACCCTGGGCGCGGTGCTGTTCGAGCGCACCAGCAAGGGCCTCGAGGCCAATGACCTGGGCCGTTGCGTGCTGCGCTACGCGCGCCTGATCAGTAACGACCTGGCACACCTGCGTGAAGAGATGCTGGGTATTCTGCAGGGCCATGGGGGTCGTTTGTCGGTCGGCACGATTATGGGGGCGGTGCCGATATTGGTGGAGGGGTTGGCGCGCTTGCGTGAAAGCCAGCCAGACCTGTCGGTGTCGGTAGTTGAGGACACCAGCGACCGCCTGCTCAACCTGCTCGACCAGGGCCGCCTGGACGTGGTGATCTGCCGGACCAGTGTCAGCCCGCGGCCCGCCGCCTACGACAGTGTGCCGAAACACCAGGAGCAATTGGTGCTGGTGGCCAACCCTGCACACGCCCTGGCCGGCAGCGAGACCTTGAACCTTGCGCAGTTGGCCAGTTCACGCTGGGTGGTATTCCCAGTCAACATGCCCATGCGCTTGACGTTGGAGCGCGAATTCCGCGAAGCGGGCCTGAGCTTTCCGCAATACCCGATTGAAACGTCCTCGACCTTCACCACGTTGTCGATGCTGCTGCAGGACCCGGGCTTGCTCGCTGTGATGCCGTGGGATGTGGCCAAGGTCGCACTGGACCATGGCATGCTGGTGCGCCTGCCGCTGCAACTGAAGTCGCGCAGCGAGCCGTACGAAGTGGTCACGCGCAAGGGCGTGGAGTTGAGCCGGCCTGCACAGATGCTGGTGAGCATTCTGATGGCCTGAGCCCGCTGCACCGCTCGGGTGCAAGGGGCTTTAAAGGGTGGCAGACCGCGGGGTCAGTCGCCGAATGGGCCGGCGACGGTGAAGGCGCCACCTTGCAGGTGCGCGCTGGCATCGTCAGTAGTAGGTTTTGGCTGTTGCTCGAGTTTCGCGCGAAAGCGCTCCGAGCTGTCCTGCGGATTGAAGCCCAAGTGCGCCGCATAGCGGTTGTCCCACCACAGCTCGCGGTTGGCCGACACGCCATAAACCACGGTGTGGCCAACGTTTTCAGCGAGCAAGGCCCGTTCTACCAGGTGTGAAAGGTCTGCATAGCTCAGCCAGGTCGAGAGCATGCGCATGTTGCGCGGTTCTGGGAATGACGAGCCGATGCGCAAGCTCACGGTCTCGATGCCGTAACGGTGGAAATAGAAGGTGGCGAGGTCTTCGCCATACGATTTCGACAACCCGTAATAACAGTCTGGGCGACGCACAGACTGTGCATCCACCTGCTCGTCTTGCGGATAAAACCCAGTGACGTGGTTGGAGCTGGCGAACACCACCCGTGGGATCCCGTGCTTGCGTGCCGCTTCATAGATATGAAAAGTGCCGCGGATATTGGCGTCGAGAATCTCTTCGAACGCACGCTCCGTGGAAATCCCACCCAAGTGGACGATGGCATCCACGCCTTGGGCAAGCGCCAGTACACCGGCCTTGTCCGCAAGGTTGCAACTGATCACTTCTTCATGTGCGCCCGCTGCGGGCGCCATCGCATTGATATCGGAAGCCCGTACGACGTTGGCGTGCGCCTGCAGGGCTTCGCGCAGGATCTGCCCGAGCCCGCCGGCGGCGCCGGTCAGCAGCAGGCGGTTGAACGGTTTGCCCGGGGTGGGCGAGGAGGGTGTGGTCATGGCGAGCGCCTTGGCGTGAGGGGTGGTTGGGGGGTAGTTGGGCGACAACGCCGGGCCACCTGGCAGGCACCCGGCAGCGCGGCATTACATGAAGTTGTACTGGATGCCCAGGCGCCAGCGGGCCTGGCGGTCGTCGGTGTAGGCGTTGACCTTGATGTCACCCACTTCCATGAACGGCGCCCACTGCTTGTTGAGCTTGTACTTGACGATCAGGTTCTGCTCGTAGTCGCTCTTCTTGTTGTCGTAGCGGATGTAGTCGGTGTCGAAATAAATGTACTGGTACTCGAAGGCCCACGGCCCTTTCGGGGTGTAGCCGAGCCAGCCTTCGAGCCGAGTGGTGTTCTGGTTGTCCTTGGCGCGGTCTGCCTTGGAGTGGTCGATCTGGTCGCGGTCGAGGTTGCGCGCGTCGTGCCGCACACGGGTGGCGACGTACCAGGTGTCGCTGATCTTGTAGTTGTACTTCAAACCGAACTTGTAGGTGGTGGCGTCCTTGGAACTGTCCATCTGGAACGCGGGGGTGAGGGTCGACTTGGGACTCAGCTTGTAGTTGTAGTCCACGGTGAACTCATGGCCGTTGTTGACCATGTTGTCGTACGCCACGTCCTCGCGGTCGCCGGCGGTCTTGTACTTGATCTCGGCGGCGAAGCCCAGGCCAGTGTCCATCCGGTAGTTCAGCTTGATCCGGTCGGAATGGATGCTGTCGTCTTCGGTGTAGCCGTGGCGGTAGTTGATGCTGGCCGAGTCTGCGCAGGCATAAAACGACAGGCCGAGTGTACTGACAGCAATGAGATTGCGGAGTGTGGTGTTCATTCGATCTTCTTTTCTTGTTTTTGTTGAGGTCGTTTTGAAGCGGGTGGTCACGATCGGATGCGGTAGGGGCAGGGCGCCGCGATCAGATGCGGCAAAGTTATCGTACAACATTTCGGTTGTCTACGATTTCTTCAGTGGTTGTCGGATGACCTTTCGGATCGCCTTTGAAATGCCTGATATAGAGGCTTTAGTGCAACCATTGGAATGCGATCGGCATCCCAAAAGAGGTAAAAAAGCATACGTAAAAGCCATTTTTGAAAGTTTTTAAGGGGTGCTTTTCAAAAGTTGTATGATGACGTAGGATGACCTCCAGAGCGTGACTCACCCGCCACAAATCCAATAAGAAGGCTCAGACGTCCATGATCATCACTGCTGTAAACGTCCAGGTTTTTTCCTACCCCACGCGCCGTGCTGTCGACAGCGCCGGCCATGCCCACCCCGGTGACGTAACCCAGGCCAAGATGGCGCTGCTGCGCATCACCACCGAATGCGGTAACGAAGGCTATGCACTGGGTGCCCCTGAACTGATCCGCCCCTACGTGCTCGACGGTTTCGTGCGCAAGGTGCTGGTCGGCGCAAACGCCTTCGACCGCGAGAAGATCTGGCACGACCTCGCCCACTGGCAGCGCGGCAGTGCCAGCCAGTTGACCGATCGCGCCCTGGCGTTGGTCGAGCAGGCCTTGTGGGACTGGGCCGGGCGCAAGCTCAATGTGCCGGTGCACAAGTTGATTGGTGGCTACCGCGACAAGGTGCCTGCGTACGGCTCGACCATGTGTGGCGATGAGCTTGAAGGTGGCCTGTCGACCCCTGAGGAATACGGGCGCTTTGCCGAAACCCTGGTCAAGCGCGGCTATAAAGCGATCAAGCTGCACACCTGGATGCCGCCTGTGTCGTTCGCGCCCAGCGTGAGCATGGATATCAAGGCCTGCGCCGCGGTGCGCGAGGCAGTCGGCCCGGACATCGCCCTGATGATCGACGGCTACCACTGGTACAGCCGCACCGACGCCCTGACCATCGGCCGTGCCCTGGAAAAGCTCGACTTCGCCTGGTTCGAAGAGCCGATGATGGAAGACTCCGCCGAATCCTATGCCTGGCTGTCCAGCCAGTTGGACATCCCGGTACTGGGCCCGGAAAGCCTGGGTGGCAAGCACCTGAGCCGGGCCAGCTGGGTCAAGAACGATGTGTGTGACATCCTGCGTGCCGGGGTTGCCGGGGTCGGTGGCATCGCCCCATGCCTGAAGGTGGCGCACATGGCCGAGTCATTTGGCATGGATTGCGAGATCCACGGCAACGGCGCAGCCAACCTGGCCGTGGTCGGGGCGATCAAGAACTGCACCTGGTACGAGCGCGGCCTGCTGCACCCGTTCCTCGATTACGACGAAGTACCGGCCTACCTCAAGCGCCTGGTCGACCCGATGGACAAGGACGGCTTCGTGCACCTGTCGGACCTGCCGGGCCTGGGTGAAGAGATCGATTTCGACTACGTCGAGACCCACACGCTGCAACGCTTCTGATTCGTGCATGGCGGCACGCGCCCTCGCGTGCCGCCCGAGAGTCCAATAACTATAAAAAGGCAATCTCACATGAGCGTTCTCCCCACATTCTGGGCAGGGGTCCTTGCTGCATCGCTGGCAATGACCTCGGTACCTGCTGCTTTCGCCAAGACGCCGGCCGACCAGTTGATCGTCGGCATGAGCATGATCAACCTGTTGTCCCTCGACCCAGCCGGTGCCACCGGGCTGGACGTTTCCGAGGTCAACGCCAACCTGTACGACATGCTGCTGGTGCAGGACGCGCAGCAACCGGACCAACTGGTGCCGGCGCTGGCGCAAAGCTGGCAGGTCAGCGATGACCGCAAGACCCTCACCTTCAAGTTGCGCGAAGGCGTGAAGTTCCAGTCCGGCAACGCGTTCAGCGCCGAGGACGTCGCCTGGTCACTGCAGCGCATCCTCAAGCTCAACCTGGCCCTGGCCTCGACCTGGAAGGCCTACGGCTTCACGGCGGGCAACGTCGCCCAATACATGCGCGCCAGCGATGAACACACCTTTGTCCTCGAACTGCCGCGGCCGACCGACCCGCTGTTGGTGCTGAACACCCTGGCGACCTCGCCCAGCGCGTTCATCCTCGACCGCAAGGTCGTTCAGCAGCACCAGAAGGGCGACGACATGGGCGCCGCCTGGCTGACCACCCATGCCGCTGGCAGCGGCCCATTCATCCTCAACGACTGGCGTGCCAACGACGTGATCCTGATGAGCCGTTTCGACGGCTATTGGGGTGGCCCGGCCAAGCTCAAGCGCATCGTCATGCGCAACATGACCGAATCGCAGTCGTTGCGGCTGATGGTGGAACGCGGCGACCTGGACCTGGCCAAGGGCATGTCCGCCCCGGACATCGAAGCGCTGGAGAAGTCCGACAAGGTGCGCACCGAGACCGTGCAGCGCGGCACGCTCTACTACGTGGCGCTGAGCGTCAAACAAAAACCCTACGACGACGCCCGCGTGCGCAAGGCCGTGCGTTCGCTGATCGACTATCAGGGCATCAACCAGACCGTCATGCCGCATTACGGCCAGCTCAATCAGCGCCCGCTGCCACTAGGCCTGCCGGCACGCCTGGACGACCCTGGCTATAGCCTGAACGTGGCCGAAGCGAAAAAACTGCTGGCAGAAGCCGGTTACCCCAATGGTTTCAAGACCACCATCCGCGTGCTCACCGAACCCCCGTTCATCAACATTGCCTCCAGCCTGCAGGCCACCCTGGCCCAGGCCGGCATCCAGGCCACCATCGTCACCGGCACCGGCAACCAGATCTACGGCGCCATGCGCGAACGCAGCTTCGACATCCTGGTGGGCCGCGGCGGCGGCGGTGCCGAGCGGCATCCGCATTCCAGCTTGCGCACCCTGGTGTACAACCCGGACAACCGTGACGAAGCCAAGCTGAGCAACTTCCAGGGCTGGCGCACGTCGTTCTACAGCCCTGAGTTGAACACCCTCATCGAGCAGGCCGAAGTGGAACCGGACAAGGCGCGGCAGTTGGCCCAGTACCAGCAGATCCAGACGTCCCTGGACGCCCAGGTGGGCGCGATTCTGCCGGTGTCGCAGATGACCGACACCGTGGTGCTGTACCACGACGTGCAGAACTATCAGGCCCACAGCGCGGCCACCACCCGTTACAAAGACGTCTACAAGTCGCGATGAGCGGGACGGGGGCGCCCGCGCCCCTTACGCCTCGGTGTTTGCTGAACGCTTTTTCAGGAGCCTGTTATGTTGCTTTCGACTGCCTCTGTGCTGGGCACGCGCGTGTCTGCCACTGCCCGACGCGCCAGCACGGTCCTGGTGACCTTGCTCGGCCTGTTGGCGCTGACGTTTTTCATTGGTCGGGTGATGCCGCTGGACCCGGTGCTGGCCGTGGTCGGGCCGGACGCCGACAGCTCCACCTATGATCAGGTCTACCAGGCGATGGGCCTGGACAAGCCGATCTGGACCCAGTTCGGGCTGTACCTCAACGATTTGCTGCACGGTGATTTCGGCAATGCGCTGCTCACCGGCCACCCGGTGCTGGAGGACATCAAGCGGGTGTTCCCGGCGACCATCGAGCTGGCCACGCTGGCGATCCTGTTCGGCATCCTCATCGGCCTGCCGCTGGGTGTGGTTGCCGCCAGCAACCAGGGCAAGCTGGGCGACCATGTGGCCCGGGTGATCACTTTGTTCGGTTACTCCACGCCGATTTTCTGGGTGGGCATGATGGGCCTGCTGGTGTTCTACGCCTGGCTCGGCTGGGCGGGCGGGGCAGGGCGTATCGACCTCGCCTACGACGGCATGGTCCCGGACGTGACCGGCCTGCTGCTGATCGACACCGCCCTGGCGCGTGACTGGGAGGCGTTCAGCAGTGCCTTGCGCCACATCATCTTGCCGGGGCTGATCCTGGGCTTGAACTCGGTGGCCTATATCAGCCGCATGACGCGCAGCTTCATGCTCGAGCAGTTGTCGCAGGAATACATCATCACGGCGCGGGTCAAGGGCCTGTCGCGGCGCCAGGTGGTGTGGGGCCATGCGTTTCGCAACATCCTCGTGCAACTGCTGACCGTGGTGGCGCTGGCCTACGGCTCGCTGCTCGAAGGCGCGGTGCTGATCGAGACGGTGTTCGCCTGGCCGGGCTTTGGCCAATACCTCACCAGCAGCCTGATGCTCGGTGACATGAACGCAGTGATGGGCTGCGTGCTGGTGATCGGCCTGATCTTCGTCGCCCTCAACCTGATCAGCGATGCCCTGTACAAGGTGTTCGACCCAAGGACCCGCTAAGCCCCCAGGGGCTGCGTGAACACATTGCATAACTATAAAAAGAAGGACGCCCACATGAAGACTGCACTTCCCCCGCTGCACATGAGCCTGCTGGGTGCAATCCTGGCCCTGGCGCCGATGGCTGCCGTGCAGGCCAAGACCCCTGCCGACCAGTTGATCGTCGGCATGAGCATGGTCAACCTGTTTTCCATCGACCCAGCCAATGCGCCGGGCCTGGATGCCTCCGGGGTCAACGCCAACCTGTACGACACCTTGGTCAAGCGCGACCAGGGCAACCCGGAAAAACACCTGCCACAGCTGGCCGAACGCTGGGACATCAGCGAAGACGGCAAGCAGATCACCTTCCATTTGCGCAACGACGTCAAATTCCATTCCGGCAACCCGCTGACCGCCGAGGACGTGGCCTGGTCGTTGTACCGGGTGATGAAGCTCAACTTCGGCCTGGCCACCACCTGGAAGGCCTACGGCTACAACGTCGACAACATCCAGGCGCTGATTCGCGCCACCGATGCACAGACCCTGGTGGTCGACTTGCCACAACCGACCGACCCGCTGCTGCTGATCGACTCGCTGGCGACCTCGCCCAGTGCGGTCATCGTCGACCGCCTAGAAGTGCTGAAGCACGAAAAAAACGGCGACCTCGGCGCCGCCTGGCTGGTCACCCATGAAGCGGGTAGCGGCCCGTTCACGCTGGCCAAGTGGAGTGCCAACGATGCGTTGGTGATGAACCGTTTTGACGGCTACTGGGCTGGCCCGGCGAAAATGAAGCGGGTGCTGGTGCGGCACATGACCGAGTCACAATCGCTGCGCCTGATGCTCGAACGCGGTGACCTGGACCTCGCCTACGGCATGGCCGCACCGGATATCAAAGCCGTCGAGCGCTCTGACCAGTTGCAGGTGCAGCCCTTGCAGCGCGGCACCATGTACTACGTGGCGATGAGCATGAAGCAGCCTGAGTTCGCCAACCCGAAGGTACGTGAAGCCGTGCGTTACCTGATTGATTACAAAGGCATCGACGAACAGGTCATGCCGCATTACGGCATGCTCAACCAGCAGCCGATGCAACTGGGCCTGGACGCGCGCCTGCCAGACCCTGGCTACCGGCTCGACGTGGCCAAAGCCAAGGCGTTGCTGAGCGAAGCCGGCTACCCGCAAGGCTTCAGCACCACCCTGCGGACGCTGTCCGAACCGCCCTTTATCGACATTGCCGCGCGCATGCAATCGACCCTGGCCGAAGGCGGCATCAAGGCCAGCATTGTCACCGGCACCGGCAACCAGGTGTACGGCGCCATGCGTGCGCGCAACTTCGAAATGATCGTGGCCCGTGGGGCCGAACGCTACCCGCACCCGTACTTCAGCCTGCGCACCTTCGTCTACAACCCCGACAACAGCGATGCCGCCGGGCTGCCCAACTTCCAGGGCTGGCGCGCATCGTTCTTCGACCAACAGCTGAATGCGCTGATCGACCAGGCTGGGGTCGAGCGTGACGCCGGCAAGCGCCTGAACCTGTACCACCAGGCACAGCAGCGTTACGACCAACAGGTCGGCCCGATCATGATGATCTCGCAGATGACCGACACCGCCGTCAGTGCAGTGGACGTCAAGGGCTTCACCGGCGACGACGCCGAGGCGACCCGATACCTGGGCGTCTACAAGCAACGCTGAACACTGCCGAGGGCGTCTGCGGGCGCCCCAGGTGGCCATGATTTCACATCGAGAACATGCCGATGATTGCCAACCTGTCTTCTACCGTTTCAAGCGACAAGCCGCAGGCCGACAACACACCTGCGTCCAGTGTCGATGCGCTGTACAAAAGCAGCCTGCGGGTGCTGCGCCACCTGCTGCGCAACCCGATGACCCTGGCTGGCCTGCTGGTGGCCTTGCTGCTGGTGGTGGTCGCCGCCTTCGCGCCGTGGATCGCCACCCATGACCCGGTCGTGCAAAACCTCGCCAACGCCCTGCAGGCGCCCGGTGCCGCGCACTGGTTCGGCACCGACGAGTACGGCCGCGACATCTTCAGCCGGCTGGTGTATGGCTCACGTATCACCCTGTACATCATTACCCTGGTGACCGTGATCGTCGGCCCGATCGGGTTGTTCATCGGCACGGTGTCGGGGTATTTCGGTGGCGTCGTCGACACCGTGTTCATGCGCATCACCGATATTTTCATCTCGTTCCCAAGCCTGGTGCTGGCGCTGGCGTTCATCGCTGCGCTCGGCCCTGGCCTGGAGCATGCCGTGGTCGCCATCGCGCTGACCTCGTGGCCGCCAATCGCTCGCCTGGCGCGGGCCGAAACGCTGTCGCTGCGCAAGGCTGACTTCGTCGTTGCGGTCGAGCTGCAGGGCGCGTCGTCGACGCGGATCATCCTGCGGCACATTGTGCCGATGTGCCTGTCGTCGGTGATCATCCGCCTGACCATGAACATGGCCGGCATCATCCTCACCGCGGCTGCATTGGGCTTTCTTGGCCTGGGCGCGCAGGCGCCGTTGCCGGAGTGGGGCGCGATGATCTCCACCGGCCGACGCTACATGCTCGAATGCTGGTGGCTGGTGGCCGTACCGGGGGCTGCGATCATGCTGGTGAGCCTGGCGTTCAACCTGTTGGGCGATGGCCTGCGGGACATTCTCGACCCGCGTAGCGAGTAACTGGAGGCTTTATGTCGACGCTCAAACTCACTGTCGATTCGCTCAATGTGCGCTTCGTCAATGGCAAGAAAGAAATGCACGCGGTACGCGATGTGTCGTTCACCTTGGGCCGCGAGAAGCTCGCCATTGTCGGCGAGTCCGGTTCGGGCAAGTCCACCGTCGGGCGCAGCCTGCTCAAGCTGCACCCCAATAGCACGCAGATCACTGCCAAGGCCCTGCAGTTCGGCGATGTCGACTTGCTCAGTGCCAGCGAAAAGGCCATGCAGAAGATTCGCGGCCAGCGCATTTCGATGATCATGCAAGACCCCAAGTACTCGCTCAACCCGGTGGTCAAGGTGGGCGATCAGATTGCCGAAGCCTACCTGGCGCACCACAAGGCCAGCCGCAGCGAGGCCCGCGAGCGGGTCTTGCTGATGCTGGAAAAGGTCCATATCCGTGACCCCAAGCGGGTCTACAACCTGTACCCGCATGAAGTCAGCGGCGGCATGGGCCAGCGCATCATGATCGCCATGATGGTCATCACCAACCCGGAGGTGATCATCGCGGATGAACCGACCTCGGCGCTGGATGTGTCGGTACGCCAGCAGGTGCTCAATGTGCTCGAAGAACTGGTGGTGGAACAGCAGATGGGGCTGATTTTCGTCAGCCACGACCTCAACCTGGTTCGCAATTACTGCGACCGAGTGCTGGTGATGTACGCCGGACGGGTGGTCGAGTCGCTGGCCGCCTGCGACCTGCAATATGCCGAACACCCCTATACCCGTGGCCTGCTGGCGGCCCTGCCGAGCATGGACAACCGCCGCCCACGCCTGCCGGTCCTGCAACGCGACCCGCTGTGGCTCACCTGCTGAGGGAACTGACATGAGCATGATCCAAGCACAATCGCTGAACCTGAGTTTTGGTGTGGGCGCCGCCTGCAACCAGGTGCTGCACGATGTCGACCTGACGGTCGAAGACGGCGAGTCGTTCGGCCTGGTGGGCGAGTCGGGTTCGGGCAAGACCACGGTCTTGCGCTGCCTGGCTGGGCAGTACCGGCACTGGAGCGGGGCGCTGAGCATTGCCGGCGTCCCGCTGCAGCACAAGCTGCCCAAGGAGCACTTTCGCAAGGTGCAGATGGTGTTCCAGGACCCTTACGGTTCGCTGCACCCGCGGCACACCATCGACACCGCGTTGCGCGAGCCGTTGACCATTCATGGCCTGGGCGAGCGCGATGACCGCATCAACGACATCCTGGTCAAGGTCGGCTTGAACGACAGCTTCCGTTACCGCTACCCGCACCAGCTGTCAGGCGGGCAACGCCAGCGCGTGGCGATCGCCCGGGCGCTGATTCTCGAACCCCGGGTGTTGCTGCTGGACGAGCCGACGTCGGCGCTCGATGTGTCGGTGCAGGCAGAGATTCTCAACCTGCTGGCGGACCTGCGTCAGCGCGAGAAACTCACCTACCTGATGGTGACCCACGACCTGGGTGTGGTCAGCCATTTGTGCGACAAGGTCGCGGTGATGCAACAGGGGCGGATTGTCGAGCGCCTGGACAGCCAAGCCTTGAGCCAGGACCTGGCCAGCCACGACTACACCCGCATGCTGGTGCAGGCCAGCCGCGATTTCAGTGCTGAATCAGTACGTAACGTCAGCTGACACACGCTTTGTGTAGGAGCAGCCTTGCGCTGCGAAGAGGCCGGTATTACCCACCGTTTTCTTTGGCTGGGATGGCCTCTTCGCAGCACAAGGCTGCTCCTACAACGACTGTGCATAGCGCTATAACAAGGAAGATAACCCCATGCCGCATGCAAACACCGCGACCACCCGATCACTGTTGACTGTCCTGGCACTCGGCTTCAGTTCACCCCTTTGGGCACTCGAAGCGCCGAGCAAAGTGCTGGTCCCGACGCTGGCCTACGACGACCAGCAGATAATTCTGGTCTGGGAGAAACCCGCCGACCTTGCCGACATCGCCGATTACCACGTCTACGCCAATGGCAAGCTGCTCGGTGGCAGCAACGCCAACAACGGGCACGTGTCCCCGGCCAAACCCTATATCGACCGCTTCTACGAGCAGGACACGCGCAATTTCCACCACCGTATCGCCATCCACAGCTACACCGCAGTTGGCCTGGCCCCCGACACTGAATACCGCTTCACCGTGCGGTCGGTGGACCACGCCGGCAAGGAATCGGCCGACAGCCCGGTAATCGTCCAACGTACTACCGCCGTGCCGGCACTGTTCGACGTGCGCCACTATGGCGCCAAGGGCGACGGCCAGACCCTCGATACCGCCGCCATCCAGAAGGCCATCGACGCCTGTACCGTCGGCTGCAAAGTGCTGCTGCCAGCAGGTACCTACAAAAGCGGCGCGCTGTACCTCAAAAGCAACATGACCCTGGAAATCGCCGAGGGCGCGACCCTGCTCGGGTCCGAGCGCGCCGAAGATTACCCCCGCGATGGCTATATCCAGTACCCGTACTCCACCACCGTACGCCCGGCCTCGCTGATCAACGCCTTGCCGCGTGACCCGCGTGCGCACCAGGCATTCGAGAACATACGCATCGTCGGCAAGGGGGTCATTGATGGTAATGGCTGGAAGCGCAACGCCGACATCGTCGATGAACGTGGCCAACCGCTGCCGTTCTACCTGCCGAGCGACAACACCCGCTACCTGCAGGACGGCGTGCTGGCCAAGGCCCAGGTCGCTCGCGCCGTGGCCGAAGGCATGAACGTCAAGGACGCCTATGGCCAAATGCGCTCGTCGCTGGTCACCTTGCGCAACGTCAAGAACGTGTTCTATGGCGGCTTCACGGTCCTCAACCCGGCTTATCACGGCATCATGAACCTGGAGACCGAAAACGTGGTGCTGGCCAACACCACGCACAAGACCTACGACGCCAACAACGGCGATGGCATCGAATTCGCCAACAGCCGCGGCGCATTGGTGTTCAACAACTTCTTCGACACCGGCGATGACTGCGTCAACTTCGCAGCCGGCACCGGCGCCGATGCGGTCAAGCAAAAGCCCCAGGAAGACGCGTGGATCTTCAACAACTACTTCCGCAAGGGCCACGGCATGGTCGTGGCCGGCAGCCACACGGGGGCGTGGATCCAGAACATCCTGGCCGAAGATAACGTGTCTGACGGCACCGATACCGGCTTACGCATGAAGAGCACCAACTTCATGGGCGGTGGCGCGCGTAATGTGGTGTTCCGCGATTCGGCGATGCGCAACACGGTCAAGCAGGCGTTCATCTTCACCCTCGACTACAACGACCCGAACGCCAAGCTGGACTACAAGAAGTCGACCATCGCCGGCCAGTTCCGCGATGTGCGGGTTAGCAATGTCACGGTCGAGAATGCCCAACTGGCGGCGATCGAGGTCAAGGGCGACAGCCTGCACGGCGCTTATCACCAAGGCCTGTCCTTCGAGCGCGTGCGTTTCAGCGGGCCGGCCAAGGCCAAGATCGATGGTTTGAAGGGCTCACGGTTCGACACGGTCCACTTCAGCGAAACCGGCAGTGCCAACCCGTGGCAGGTCAGTGCCAGCGACGGATTGGTCTTCGAGGATGTGCAACCGGCGCCTGAAGCGGCTCACTCGCTGTAGACAGCCTGGTGTTTCTGCGCCTCGCGCAGGCGCATGCGGCTATTGCTCAAATGCAGGAACATGGCCGCACGCGCCGCATCGACCTGCTTGCTGACGATGGCGTCGAAGATTTGCTGGTGTTCGGCGTTGATCCCCGCCAGGTAGGTGCTGCGGTTGCTCTGCCCGGTATAGGCGGAGTTCATCCGGGTGCGCGGGATCAGCTTGGTGCCCAGGTGTTTCATGATATCGATGAGGTACGGGTTGCCGGCCGCTTTGGCGATCTTCAGGTGGAACTGGAAGTCGGCGTTGGTGGTACTGCCCGACTTTTCCGGGCCTTGCAGCAACGCGTGCAATGCTTGTTCCAGCTCGTCGATGGCCTGCGGCGTGGCCCGTTCGGCGGCCATGCCTGCAGCCTGGACTTCCAGGCTTAGGCGGAACTCCAGCAGGTCGAGGACGTCGGACAACAGCACAATGGTGGCGGGCCCGACGTTGAAGCCTTCGGGGGCCGGCATGTCGAGGACGAAGGTGCCGACGCCATGCTGGGTCTCGACCAGGCCTGCCGCCTGCATGCGCGACAAGGCATCACGCACTACCGAGCGACTGACGCTTTCGGCGGCCATGATCTGCGTTTCGGTGGGCAGTTTGTCGCCGCGTTTGAGGGTGCCGTCACGCATGCGTTGGGCAAAGCGTTCGACCAACGATTCGGCCAGGCGGCGAGGTTTGATTCGGGCAATAGCCGTGAGGTCAGACATCATCGTGCTCTTGTGAGATCAGCGGGCATTATAGTGCGTTTTGACGTAAAACTGCGGTTACAATCGTTCATCGTCTGGTTTTTGAATGGATCCTCTGATGGAGCGCGTCAACCCTGAACGACGTGTCAGCCTGGCCCAGCAACTGGTGCTTGAACTGTCACGTAGCATACTGGCCGGCGAGCTACCGGCTGGCACCAAGTTGCCGACCGAACAAGCCTTTACCGAGGCGCGCAAGGTCAGCCGTACCGTGGTTCGCGAAGCGATGTCGCGGCTGCAGGCAGAGGGCCTGGTCGAAACCCGCCGAGGCATCGGCACGTTCGTGGTCGACACCACCCGGCCAGGCGACTTTCAGGACAGCCAGCACGAGAAGGGCAGCGCCCTCGATGCGGTGGCGCTCATCGAATTGCGCCTGAGCCTGGAGGTGGAGTGCGCCGCGCTTGCTGCGCAGCGTGCTACGTCAAGCCAGTTGCAGGCCATTGCCGACGCCTTGGGCGAAGCCAATGCCGTGGGGCCGTTGCACCAGGACAGCATGCGTATCGTATTCGAGTTTCACCTGCAAATTGCCCTGTGCACCGGCAACAGCTTCTTTATCGATGCCATGCGCCACCTGGCCGATACCTTGATGCGTGGCGCGCAGAGCAACGTCACCCAACAGCAACGCGCACAACAGGTGCGTGAGCGCGAGCAGATTTATGCTGCACTCGCGCACCAGGACGCCGATGCCGCCCGGGCAGCGATGCGGCTGCACCTGACCAATGAACTGCACCGTGCGCAACAAGCGGCCCAGCCCGCGGCGTAAAAACTCTGAATTTTCCCGTGGTGGGCGCAGTCGACCGTGTATAGCCCACTGACGGAGTACGCACATGTCTAGCCCCGATGAACCCAAGCCTTACACACCTACCGAAATCGACGACACCGAAGACCGCATGGGCAGTGTCCATGAGCTGGACTTCAGTGACCGTCACGACGAACGCGAAGGGCGGGTGGGCGACGAACGACCTGCCCGTGAAGATGAGCACGCGTTTCCGCCACAGCGCGTCGCAGAAAGCGGCATGACGGGTGGCGAAGCGTTGAGCGACAGCCTGCACGAAGACAACGTCACTTATGACGACATGAGCCCGGATACCTTGCTGGACGAGACCGGTGCTCGCGACCCGTTTGAAGAGGGTGACGGCGAAGGGCCGGCAGACCAGTCGTTGCGGCAGGTCAATGCTAACGAGATTGGCGGCGGCTTTGGGTTGGATGAGGCTGAACTGGCGCGTTCGGCGCCATTGGACGGTGAGCCGTGGACCGATGATGTGGTTGATGAGGAGGATAAGTCCTAATTGATCGGGGCCGCTGCGCGGCCCATCGCCGGCAAGCCAGCTCCTACAGGAGAGCGAGATTCCGTGTAGGAGCTGGCTTGTCGGGGCGCCGAACCGCTGCGATGGGCTGCGCAGCAGCCCCAATTCCCCGCGCCGAGGCCCTGTAGAGCGCTAGGCCGGATTATCACGCTGGCGCATGGCCTTGGCGCGTTTCTCCAGAATCAGGTACGTGATGACTGCCAACAGCAGCGGAAGCAGGTAATACAGCGTGCGATACCCCAGCAACGCCGCTACCAGCGTGCCCTGTTGCATCTGGCCATGCAGCAATGCCAGAAACACCGTCTCAAGCACGCCAAGCCCAGCCGGGATGTGCGCAACCACGCCCGCCACGCAACTGATCAGCAGTATCCCGAGGATCGACGGGTAGAAGGCTTCGCCAGGCAGCAACCAGAAGATCAGCAGGGCCATCAACGCCCAGTTGCTGGCGCCAAGGGCAACCTGGGCCAGCGCCAGACGCCAGCCAGGCAAGGTGACTTCGTGTTCACGCCATTGCCAGGTGCGTTTTTTCGCAAAGCCGCAGGCCAGCAAGTAGCCGATGGCGATTGCCAGCAAGCCAAAGCCGATCAGTTGCAACCCCGTTGCCCCGACTGCCCAGCTGTCCGGCAGGTCTACCAGGCGCAGGGCGAATACCGTACCCGCCAACAGCATGTAGCCCATCCAGTTGGTGAGTAAGCCAAGGGTCAGGATGCGGGTGATGGTCGCGGTATCCAGACCTAGCCGGCCGTACAGCCGATAACGCAACGCGACGCCGCCCACCCAGGTGGTGAAGTTAAGGTTGAAGGCATAACAGACGAAAGCCACAGGCAACACCTGCCTGGCAGGCAGGTTGTGGCCTGTATAGGCACGCGCCAGCAGGTCGTAGCTGGCAAACGTCAGGTAGCTGAACAGCGCAACCGCCAACCCGATCGCTAAAGTGCCAGGCTTGTAGGCCAGCAGCGACTGGCGCACCTCGTTCCAGTCCAGGTTGCGCGCCAGCATGAACAGCAAGGCTGGAATCAACAAAAGGAAGAGCAAGGTGAACAGGCGCTTGGCCCAGATTTGCCAACGTTTACGGGCCATCACGTCTGGCCCTCATGCATATCGCCGTGGGCTTCCACCTCCGGCTGCACCGAGCGCAGGCGCTGGCGGTGCGCCGGGAACCAGCCGGCAATGCGCGGAAAGTGACGTATGGCGTGGAAGCACAGGAAAATCAGCGGCGCCCGCCACCAGTAACCGCGCACCATGCGCTCCAGGGTGACGGCCTTGCACTGTTCGCTGGCCAGCGACTGCAGGTGCTGGTGCAACTGTTGGTTGAAGCCGTGATCGCGGATGAACAGGTTGGCTTCAAGGTTCAACGACAAGCTCAAGGGGTCGAGATTGCTCGAGCCGACAGTAGCCCACTGATCATCGACCAGCGCGACCTTGCCATGCAAAGGTCGGCGGCAGTATTCATGAATGTGCACACCGTCACGCAGCAGGTAGTTGTACAGCAGCCGCGACAAGGCCCGCACCCAGCGCATGTCTGGCTGGCCTTGCAAGATCAAGGTCACGTCCACCCCACGCCGCGCCGCATTGCGCAGCTCCCGCAGCAACCGGTAACCCGGAAAGAAATAGGCATTGGCCACCACGATACGCTGCCGGGCAGCGCGGAAAGCTTGCAGGTACTGGGCTTCGATGGCCGTTCTGCGCTGGCCATTGTCGCGCTCGACCAGCAGGGCAGTGATAGCCCCGGTGGGCTCGGTGACAGGCCGCACCTCACTGGGTGGCTGCAGCACGGGGGACATCAGGCGACGGCTGGTGGCATGCACCTGCGCAACCACCGGGCCGGTAACCTCCACGGCATAGTCCTGCTTGGCCATGGGGCCGTAGTCGCCCAGGTGATCGGCACTGTAGTTGATACCGCCGATGAACGCGCGCTGCCCATCGATGACCACGATCTTGCGGTGCAGGCGGCGGAACAGGTTGGTGCGCATGCCCACCAGCCGGGGCTGTGGGTCGAAGGCATGAAAGTTGACGCCGGCTTCGGTCATGGCCGAGATGAACGTGTCGGGCAGGTCGGCAGTGCCGTAACCATCGACCGCCACTTCGACGCGCACGCCGCGCTGCGCGGCGTCTATCAGCACCTGCTGCAACTGCTGGCCGACCTTGTCATCGAAGATGATGAACGTCTCCAGCAGGATTTCCTCCCGCGCCTGGGCCATCGCTTCAAACACGCGTGGGTAATACTGTTCGCCATTGATCAACAACTGCACGCTGTTGCCCTCTAGCCAAGGTCGGTTCATAGGCTGATCTCCGCAGTGAGGGGGGCATGGTCGGAAAGGTGCGACCATGGGTATTTCGACAGCACCTGCGCCTTGCTCGGCATGGCATTGCGCAGGTAGATGCGGTCAAGCCGCAGCAGCGGCAAGCGCGCCGGAAAACTGCGCGCCGGGGTGCCGAAACGCTCGCCAAAGGCTTCGACCAAGTGTTCGGACAGCGCCACATCCGCTTTCAGGCGCCAGTCATTGAAATCGCCGGCAATGATCACCGGCGCATCGGGCGGCAAGCTGTCGAGCAGCTCGAGCAACAGGCGCACCTGGCGCTGGCGGTGTGATTCCCGCAGGCCCAAGTGCACGCACACTGCATGCACCTCTTTATGCCCAGGCACCTCCAGGCGGCAATGGAGCAGGCCACGCTGCTCATTGCCGTCGATGGAAACATCCCGGTTGTCGAACTGGCTGATGGGGAATTTCGACAGCAAGGCATTGCCGTGGTCGCCATGGGGGTACACAGCGTTACGGCCATAGGCGAACTGCGGCCACATGCTGTCGGCCAGAAACTCGTACTGCGGCGTTTCCGGCCAGGCTGCGTGGCGCTCGGCATGCTGCTGGTGGCTGCCGTGCACCTCCTGAAGAAACACCAGGTCGGCGCCGGTGGCGCGCACGGCATCGCGCAGCTCAGGCAGGATGAAACGCCGGTTGAAGGCGGTGAAGCCCTTGTGCACGTTGAGAGTCAGCACGGTCAGCCTTTGCACCGTGGTGACGTTGTCGATAATGCAGCGCGGTGTGGGCAAGGTCTTGTTCACAGCTCAACCTCCGGGTCGACACCGGGTTCGGTGAGCAGGTCATAGTCCAGCTTCAACTTCTCCAGAAGGCGCCGGGCATCGTAGGGCGCATGGACCTTCTGGTCGTTGTCGAAGTAGCAGTAGATATCACGCGTGGCCCGCTTGGGCGGTGCGCCGGGTAGCACGGTGTGTGCGTCGTCTGCCTGGCTGCCTTGGCTCCAGCGCAGAATGCGCTGTTTCCAGCGGCGCAAGGCCTGCGCCGTGTAGCCACTGCTGTAGAGCTCCACATCACCGTGCAGGCGCATGTAGACGAAATCGGCCGTGACATCTTCGACATAGGGCCATTTCCCTGCACTGTCGGCCACGACCAGCGCCACACGGTGTTTGCGCAACAGCTTCACGAAGGCTTCGCAAAGAAAGCTCTCGTGGCGGATTTCCACGGCGTGGCGCAAGCGTGCGTTGCCTTTGATGTCAGTTCCGCCATTGCCCTTGAGCCGCTCGTCACACCCTTGTGCGCATTCGCGCGCCGCTTTTCGGTTACGCGGCAGCAGCGCCAGAAACCGCGCAAAGCGTGCTTCGTCGAACTTCATGTTGGGTGGGAACTGCCACAGAAACGGGCCCAGCTTGTCGCCCAGCAACAAAGGCCCGGAAGCAAAGAAATTGGCCACCGGCGCTTCGATGTCCTTGAGCCGCCGTACATGGGTGATGTAGCGCGGTGCCTTTACCGAGAATACAAAGCCGTCTGGCGTCTCCTCACGCCACCCCCGATACCGTTCGGGCGTCTGCAGGCTATAAAACGAGCCATTGATCTCGATGCTGTTGACTGCCCGCGAGGCGAACGCGAGTTCATTGTCCTGGCGCAGCCCTTTGGGGTAGAAATCCTTGCGCCAAGGGCCATAGCGCCAACCTGATATACCAATACGGATCTCGCTCACGCTGCCTTCCTCATTGCCAGCTTTTTGAGAGGTCGCTCTGAAGGTGCGACTGATGCGCGGCCGTGAGGTTCAGCACGGTTGACCAACGGGGAATGCACGCAGAGTTGAACTTTGCCGCAGTTGGCGTCTCCACCGCATAGCGGGTGCAAAAGACGACTACACCCCATGACGGATTGGCCATTCACCGGCATGAACCGCCAACCCTGGAGGCAAACATGGCCAGACACATCATCCATTTCACCGGGCCGATCAACTCATCCACCTGCGGCAACCTGATCAACACCTGTTCGCGCGCCATGCAGCAGGGCGCACAGCTGCTGCAACTGAACATCGCGACCATGGGCGGGGAGTGCAGCTACGGGTTTACCTTGTACAACTTCCTGCGGGCGCTGCCGATTCCGCTGCATACCCACAACCTGGGGACGGTGGAATCGATGGGCAACATCCTGTTTCTGGCGGGCGAGCATCGCACCGCCTGCGCGTTCAGCAAATTCTTGTTTCACCCCTTCCATTGGACGCTGCACGGGTCGGTCGACCACGCCAGGATGGCCGAATACGCCATGAGCCTGGATTACGACCTGCGGCTGTACGCTCAAATCGTGGCAGAGCGAACCGAAGGCAGTGCCGAAGTGCTGGACGTGCCCCGTTACCTGATGGCCTACCCGCGGATACTGGGGCCCGAGGAGGCACTGGAGAGCGGGCTGATCCATGCCATCGACGAACTGCCGATCGAGTCCGATTCCACCCAGTGGAGCGTGCATGCCTAATGCCGCCACGCAAGCATTTGGCCTGGGGACGTTTGGCGCCACCCGTCAGCCGTGTGCAATTCGATTGAGCATTGCCCGTGTTTGCTGGCTCGGAATCAAGGTACGGCCCAGCAACCTTTCCATCGCAAGGAGATACCACATGGCACGTGATCAGGAACGTACCAGCCAGCGCGGCGGCACCAAGGAAACCAACTCGGGCAATTTCGCCAACGACCGGGAAAAAGCCTCCCGCGCCGGGCACAAAGGCGGCAAGGTGTCGGGCGGCAACTTCGCCAACGACCGTGAACGCGCCGCTGAAGCCGGCCGCAAGGGTGGCCAGAACAGCCATGGCGGCGGACGGCGACCGTAGCGATTGACCTAGGTTGGCAAATTTTTTGAATTTTCTGGCACTGCCCAGATCAATCAAAAGGTCATCCATGGAGAAGAGGAGGCCCCTGCGATGCCTGGTCCACAGCTGTACATCATCGACTACCAACTGCATGGCCAACCGCGCAGTTTCATCATCCGCCTGGAACGGTTGGACAATGCCGAGGCCTGGCATTGGGCCAGCTGTGATGCGGGCATCGGCATCATTCCGAAATTCGGGCGGGAAAAGATCAAGAAAGTCAGCAGGCCAATGGCCGAACGATATGGGATTACCGCCGTGAGCTGGCGTATTTCCGGGAGCAAGCCCAATCAATCGGTGGGTGACCCAGCCGTGGTGGGTTGATGAACGAATGAGCGATGGGCTGCGAGGCAGCCCATCGTTTGGCAGGTAGGCTACTCAGTCAATCTTCTTCAATACCAAGGTCAGAATGTCATAGCTGGCCACCAGCTCACCCAGCTGGTTGGTAACCTCAACGTCCCACGCCACCACACCTTGCGGCTGCCCCAACGGGCTAGCCTTGCCCTGGTCGATCTTGCGCTTGCAGGTCAGGCGGGCCTGGATCGTGTCGCCAATGCCTACGGGGTTGATGAAGCGCAGGGTATCCAGGCCGTAGTTGGCCAGCACCGGGCCGGCGCCGGGGGATACGAACAGGCCCGCCGCTGCCGACAGCACGAAGTAGCCATGGGCGATACGCTTGCCAAACTGCGATTCCTTGGCGGCGATCTCGTCGAAGTGCATGTAGAAGTGGTCACCCGACAAGCAGCCGAAGTTGACCAGGTCCGCCTCGGTTACCGTACGGCGGTGGGTTAACAGTGACTCGCCGATACGCAAGTCCTGGAAGTAGCGACGGAACGGGTGCACTTCGCTCTCGATCACTTCTGCGCCGCGCACGTACTCGCCCGTTACTGCCGTGAGCATGCTCGGTGAGCCTTGTACGGCCGCACGCTGCAGATAGTGCTTGACTGCGCGCAGGCCGCCCAGCTCTTCACCGCCACCCGCGCGGCCGGGGCCGCCGTGCTTGAGTTGTGGCAGCGGCGAGCCATGCCCGGTGGATTCCAGCGCGGCTTCGCGGTCCAGCACCAGCAGGCGGCCGTGCCAGGCAGCCGCCACCGGGATGGCTTTGGCGGCAACGGCGCGGTCGGCAGTGACCAGGGTCGCCACCAGGCTGCCCTTGCCGCGGGCAGCCAGGGCCAGGGCTTCGTCAAGGTCATCGTAGGCCATCAGCGTGCTGACCGGGCCGAACGCTTCGATATCGTGCGCACCCCCTTCACCGTGTGGGTCGCGGGCCTGCAGCAGGGTCGGCGCAAAGAACGCGCCTTCGGCAACACCCTCACCACGCGGCGCGAAACCGTCACTGGCGCCGAACAGCTGGTCGCAGCTCTGCAGCAGGCTGCGTACACGCTCGCCAACGTCGCGCTGCTGGTCATGCGAGGCCAGGGCGCCCATGCGCACGCCTTCCACTGAAGGGTCACCCACCACCACCTTGCTCAGGCGCTCGCGCAGGCGGGTAGCGACGGCATCGATGTGCTTGGCCGGGACGATGGCGCGGCGGATGGCGGTGCATTTCTGCCCGGCCTTGGTGGTCATTTCGCGGGCCACCTCCTTGATGTACAGGTCAAACTCTTCGCTGTCCGGGGTCACGTCCGGGCCGAGAATCGCGCAGTTCAGCGAATCCGCTTCGGCGGTGAACGGTACCGAGTTGCGGATCAGGTTCGGCGTCACGCGCAATTTCGCAGCAGTATCGGCGGAGCCGGTAAAGGTCACTACATCCTGGCCCTGCAAGCGGTCGAGCAAGTCGCCGGTGCTGCCGATCACCAACTGCAAGCTGCCGTCGGGCAACAGGCCCGACGCATTCATCAGGCGAACCACGGCTTCAGTCAGGTAGCTGGTCGAGGTGGCGGGCTTGACGATGCACGGCATGCCAGCCAGGAAGGTCGGGGCGAACTTCTCGAGCATGCCCCAGATCGGGAAGTTGAACGCGTTGATGTGCACGGCGACCCCGGCACGCGGCACCAGGATATGGCTGCCGGCAAAGTGGCCTTGCTTGCCCAGCGGTATGGCCGGGCCTTCGTGCACCAGGTTGCCGGAGGGCAGTTCGCGGCTGCCGATGCCGGCATAGGCGAACAGTGTGGCGTTACCGCCTTCGATGTCGATCCAGCTGTCGGCGCGGGTGGCCCCACTGTGGTGGGACAAGGCGTACAGCTGCTCTTTGCGCTCGGCCAGGTACAAGGCCAGGGCCTTGAGGCGGGCGGCGCGCTGTTGGAAGTCCATGGCCATGAGGGCGGCCAGGCCACGGGCGCGGGCGAAGTCCACGGCTTCGGCGAAATCCGGGCGCTCTTCATGGCTGTAGGCCAGAACGTGACCGTTCAAGGCGCTGCGCAGGGCCTGGGCGCCGTGCTGGCCGATCCAGCGACCGGCAATGAAGCTTTGCAGGGTTGGGGCGTCAGACATGCTGTTCTCCATGCTGTTCTAATGGGGGAAGGGCGCTGTTACCACAGCGCCAAGGTGTAGCCGATGATCAGGCGGTTCTCGTCCACGGCATTGGTCAGGCCATTGCCGGAACGGAAGGTGACGTTGCGCCAGCGCAGGCTGACGTCTTTGAACGGGCCGCTCTGGATGACGTAGGTGAGGTCAGTGTCGCGTTCGCGCTCACGGCCGTTGCTGACCGTGGCGGTCTCGGCGTGGCGGCCGTCGGTGTAGCGGGTCATGAAACTCAGGCCCGGGATGCCCACGGCGACGAAGTCGTAGTCGTAGCGCACCTGCCAGGAATCGAGCCCGGCGCGGGTGAAGGTGTTGTAGGTCACCAGGTTGACCGTGAACGGGTCGCCGCCGTTGACGAAGGGGAAGGCGCTGTCGCCGGACATCTGTTGCCAGGTGGCGGTGAACTTGTGCGCCCTGACGCCGAGGGTGAACATGGCGTTGAAGTTACGGTTGTCGATGTTGCCGGCACGCTCGGCGCCGTCGTTACGGCTGTCGAAATAGCGCAGGTCGCTGCGCAGGCTCAGGCCTTCGCCCAGTGGACGGGTATCGACCAGGCCGACGAACTGCTGGCGGTAGATGTCTTCAAGCTTGGCGTAGTAATAGCTGACGCTGGTCTGTGGGGTGATGGCATAGCTGCCGCCGCCGAAATCCAGGTGGTCGCTGCTGGCTGCGCCGTAGCCCATGTCATCGCGGCCGGACGAATCGCGCAAGTTGGCCTTGGTGAGGCGCCCGGCGTTGACGGTGAGGCCATTGAGCTCCTGGCTGGTCAGCAGGCCGCCCTGGAACGTGGAAGACAACAGACGGGTGTCGTTGTACACCACCACCGGCAGGATCGGCTGCAGGGTGCCCAGGCGCAGGGTGCTCTTGGAAACCCGTGCTTTACCGGTCAGGCCCAGCTCGCTGTAGTCATCGACAGGCTCGTGGCTGTTCGGGCCAAAGGGCAGCAAGCCGGTGTTGCGGCGGTCGCGGCTGGAGTCGAGCTTGACACCCAGCTGGCCCATGGCGTCCACGCCGAAGCCCACCGGGCCTTCGGTGAAGCCGGATTCCACGCGGGCGGTAAAGCCTTGGCCCCATTCCTCGGCCTTGGCCTGCGGGGCATTGCTCTGGCGGAAGTCGCGGTTGATGTAGTGGTTGCGCATTTCCAGGCGTGCATGGCTGTCGCTGACGAAGTCGGCCATGGCCGGCAAGGGCAGGGCGAGCGTGGCAAGCCAAGCGGCGGAAGAGAAGCGAGTGCGGTTCATTGTTGTTGTACCCGACATGGTTGTTCTCGAAGTCAGTGCTTGCTGGCGCCGGCAGCGCCGATACCGGTCATGGAGCGAATGAACTGCGCCAAGTAGCGACCACGCTCCTCGCTGGCACGCGCGGAGGTGTCGGTGACCGAGAACACCCAGGCGCCGAAAAACGCCAGGCTCATCGAGAACAGCGCCGGGTTGCTGTAAGGGAACAGCGCCTGTTCGTTGTGCAGCACGTTGACCCACACTGCCGGGCCGAGTACCACCAGCACCACGGCAGAGAACAGACCGGCCATGCTGCCGCACACTGCACCCCGGGTGGTCAGGCCCTTCCAGAACATCGAGAGCAGCAGCACCGGGAAGTTGACCGATGCGGCCACGGCCAGTACCAGGCCGGAGAGGAAGGCGATGTTCTGCGACTCGAACACCAGCCCCAGCACCACTGCCAGCAAGCCGATCACCAGGGTGGCGATACGCGAGACACGCATTTCTTCCTGTTCAGTGGCCTGGCCTTTGCGTACCACGCAGGCATAGAGGTCGTGGGAAACCGCCGAAGCGCCGGACAACGCAAGGCCTGCCACTACCGCAAGAATGGTGGCGAAGGCCACGGCAGAGATGAAACCCAGGAACAGGTTGCCACCCACCGCCTGTGCCAGGTGCACCGCGACCATGTTGCCGCCGCCGATGATCGCGCCTGCCGCATCGCGGTAGGACGGCTCGGTGCCGACCATGACGATGGCGCCAAAGCCGATGACGATCAGCAGCAAGTAGAAGTAGCCGATGAAACCGGTGGCGTAGAACACGCTCTTGCGCGCTTCCTTGGCATCACTGACGGTGAAGAAACGCATCAGGATATGCGGCAGGCCGGCAGTGCCGAACATCATGCCCAGCCCCAGGGAAATCGCATCGATCGGGTTCGACAGCAAGCCACCCGGCGCCATGATCGCCTGGCCCTTGGCATGCACGGCCACGGCGCTGGCAAACATCGCTTCGGTGCTGAAGCCAAAGTGTTTGAGCACCATGAACGCCATGAAGCTGGTGCCGGACAGCAGCATCACGGCCTTGATGATCTGCACCCAGGTGGTTGCCAGCATGCCGCCGAAGGTCACGTAGGCGACCATCAACACCCCGACCAGCATCACCGCGTACAGGTAGCTGATGCCGAACAGCAGCTCGATCAGCTTGCCGGCCCCGACCATCTGGGCCACCAGGTACATCAGCGCGACGACCAAGGTGCCGAATGCCGAGGTCAGGCGCACTGGGGTTTGCGCCAGGCGGTAGGACACGACGTCGGCAAACGTGTACTTGCCCAAGTTGCGCAGGCGTTCGGCGATCAGGAACAGGATGATTGGCCAGCCGGCCAGTACACCCAGGGCGTAGAGCAGGCCGTCGTAGCCGTTCATGAACATCATGGCCGAGATGCCCAGGAAGGACGCGGCGCTGATCATGTCGCCGGCGATCGCCAAACCGTTCTGCATGCCGGTCAGGCCGCCGCCCGCGGTATAGAAGTCACTCGCCGAGCGGGTCCGCAGTGCGGCCCAGCGGGTTACCAGCAGGGTGAAGCAGACGAACACCATGAACATCGAAATGGCAGTCCAGTTCATTGCGCGCACTCCTGCTTGACCTTGTCGTTCAGCGGGTCGAGCACGTTGTTGGCGCGGTGCACGTAGATGCCGGTGAGGGCGAACGACAGCAGCACCATGAGCACGCCCACCAGCATGCCAACGGTGGTCACGCCACCGCTGAGCGATTGGCCGAGGGTGCTGGGGGAGAACGCCACCAACAGGACGAAGCCGTAGTAGATCACCAGCATGGCCAGGGTCAGGGTGCCGTTGAGGCGACGTTTGCGCCGGACCAGGTGCTGGAAGTCGGGATGGTTGGCGATGCTTTCAATGCGTTCGGGGGTCATGGCAAGCGATCTCTTGGTGTTGTAGTTGTTTTTGAGGTCACACAGGCGTTGCGGTGGTGCTTAGGGCCTCTTCGCGGGCGAGCCCGCTCCCACACAGGCCAGGTATCAGAGCTGGTCGAAGTCGAGCACCACTTTGTCGCTCACCGGGTAGGTCTGGCACGACAGCACATACCCCGCCGCCACTTCGTAGTCTTCCAGCGCATGGTTGCTGTCCATCTCGACCTCGCCTTCGATCACCCGGCACTTGCAGGTCGAGCACACGCCGGCCTTGCACGAGTACGGCAGTTCGGCGCCGATGGCGTTGCCGGCGTCCAGCACGTTCTGGCTGTTGCGCGGCAGGTCGAAGCTCAGCGCCCGGCCATCGCTGATCACGGTGATATGGCTGAGCGCCGAATCCACCTGGCGCGCAGCTTCACGGGCTTCGCGGCGCGCTTCGCTGCCCGCGGCGGCGAACAGTTCGAAGTGGATGCGGTCCTTGGCCATGCCGTTGGCCTGCAGGCTGTCACGCACGGTTTCAGTCATGGCCTGGGGGCCGCAAATGAACGCAGCGTCCAGCGTGGCGACGTCCAGCCAGCGGGAGAACAGCTGGCCGCACTTGTCGGCATCGATCCGGCCGTTGTACAGGTCGACGTCCTGCTGCTCGCGGCTGAACACGAAAATCAGGTTCAGGCGGTCCAGGTAACGGTTTTTCAGGTCTTCGAGCTTGTCGCGGAACAGCGCACCAGAGCTTGAGCGGTTGCCGTAGAGCAGGGTGAAACGGCTGTGCGGTTCAGTGGCCAGGGTGGTGGCGATGATCGACAGGATCGGCGTAATGCCGCTGCCGGCGGCAACGCCCAGGTAGTGGCCTTCGCGGGCGGGGTCGAGCGGCACGAAGAAGCTGCCCGACGGCGGCATCACCTCCAGTTGCTGGCCAGCCTTGAGCACTTCATTGGCAAAGGCCGAAAAACGCCCGCCTGGCACGCGCTTGACAGCCACACGCAGCTCGCCGTCCTGCACGGCGCTGCAGATCGAATAGGAACGACGCACTTCTTCGTCATCCAGCTGGGTACGCATGACCAGGTACTGGCCCTGGGTGAAGCGGAATTGCGTCTGCAGGTGCTCGGGTACGTCAAAGACGATGGACACGGCGTCGCGGGTCTCGTTGCGTACTTGCTTGATGGTCAGGCTGTGAAACTGGCTCATGGTGTTCTCCACGGCTCAAATGCATTTGAAATAGTCGAACGGCTCCAGGCACTCGCGGCAGCGGTACAGCGCCTTGCAAGCCGTGGAGCCGAACTGGCTGAGCAGTTCGGTATGCGCGCTGCCACACTGCGGGCAGCACACTTGGGGCGCCTCACCGAGCAGGCTGCGCTTGCTGGTGCTGCCTTCGGGCGGCGCTATGCCATAGGCGCGCAAGCGTTGGCGGCCCAGGTCGCTGATCCAGTCGGTGCTCCAGGCCGGGGTCAAGCGCCGCTCCAGCGCGGGGGCAGCAAAACCGGCCTGTTGCAGCGCGTCACGGATATCGGCCTCGATCACCTCGGTCGCCGGGCAACCGGAATAGGTTGGCGTGACGACCAGGTGCAGGTGGCCGGCGCGCCAGTCCAGGTCGCGGACAATGCCCAGGTCAACCACGCTCACCACCGGCACTTCCGGGTCCATGACCTGCTCCAGCACCGCCCAGGCCCGGGCCAGGTCGTCGCCTCGGGCGGCACGGGCGCCGAGGTCGCTGGCGATCAGCTCACCAGGTCGCATCGGGGTAGGCCCGTGGCAGGAACTGCATTTCGGCCAGCAACAGCCCCAGGTGCTCGGTGTGCAGGCCTTTGCGACCGTCCAGGTAGAAATAACTGGCGGCCTTGGGCAGTGGCAGCTCGACCGAGTCAAAAATCGCGCTTACCTGCTTGAGCCAGGCCGCGCCGACGGCGGCCGGGTCAGCTGCGATGCCGGCTTCGGCCAGCTGAACTTCGCTGTCGCTACCCGCGGTCAGTTCAACGGTGAAGCGCCACAGCGCCGGGATGGCGTCTAGCATGCGCCGACGGCTTTCGTCGGTGCCGCCGCCCAGGCGTTGCACCCACTCACCGGAGCGACGCAGGTGGTAGGTGACCTCCTTGAGTGCCTTGGCAGCAATGCCGGCGATACGCTCATCGCGGGACGCAGCCAGGCCCTGCAGCACCGCGAAGTGCCAGGCGTCGTATAAAAACTGCTTGGTCATGGTCACGGCGAAGTCGCCATTGGGTTGTTCGACCAGCAGCAGGTTGCGGTAGGCGCGTTCGTCACGGCGGTAGGCAAGGGCATCGGCGTCACGGCCGTCGTCGAGCAATTCGGCGGCGTAGTCCAGCCAGTTGCGGGCTTGGCCGACCAAGTCGAGGCCGACGTTCATCAAGGCCAGTTCTTCCTCGATGGCCGGTGCGTGGCCGCACCATTCACAGAGCCGCTGGCCCTGCACCAGGGCACTGTCGCCCAGGATCAGCAAATAGGGGATAAGCGCTTCTTTATGCATGGCCAACCTCACATGTGTCCGACTTCGTCGGGCAGCTCATAAAAGCTGGCATGGCGGTAGACCTTGTCGTCCGAGGGGGCGAACAGCGGGTCTTTCTCGTCAGGGGAGGAGGCGGTGATCAGCGCTGATGGCACCACCCACAGGCTCACGCCTTCGCTGCGGCGGGTGTACAGCTCACGGGCATTCTCGATGGCCATGGCGGCGTCGGCGGCATGCACGCTGCCGACATGCTTGTGGTTCAGGCCGTGCTTGCTGCGCACGAACACTTCGTAGAGGGTCCAGACAGACATTTTCGATCTCCGCATCAATCGCCGCTCAGGCGGCGTTCTTGTTCTGTTGCTTGCGCGCATAGGCCACGGCGGCCTCGCGTACCCAGGCACCGTCCTCGATGGCCTTGCGCCGGGTGGCGACACGTTCCAGGTTGCAGGGGCCGTTGCCCTTGATGACTTCGTAGAACTCGTCCCACTGGATGTCGCCGAAATCGTAGTGGCCGCGGGCTTCGTTCCACTTCAGGTGCGGGTCGGGCGCGGTGCAGCCGAGCAGCTCGAGCTGTGGCACGGTCTGGTCGATGAAGCGCTGGCGCAGCTCATCGTTGGTCTGGCGCTTGATCTTCCAGGCCATCGACTGGGCGCTGTTGGGGGAGTGCTCGTCACTGGGGCCAAACATCATCAACGACGGCCACCACAGGCGGTTGATGGCGTCCTGAACCATGTCCTTCTGAGCCTGGGTACCGTGGCGCATCATGGTCAGCAGCAGCTCGTAGCCCTGGCGCTGGTGGAAGCTCTCTTCCTTGCAGATGCGGATCATGGCGCGGGAATAGGGGCCGTAGGAGGTGCGCTGCAGCACCACCTGGTTGACGATCGCAGCGCCATCGACCAGCCAGCCTACGGCGCCCATGTCAGCCCAGCTCAGGGTCGGGTAGTTGAAGATGCTCGAGTACTTGGCCTTGCCGCTGTGCAGCTTGGCGATCTCTTCGTCGCGGTCGGCGCCGAGGGTTTCCATGGCGCTGTACAGGTACAGGCCGTGGCCGGCTTCGTCCTGGATCTTGGCCATCAGTTGCAGCTTGCGTTTCAGGCTTGGGGCGCGGGTGACCCAGTTGCCTTCGGGCAGCATGCCGACGATTTCCGAGTGGGCGTGCTGGGAGATCTGCCGGATCAGCGTTTGGCGGTAGGCCTCGGGCATCCAGTTTTTGGCTTCGATCTTGATCTCGGCGTCGATCTTTTCCTGGAAGTCGCGCTCTTCGGGCGACATTTCGTCCAGGGACTTGACGCGTTTGACGCCGGTTTCGACTAGCTGTGCGTACATGTTCCGACTCCTGTTAAGGCATGAGTCATTTGTAAGCGATACAAAACATAACGTCAAACAGTTTTATGTGTATCGAATAAGATTTATGTATCGCTTTGCGGACCTTTCGCAGCACAAGGCTGCTCCTACAAGGGCGCGCACCACCTGTAGGAGTAGCCTTGCACTGCGAAAGGGCAGGCAAAAAAAAGCCCCGGACTGAGCCGGGGCCGTAAAAAGGCAGCTGATAAGTCAGCTGGCCAACCGTTTGTCGAACACGTGGCACGCCTTGCCTTCAGAACGCTTGAGCGTGCCGCAGGGCTGCAGTCTCACCTGGGTGCTGATACCGATGTAGGTCTTGATCTGCTTGGTCAGTTCACCGATCAGCAGCTTGCGCTGGCCCTCGTCCATCGTCTGGCATTCGCCACGCAGCTCCACGTGCACCTCGACACTGT
Source organism: Pseudomonas sp. DCB_AW (assembly GCF_026240895.1). Classification (NCBI taxonomy): domain Bacteria; kingdom Pseudomonadati; phylum Pseudomonadota; class Gammaproteobacteria; order Pseudomonadales; family Pseudomonadaceae; genus Pseudomonas; species Pseudomonas sp. DCB_AW. The sequence continues at coordinate 118,298 of NZ_JAPFCE010000002.1, forward strand.
CCAGGTTGCCGTTGCGATACAGATGAATCTCGTACATCTCTGAAAGCTGTTTTATTTTGAGTACCTGCTCCTCAATCTGGGTCGGGAACACGTTGACCCCACGAATGATCAGCATGTCGTCACTGCGCCCAGTGATCTTGCCGATCCGTCGCATCGGCCGCGCGGTGCCCGGCAGCAGGCGGGTCAGGTCGCGGGTACGGTAGCGCACCATCGGCAGCGCCTCCTTGCTTAGCGAGGTAAATACCAGCTCGCCCAATTGCCCGTCCGGCAGCACCTCGCCGGTAACCGGGTCGATGATTTCGGGGTAGAAGTGGTCTTCCCAGATGGTCGGGCCGTCTTTGGTTTCGATGCACTCCATTGCCACACCGGGCCCCATGATTTCCGACAGGCCATAGATGTCGAGGGCCTGGATACCCAGGCGCTGCTCAATGGAGCGCCGCAGTTCGTCGGTCCAGGGCTCGGCACCGAAGATGCCCAGGCGCAGCTTGAGGTCGTGCGGGTCGATGCCCTGGCGCTCGATCTCGTCGGCCAGGTTGAGCATGTAAGAGGGCGTGACCATGATGATGTCGGGCTGGAAGTCGCGGATCAGCTGCACCTGCTTCTCGGTCTGGCCACCGGACATGGGGATGACCGTGCACCCCAGCCGTTCGGCGCCATAGTGCGCGCCGAGGCCGCCGGTAAACAGGCCATAACCGTACGAAACGTGCACTTTGTCGCCTTTGCGCCCGCCGCCGGCGCGGATCGAGCGGGCGACCACATTGGCCCAGGTGTCGATGTCGTTCTGGGTATAACCGACCACGGTCGGCTTGCCCGTTGTGCCGCTGGAGGCATGCAGGCGCACGACCTCTTCCTGGGGCACGGCAAACATGCCGTACGGGTAGTTGTCGCGCAGGTCGTTCTTGCCGGTGAAGGGGAACTTGGCCAGGTCGTCGAGCGACTTGAGATCATCGGGGTGCGCGCCGCATTCGTCGAAGCGTTTGCGGTACAGCGGCACGTTGTCGTAGGCGTGTTTCAGGCTCCAGCGCAGGCGCTCAAGTTGGTGCTGGCGCAGGGCGTCGACGCTGGCGGTTTCCATAGGGTCAAGCAGGGCACGATCGGCATCATGGTACATGTTCATGGCTTCACTCGAATTGTTCTTGTACGCCGCCCGGCGCGGGTTCGCAGCCGGGCGGTGAGTGTCATGGGCGCAGCATAACCGGCTGCGTTGTGTTCGGTAACAAGCCGTTGGTCAGAGGCGTTCGATGACCATGGCGATGCCTTGGCCAACGCCTATGCACATGGTGCACAACGCGTAGCGTCCGGCGGTTTCTTCCAGTTCGTGCAGTGCGGTGGTGACCAGGCGCGCGCCACTCATGCCCAGCGGATGCCCCAGGGCAATGGCGCCGCCGTTCGGGTTGACCCGCTTGTCGTCGTCGGCCAGGCCAAGCTCGCGCAATACCGCCAGGCCTTGGGCAGCGAAGGCCTCGTTTAGCTCGATGACATCCATGTCGGCCAGCGAGAGCCCGGTGAGTTCGAGCACCTTGCGGGTAGCCGGCACCGGGCCGATGCCCATGATGCGCGGCTCGACCCCGGCCACAGCCATGCCGACAATGCGCCCGCGGGCTTTAAGGCCATGGCGCCGGGCCGCTGCGGTGCTCGCCAGCAGCAGTGCACAGGCACCGTCGTTGACGCCAGAGGCGTTGCCAGCGGTGACACTGCCACCCTCGCGGAACGGCGTGCCGAGCTTGGCCAGCTGCTCCAGCGTGGTGTCGCCACGCGGGTGTTCGTCGTGCTCGACGCGCTTGGCCGGGCCTTTGCGCTGGGGGATTTCGACCGGCACGATTTCCTGGGCCAGGCGGCCTCGGGCCTGGGCGGCGGCAGCCTTGTGCTGGCTGCGCAGGGCGAAGGCGTCCTGGTCTTCACGGGAGATACCGAAACGGGCAGCGACGTTCTCAGCCGTCTCAGGCATCGAGTCGGTGCCATGTTCGGCCTTCATCAACGGGTTGACGAAGCGCCAGCCGATGGTGGTATCGAACAGTTCGGCGGCGCGCCCAAAGGCTTGCTCCGATTTGCCCATGACGAACGGCGCACGCGACATCGACTCCACGCCGCCGGCCAGCATCAGCCCGGCTTCACCGCAGCGCAGGGCACGGGCCGCGTTGCCAATGGCGTCCATGCCAGAGCCGCACAAGCGGTTGAGGGTGGTGCCCGGCACCTCGATCGGCAGGCCCGCCAGCAGGCTGGCCATGCGGGCAACGTTACGGTTGTCCTCACCGGCCTGGTTGGCGCAACCGAGGATTACGTCGTCCACTGCCGCCCAATCCAACTCCGGGTGGCGGGCGATCAGGGCCTTGAGCGGGATGGCGGCCAGGTCGTCGGGGCGCACGCCGCTCAAGGCGCCGGCGTAGCGGCCGATCGGCGTGCGCACGGCGTCGATGATCAGCGCATCGGCCAGGGTGTGTTCAGTCATCTTGTGTCTCCTGCGCGAGCACCGTGCCGCGTACTTTGTAGGATTTGCCATGGAACATCGCCACCAGCTCACCGCGCTGGTTCTCGATGCGAACGTCATACAGGCCGGTACGGCCTTTGCGGCTGACTTCGCTGGCCGTGGCGGTCAGCACGTCGTCGCGCAGCGCCGGCGCCAGGTAGTCGATGCTGCAACCCAGGGCCACGGTGGCCTGGTCGTAACTGTTGCAGGCGAAGGCGAAGGCCGAATCCGCCAGGGCGAACAGGAAGCCACCGTGGCAGGTGCCGTGGCCCTGGATCATGTCGGCGCGCACCGGCATGCGCAGGCGCGCCTGGCCAGGGCCGGCCTCGAGCAGGCTGATGCCCAGCCCTTGGGTGGCGTGATCGCGGGAAAACATGGCATCGGCACAGGCTTGTGCCAGCTCGATTTCAGTCATGCAGATTGCCTCCTTGGGCTTCGCACCGGCGCAATAGCAGGGAAGGGCGATAGCGGCTTTCGCCGTAGCTGCGCTGCAGGTTGTCGAGTACACGCAAGGTCTGGCTTATGCCGATGTGCGAGGCCCAGGCCAGCGGGCCGCAGGGGTAGTTCACGCCGGCACACATGGCCAGGTCGATATCGGCTGCCGAGCCAACACCTTGCAACACGGCATCGGCGGCTTCGTTGGCCAGCATCGCCACCGTACGCAGCACGACCAGGCCAGGCAGGTCGGCGACTGCGGTCACTTTCAGGCCGGCGCGGGTTAACAAGCCAACGGCCTGGTCGCGGGCCTCACGGGTGGTGTCGGCAGACCAACTGATCGCAATGCGGGAAGCCGTGCTGTAGTCCAGGGCCAGATCGACCAGTACCAGGTTGCGCAGGCCTTCTTCGCGGGCACGCTGCGTAGCCAGGCGGCCGTCGGAAAGCGCCAACGTGGCATCGCCGACCTGGATCACGCCACTGCCGGCGCGCTCGGTCACGGCGACGCCGCTGTCGCGCAAACGCTCGACCAAGGGCTGCATGGCGCCCAGATGCCCCTCGATAACGCAGGACTCAACCTGCGCCGTGCTTTGCAGCGCTGTAGGTTGCGGGCGCTCGGCGCCTTCGGCGTAGCTATAGAAACCTTGGCCAGTTTTGCGGCCAAGGCGCCCGGCATCCACCAACTCCTTTTGCACGAGCGAAGGCTGGAAGCGGAAATCGCCATAAAACGCCTCGAACACCGAACAGGTGACGGCATAGTTGACGTCATGGCCGATCAGGTCGGTGAGCTCGAAGGCCCCCATGCGAAAGCCGCCGGCGTCACACAACAGCGCATCCAGGCTGGCGCAATCGGCTGCACCTTCCTGCAACAGGCGCAGGCTCTCGGCGTAGAACGGCCGGGCTACACGGTTGACAATAAAGCCCGGCGTTGAGCGGGCATGCACCGGCTGTTTGCCCCAGGCTTTGGCGGTGTCGTAAAGGCAGGCGGCCACGGCAGGGTCGGTAGCCAACCCCGAAACGACCTCGACCAGGGCCATCAACGGTGCCGGGTTGAAGAAATGCATGCCCACCACTTGCTGTGGGCGCTTCAAGCCAGCGGCCAGGCTGGTGATCGAGAGTGACGAGGTGTTGCTGGCCAGGATGCAGTCGTCTGCGCACAGCGCTTCAAGCTCGTGCAACAAGGCCTGCTTCACTGACAGGTTTTCTACGATGGCTTCGATCACCAGGCGGGCATCGGCCAGCGGGTCGAGGGTATCGGCTGGGCACAGGCGGGCGACGATCGCTTCGCGCTCGCCCGCAGGCAGCTTGCCTTTTTCTACCAAGCGGGCGAGCTGACGATCGATACCCGCCACTGCCTGGGCGGCGGCGCCGGGGCGGTTGTCGTAGAGTTTGACCGGGTGGCCGGCTTGCGCGGCCACTTGGGCGATACCTGCGCCCATGGCGCCTGCACCGATCACGGCCACTTGGGTGTTGCGGTCGAGTGCGCTCATGCTCAACGCCCCTTGAACGCAGGCGTGCGCTTGTTCATGAAAGCGCTTACGCCTTCGCGGTAGTCCTCGCTGCGGCCAGCCAGGCGCTGCAGGTCGCGCTCCAGTTCCAGTTGCTGGTCGAACCCGTTATCGAAACTGGCATTCAGGCTGCGCTTGATCAGGGCCAGGCCGTAAGTGGGCTGCGTGGCGAGGTGGCGGGCGAGGGTGAGGGCCTCGTCGCGCAACGCGGCATCGTCGACCACGCGATGGATCAACCCCCATTGCTGGGCCTGTTCGGCCGTAAGGCGTTCGCCGAGCATCGCCAACGCCTTGGCCCGCGCCATGCCGACTAGCCGTGGCAGCAGCCAGGTGCCGCCAGAATCCGGCACCAGGCCGATCTTGCAGAAGGCCTGGATGAAGCTGGCCGAACGGGCGGCCAGTACCAGGTCACAGGCCAGCGGAATATTGGCCCCGGCGCCTGCAGCCACGCCGTTGACAGCGCAGATGACCGGCAGCGGCAAATCGCGCAGGGTGCGTACCAGTGGGTTGTAGAACTTATCGATGGACTCACCCAGGTCCGGCATGTCGGCGCCTGGCGCGACATTGCGATCAGACAGGTCCTGGCCTGCACAGAAGCCGCGGCCTTCGCCAGTAAACAGCAACACCCGTGCATCTTTGCTCTGGCGTACTTGCTTCAAGGCTTCGCGCACTTCCAGGTGCATGGGCGTGTTGAAACTGTTCAGCTGCTCCGGGCGGTTCAGCGACAGGAGGGCAACGCCGTCCTCGATGGAAAACAGGATGTGTTCGAACGTCATGGCAGACTCGCTTGGTCAGTCGAATGGGGAGGTGCTCAGCAGCCTTTGAACCGGGCCTGGCGTTTTTCCTGGAAGGCGCGAATACCCTCATTGCGGTCGGCGGTGCCGGCGAGCAGGGTGAACGCGTGGCGCTCGAAGCGCAGGCCACTGGCAAGGTCGGTATCGCCGGCCTTGAGCAAGGCTTCCTTGGCCAGGCGCACTGCCAGCGGCGCCTTGGCCGCGATAATGCGGGCCACTTGCACGGCCCGCTCCACGGCCAGTTCCGGCTGGGTGATTTCGCTGATCAGGCCGGCTTGCAAGGCGTGCTGGGCGCTGATGGCTTCACCGGTCAACACCATGTGCATGGCCAGCGGCTTGCCGACCGCGCGCAGCAGGCGCTGGGTGCCGCCAGCGCCGGGGATGATGCCGAGGTTGATCTCCGGCTGGCCGAAACGCGCGTCGCTGCCCGCAATGACGATGTCGGCGCACATCATCAGCTCGCAACCGCCGCCCAGGGCGTAGCCGTTAACGGCGGCGATCAGCGGCTTGGAGAACGCGGCTATCCGTTGCCAACACGCAACACGAGGGTCATTGAGGATGCCGACCAGGTCGCGCTCGGCCATCTCGCCAATGTCGGCGCCTGCGGCGAACGCCTTGCGGCTGCCGGTAATCACCACGGCATGGGTCTGATCATCACGCTCGGCGGCATCCAGCTCGCTTGCCAGCTCGGCCAGCAACGCTGTGCACAGAGCATTCAGCGCTTCTGGCCGTTGCAGGGTGATGAGCCGGACGCCGTGCTCCGGCGCTTGCGCATCGAGATAACGAGGCATATCGGGTTCCTCTGGCTGCTCGCACGGCACATCGATTGGCCGGCATTTCTTGGAATTGTTTGCAGGGACGTGGGCTGCACCACGTTCAGGTGCGGACAGTATATGCCTTATGCGATACACCAAAGCAACATCAAAAAGTGTTTCACGTATCTCTTTGTGGTGATTTCTGCGCGAAATATGAGCGCTTCAAAAAAGTGATTTAACGATTCATCTTCAGAAAAATAGGGCTTATTTTGCAAAAATCGGATGTAGTTAAGGATGGCAACAAAGCGATACAGGCATTCGCACAATTGACGCGCAACATTTTTGTGATACAAGGATTCGTCACATTTCAAATCATTTCAGGAGCTTTGCCATGCCTTGCTACCGGCTAGACGGCCTGACCCCCGTGGTTCATCCAACTGCCTATGTGCACCCGAGCGCAGTGCTGATTGGCGATGTCATCGTTGGCCCGCGTTGCTACGTCGGCCCGCTGGCCTCACTTAGGGGCGACTTCGGCCGCATCGTGCTGGAGGAGGGCGCCAACCTGCAGGACACCTGCGTGATGCATGGCTTTCCGGGGGGCGATACGGTCATAGAACGCAATGGGCATGTCGGCCACGGCGCGGTGCTGCACGGGTGCCGCGTGGGCGAAGATGCCCTGATAGGCATGAATGCCGTGGTAATGGATGGTGCCCATGTAGCCCCGCGCTGCATCGTTGCTGCCACGGCCTTCGTCAAGGCGGGGTTCGAATGCGCCGAACAAAGCCTGTTGGTGGGTAGCCCGGCACAGGTCAAGCGCCCGCTGACCGAACAGGAGCTGGCCTGGAAGCAGCGCGGCACGGCGGAGTATCAGCACCTGACGCAGCGCTGCATGACCGCGCTGGTCGAATGCCCACCGCTGACCGAAGCCGAGCAGGGTCGCCCGAGCATGGGTGACTCCGGCATCCGGCCCAAAGGCAAGGCGCCGGCATGAGCCTGTCCGCGTCACGCAATGGCCAGGCAACCCGCCGCGCAGGTATAGTCGGTGCTTTCCCCGCGCACAGTTCCTCCATGAGCACACTTGCCCCACTGAACAACCTGATCACTCGTTTTCAGGAACAGACGCCGATCCGCGCCAGCTCGCTGATCATCACCCTGTACGGCGACGCTATCGAACCGCATGGTGGCACGGTGTGGTTGGGCAGCCTGATCAACCTGCTGGAGCCGATCGGCATCAACGAACGGCTGATCCGCACCTCGATCTTCCGCTTGACCAAGGAAGGTTGGCTGACCGCCGAAAAAGTTGGCCGACGCAGCTATTACAGCCTGACGGGCACTGGCCGTAGACGCTTCGAAAAAGCCTTCAAGCGCGTCTACAGCCCCAGCCAACCCGCATGGGATGGCGCCTGGACCCTGGTGCTGCTGTCACAACTGGAAGCCGGCAAGCGCAAAACCCTGCGTGAGGAGCTGGAATGGCAGGGCTTCGGGGTGATGGCGCCCAACGTGATGGGCTGCCCCCGTGCTGACCGCGCGGACTTGGCCGCGACCCTGCGCGAGCTGGAGGCCAGTGATGACAGCATCGTGTTTGAAACGCACACCCAGGAAGTGCTTGCTTCCAAGGCCATGCGCGCGCAAGTGCGCGAGAGTTGGCGTATCGACGAGCTGGGGCAGCAGTACAGTGAATTCATCCAGTTATTCAGGCCGCTGTGGCAGGGCCTTAAAGAGCAGCCGCAGCTCGATGCGCAGGATTGCTTCCTGGCACGCACGCTACTGATTCACGAGTACCGTCGGCTGCTGCTGCGCGACCCGCAACTGCCTGATGAGTTGCTGCCAGGTGATTGGGAGGGCAGGGCAGCACGGCAGCTGTGTCGCAACCTGTATCGGCTGGTGTTTGCCAAGGCTGAAGAGTGGTTGAACAGTGCGCTTGAAACGGCTGACGGCCCACTGCCTGACGTGAATGAAAGCTTCTACAAGCGCTTTGGTGGCCTTGCATAGGGATTTTTAAGGTTAACCTTGGTTAACCTTATCTTCGATAATACTTACCACGGTGAGTATTATGCATCAATTATAAAATCTTTAAGTGTGCTATGGTTAACCTTAACTCAGTTAATGTTAACCATGGCGAGCCTTATGACGACTTATTTTCCAGTCGCTTGTGCCGATACCCTCAGTAAAATCGGCCTTTTGGTCAAGGCACGGCGCCTGGCACTCGGCCTGCGCCAAGCCGACCTTACAGCTACTGTCGGCGTCTCCGCGCATACCCTTCGCAAGATCGAAGGCGGCTCGGCGCTCGTCGACCTGCGTTCATTCATGCTGGTGTTGTGGCGCCTGGGTATCAGCGAAACCGTTTTCGCCTCGCTGGATGGCATAGAGCAAACCTCCCAGATCACCCGGTTCAGTGATGACGATGATGCCCACCAGAGCCTGGCATCCCGCCGCGTGCGGCTGGCCAAACCCAAGCCTGAGGAGTTCTGATGTCCCGTGCCTACATCTATATGGAGCACCCCGAGACAGGTGAAGTCATCACCCTTGGCCGGCTGACCCTCAAAGGCAAGCTTGGTGAGTTTCTTTATGCACCTGACCACGTCGCGCGCGGCGGCTGGGTCCCTGACCCGATCAATTACCCGTTACGCGCCGAGGCCTACACCGGCATCGCCAAGAACCGCGGCATACCCGGCTTCATCAATGACGCCATGCCCGATGGCTGGGGCGAGCGGCTGCTGCATCGGGCGTACGGCCAAGAACTCGGCCCCCTCGACTTCTTGCTCAAGTCACCGAACAACGACCGCGTTGGCAACCTGATGGCAGGCGGCGCAACAACACCCGCACCCGGTCTTGGCGATGGTGCAGTACCGACCTTGAAAGGCCTGGCCAAGTTCGTCGCTGCGTGTGAAGCGGTGTACGACGGCCAGCTCGACGCCGAGTCGGTGGCCACACTCAACGTGCGCCAACAACGCTCGGCCCTGGGTGGCGCGCGACCGAAACGTACGCTGCAGGATAACGGCATGCTGATTCTGGCCAAGCCGCGCGATCGCTTCGATCATTACGACCTGCCCTCGATCGAATACGCCTGCATGACATTCGCCGCAGGGAAGGGCTTGAACGTGGCCAAGACCGCGCTGCATGCTGAAACCCCTTCGACGTTGCTGATCGAACGCTTCGACCGCACGCCCATTGCACAAGGTGCCCGACGTATCCCGATGCTCAGCGCGCTGACCTTGCTGGATTCGGAGTGGAACGGCGCGCACCATCGCGATTGGCGCTATGCCGCCGTGGCCGATGAAATGCGCCGCCGAGGTGTGCCCGATACCGACCTGCAGGCGCTGTTCAAGCGCATGTGCTACAACGCCCTGGTGGGCAACTCCGACGACCATCCTCGCAACCATGCGGTGCTCTGGGTTGACGGCGGATGGCGTCTGTCGCCCATGTACGACGTGCTGCCCATGCTTGAAGAAGGCCCCGCACAGACCTTGGCCATGGCTGTTGGCCGGGAAGGCAGCCAGATTAGCCGCGCGAATATGCTCAGCCATCACGCGCACTTTGCCCTGACGCGGGAGCATGCAGAGCATCTGCTGGTGGAGGTGGCGGGGTGGGAGGACGAACTGAAGGCGTATTACGCGCAGGTGCTTGCCGGCAGCGACCTGGACATGGCAGTTGATGCGGTGAGCTCGGTTCGCATGCTCAGTTAAGAAGAAGGCGGAGGCGGGTGACACTGCTTTCAAATGACATGCATTCCCATTTATACTTGCATCTCATTTCCTCTCTGTTATCGCTACCGTGCAGGCAGATCCTCCAAAACCATCCTTGCTCGCCACCTTGGTCCGTCACTACGACGACCTGGTCGATCATGTGCGCCGACGCTTCGGCGAGCGGGTGTTCGCGCGTGAAGTCGTTCACGACCTGTGCGTTCAGTTGCTGGAGGATGACGAGAAAGAAGGGGTGCGCAAGCCGCTGGCGCTGTTACGCAAGATCGCCCACGACAACGCCATCTCGCATTGCCGCCGCGAGCGTCGGCGCAGCAGCTTGATCGTCGCCGTGGCAGAACTGCCCGACGTCGCCTGCAACGCAGCGCCACAGGAGCGCCATGTCGACGCGGCGAAGACACTGGACAGGCTGATTGCGGCTATTTCCCGATTGCCGCCGCGTTGCCAGGCCGTGTTCATCATGCACAAGCTGCATGAGGTCCCCCAGGCTGAAGTCGCGCAGCGCCTGGGGATCTCGCTGAAAACCGTAGAAAAGCACTTGCGCGTCGGTATGATCGCTTGCCGTGAACATCTGCAATCCGAGGTGGCGCAGTGAGCCGTCCACGAAACAAAGACGATGCTGCAGTCGATGAGGCGCTGGCCGCGTGTCGCGAGACCTTGAAGCAGCGCTTCCCTTTACCCAGCTCGCCACCTGCCCGCAAGCCCCGCAAAGGCAGCAAGGTACTCCCGCTTGTATTGCTGGCCCTGGCCGCAGGTGTGGCGTGGAAGGATCCTGCGTACCGCAACGAACACTTTGTCACGCAGGTGGGACAACGCCAGGCGGTACAGCTGGCTGATGGCAGCAAGATCAAGCTGGATGGGGGCACTGAGGTACGCGTCAGCTGGCATTTGCGCACCCGGCAAGTGGCACTGGTGCGTGGCCAGGCCTTATTCGACATTTCGCCCATGCAATATCGGCCGTTCTTGGTCGATGCAGGCAACGCCGACATACGCGTGGTCGGCACCCGATTCAACGTCAACATGTACGCGGGTGACGTGCGGGTTACCGTTGCGCAAGGCAAGGTGGCAGTCACAGGGCGCGCGGCGGACCGTACCTCGCTGCTCATGCCTGGGCAGCAGGTGCTCGTGCAACAGGGCGTCCCCGGTGAGGTGGTCAAAGGCAATGCCGAAGACGCTAGCGCCTGGCAAGAAAGCCGCTGGGTTTTCGCCGGTACGCCACTGGCTGAGGTGGTTGCTGCACTGCAACGGTATTACGCCCAACCGATCGAACTGACGGACCCTGATGTCGGCAAATTGCCGCTTTCAGGTGTTTTCAGCAGCGACAGCGTCGAAACGCTATTGGCGTTACTGCCGGAGATTCTCCCGGTGAAGCTGAGCAGGGAAGGCGGGGCCGTACGCATTCAGCCCCAAGCGGAAAAAAATAATTCTCCAACGAGGTAGGGTTGGGGCCGTCGCGAAGCGGCTAACTCTCTGCACCTCATCTCCTGGAGAATAACAAGTGAGTCAGCTCTTCCTGCGTACACCTTGGCACGTTTCGATTTTGACCAGCACCTTGATGGCCAGCCAGTGGTCGTTCGCGCAAACCATGGTGGTTGTCGATTTCAATATTCCTGCATCAACGCTGGAAAGCTCGCTGAATGCAGTGGCTCGCCAAACAGGTGCTCAAGTGCTGTTTTCCAGCGAGCTGACTGCGGGCAAGCAGGCGCCGGCGCTGCACGGGCGTTACACAGTGGCGCAGGGGCTGGGCCAGGTGCTCGAGCAGAGTGGGTTGGTCGCCCAGGCGCGCGATGAGCGGACATTCATCGTTTTACCGTCAAACCATGCGGCATCAGACAACGCGCCGTCTACGACCGCCAGCCCCATCGAACTGGCAGGCACGGAGATCACGTCGTCTCGGCTTTCCAGTGGTGTGGTACCGCAGGCACGTCAGGTCAATGTGATCGAACGCGAACAACTGAAGCAATTGCGCCAGGGCTCTGATGGGCTGGCGACGCTGCTGGCCAAGAGCATCCCAGGGATGGCCGACTCCAGCCGTACCATCACCGATTACGGGCAAACGCTGCGCGGCCGTACGATGCTGGTCCTAGTCGACGGCGTGCCGCTGAACACCAACCGTGACTCTTCGCGGAACTTGGCCAATATCGACCCGGCATTGATCGAGCGCATCGAGGTGATTCGCGGCAGTAGCGCTATCTACGGCGCCGGTGCGACGGGAGGGATCATCTCCATCACCACGCGGCCCGCTGGCGGCGAGCAAATGGCCGAGACAACGCTGACGGGCGTTTCGCCCTTGAGCCAAGTGGACAGCGATGGCCTGGGAGGGCAGTTGCAGCATCATGTTGCCGGCGCGCAGGGTGCACTGGATTACGCATTCGATTTCGGTGCACGCCATATTGGCGCCTCTTACGATGCCAAAGGGCACCGCATTGCGCCCGAGCCTAGCCAAGGTGACCTGTTCGATTCCAACACCTACAACATTGGCGGGAAATTGGGTTGGCGCATCGACGAGCTGCAACGTATTCAGCTGTCCCTCAGCCATTACAACGCCGAGCAAAACAGTGACTATACCGCCGACCCAGCGGTCAGCCGATTGCCGCCTGGTTCCGTACCCGCACAACCGTTGTCCGGGTTGTCCCTCGACGAACAGAACCAGATCAAGAACACCTTGGTGAACCTTGAATACGGTCACTCGGAAGTGCTCGGGGGAACATTCAATGCCCAGCTTTACTACCGCGACTATTTCACCCGCTTCACGCCCTTCGATGCCCGTGGCGTTGCCACACGTGGGCGCAATGTCGATCAAGTCATGCAGAACAGCGAAGTCGTTGGCAGTCGCATTACCTTGCGAACCCCGATCGGCGGGTCAGATACCGAACTGTTGTGGGGCGGCGACTTCAACCAGGAGCGCAGCGACATGCCGATCGATATCTTCGACCCGCAAGCGTTTGATGCGAGCGGCGGAACGGTATTCAATAAAATCGGCAAGTTGAGCTACATGCCTGACCTGACGTCACGCAGCGTAGGTGCGTTTGCACAGTTACAGCACCGTTTCAACGAGCAGTGGTCCATGGAAGGCGGCATCCGTTATGAATATGCCACCGCCGAATACGGGGACTTCATTCCGCTGTCTGAATCAAGCACCGCCAACCCCGCCACGGTGGAAGGCGGCAAAGTCCATTACGATGCATTGCTGTCCAATATCAGCCTGACTTACTCGCCCGTCAGCGGCCAGGCGGTTTATGCCGCCTTCAGCCAAGGCTTCCAGTTACCTGACATTGGCGTGCAGCTGCGTAACGCACGCCGTGGTTTCGATATTGGCTCGTCCAACCTGGAGCCGGTCAAGACCAATAACTACGAACTCGGGTGGCGCGGCGAGCTGGGCGAGGAGACCCTGGCGTCGCTGGCTGTTTTCTACACCACATCAAAACTGGGTGATGTTCAGAGCTTCAACAATGGCCTGATCCTGACCCGCACTCAGGAGCGCATCTATGGCGTTGAAGGCAGCGCTGACTGGTTGACCAGCGACGAGCATTGGGGGGCAGGGGGGAGCTTCACTTGGATGAAAGGGCGCGAGCAACCAGACGGTGGCGATTGGCAAGACATGACAGGCTATCGCATTCCGCCTGTGAAACTGACAGCGTATCTTCAATACAAGCCAGACGAGGATTGGAGCCATCGCGTGCAGGCGACTTACTTCGGTGCAGAGGATTACCGCCTCAAAGGCGTCGAAAGCTTTGGCAGACGCAGGGTAGATGGCTACACCACGGTGGATATCATCAGCCAATACCAGCTGAGTGAGCATGATCAGATCAGCGTGGGCGTCCAAAACTTGTTCAATCGTTATTACTATCCGCTGTACAGTCAACTGATGCGCAACAGTAACAACACCAGCCATTTGCCTGCGCCAGGCACCGTTTTGACGGCGAGTTATACCCACCAGTGGTAATCGGCAGGGCCTCATTAGGCTGGTTTAAACATAACTACACTAAATGAATATTTAGCGTAGTTATGTTAAGAAGATGCGAATATCAAGCTGCCGTCGCTTGCCTGAAAGGAGCAGGCGGCGGGCTTTGCAGGCCTTGCAACCAATCACAATACAAACTTACACCTTGGTCGACCGTCAATGTTGCCGTCTTGTAGCCCACAGCCCGCAAGCGCTCCAGGTCGGCACAGGTGTAACACTGGTATTTGCCGCGCAAATGTTCAGGAAACTCACTGTATTCCAGAATGCCTTCCAGCAGGGCCATCTCCAAGGACAATGGGGGTAGCCCTTGGTATTTGCGTAATCGGTTGATCACTGCCAGCGCAACATCATTGAACGACTGGGCGCGTCCGCTACCCACATTGAAAATGCCGCTCAGTTGCGGGTGATCAAGGAAGAATAAATTGACCCTGACCACATCATCCACCGAGACGAAATCACGCAAATGGCTACCGCTGGGGTAACCGCCGTAGCTGCCGAACAGGCTGACTTTTCCGCGGGCCTGGTACTGGTTGAAACAGTGCAGGGCCACCGATGCCATCGCGCCTTTATGCTGCTCATGGGGCCCGTAAACGTTGAAATAGCGCAATCCAACGACCTGACTGCGCGAAGCTGACAACTGCCGGCGCACATGCTGATCGAACAGGAATTTGGAATAGCCGTAGACGTTCAATGGGCGCTCACAATCGCGCTGTTCACGAAAGTCCTGGCCAGCACCGTAGACTGCTGCCGATGAGGCGTACAGGACCGGAACCTGTTGCGCCTGGGCAATCTCCAGCAAGTCCCGGCTGTAGCGATAATTGTTGTCCATCATGAAACGGCCGTCGGCTTCGACGGTACTGGAACATGCGCCTTGGTGCAGAACCGCACGTACATTACCGAATTGTCCGCGCCGGAACCGGTCCAGGAAGTCGTCCTTGTCCAGGTAGTCAGCGATGTCACTGTCAGCCAGGTTGCGGAATTTGTCGCCCGCGGTCAGGTCGTCGACGGCGATGATCTCGGTTTGGTTGCGTTGGTTGAGCGCCTGTACGAGGTTGCTACCGATGAATCCCGCGGCGCCGGTTACGATGATGGTCATGCCAGATCCCCATAAGGGTGCGGAGATCGGATTTTAGTGGAGGGAATATGCAGGGATGTTAACCAGGGTCAAAGGATGGGATGGTTGGGTGGGTTGCTGGCGTGGTACTGGTTTTGAATCTGGGTAACCACGGGCGTGTGGGTTTATACGAGTGTGCGCATAATGCATATTATGTTAAATTAAGTATTATGAGTAAGTGCTCATGCGTTGTCCAATATCACATACCACCGTCCAAATCCCCACAATCCCCCGTTTCCCAGAAAGTCAAAAGCTTCGCTTAGATTCATAATCCTATCTCTGCGCATGGCTCCTGAGGCTGTCGCTAAATGAGGCGACTCACCAGAAGTCATGCTTAACCCATTGATCCTATTGAATAAAATTGACAATCAAGGCAATGCCCTGCGAATTAAAGCGACATCTGTGCAGCTCAGCCTCATCTTCTGAAGCCAAAGTGCCCTATTTTTTGAGTCAGACATCGATTCCTAAACCCTTTAGCGTTAGCAATTAATGAGGAGTTTTTCCCACTCTTCGGAGTAAGCGTCGTGAATCGACGAAAAATCCTCCCTTGAGATTGCAAGATTGAGGCGACTTTCCCAGGTTTTGGAATCAATAAGGCGACTTTCCCATGCCTTGGAATTAATAAGGCGACTTTCCACCAGCACCGCTGCTGCGTTCAAGTATGGTATTGAGGATGTTTGTGCAGGTTTTATATTAGTTAGGGAGCGTAGGAAAGTCTCCAAATTTAAGAGCGCTTGATGAGCGTATTTGCCTAAACCGGAAGGAGCGCGGCAAGACATCTGTCATTGATCCAGTCACAGCACTCTCATGTTGCGCCTAGCTAGGCTTGTCGTTACCATCAGTGATTCGACGCTTTTTGTTCTCAAAAGGTTGAAACTTCCGATTACTGTCATAACTGGAAGTCTATTGTCTTCAAAATTCTGGCTGGTATTCCATGGCGCGCGCACCCACACCCTTGTTCGAAACCTACGATAACTTCATCGAGCAAGACTTCAGTTTGCTGGGCTCATCACTCGCCTGCGTCGCTTCCTTTTTGTGCGCAAGATTATCTGGATTTCTGTCGAAACCCGCCGGCTGACTGGGTGGGTCCGGTGACCCGCAGCCGCTTCCTGAACAACCCGGCAGCGATGGATGCTCGTGATGGCTGGATCCCTAATCCGAAATGGCATCCTTTCAACATTAAGTCTCGCAAGGCGACGGCCACAGAACTTCCCAGTGCCCAGCACTATCAAGCGGCGAATGGCACGTTAAACCAAGTGTTTACCGTCTGCAGCCGGTTCTATGAATTTCTCATTGAAGACGGCTTCGCCCAAACGAATCCGTTTCGCCTCCTCAAGAAAGGCAACCGATTTTCTACGCAAGAACTTGAAGTTGCGTCTTCACGGGCGCTCACGCCGCTGCAGTGGGACTTTGTCCTGGATACCGTTGAGGAGATGGCGAACGCCGAGCCGCAGCGGCATGAGCGAACCTTGTTTATTGTTGCCACGCTGTTCGCCATGTACCTGCGGGTTTCAGACCTCGCCGGTCGAAAGAATTGGAAGCCCACCATGGGAGACTTTCGCTTAGATGATGAAGGCAACTGGTGGTACTTTACGGTGGGTAAAGGCAACAAGGCGGCCAAGATTGCCGTGCGCGATATTTACGTAGAGCGCTATTTGAAACGTTATCGCCGATTCCTGGGGCTTTCCGAATTACCTCATCCCGGGGAAAGTACGCCGCTGATCAAAACACTCAAGGGGCGCGCAGGTTTGTCTGACCGACAGATCCGCGCCCTCCTCCAGGCTGTTTTTGATAAAGCCGTAGAGAAGATGCGCAGCGAAGGCCGCGCGAACCATGAGATGGAGAGTCTGCGCTGTGCGTCTGCGCACTGGCTGCGACACACCTCGGCCACGTTTGACGCGCCGCTGCGCAATCCTAAAGACCTGCAGGAAGACCTGCGGCACAGCAACCTCAGTACGACCCAGAACACCTATTATCACGCGCATGATCAGGAGCGCGCGAATTCGGTGAAGCGCATCGGCATGCGCGACCGCGGTTAAGCCTGGATTGCCCAGTCGTCGACCACCAGCTTGCCGTCCCACATGGCTCGAGGCCATTTATCTAGGAATTCACAGTGAAAATTACCGGGCTGGTCGAGGTTGAGGCCGTCATTGACGTGACCTGTGACGTCTGCGGTTGTTCTACGCGCGGGGCCGCGGGCGGTTATCAGTATGGAACCCTACAAGCCCACTGGCGTGTGGCAGTTGACGCGGAGTTGGAGTGGCTAGCTCGAACGCCAGGTAGCTATCTGCCCTATTACTCGGCCAATACAGATCGCGTGGCTAACAGAGTGGGCCGCAGGCCCAGACGCACAGACAGGATTAGGGGGAAGCGCCCACACCTCCCCCAGGCCTTGAGTGGAGCGTTGGATCAGCCCATTTCCAAAACACACACCGCGAATCTGCATGCCGCCCTCTCGAATTTAGTTTAATTTTTGGGGGTCTCAACCATTACGCACCAGAGCGAGAACGGCACAACCGCCGAGCACTCTTGAAAGCGGTACCTTTTCAGTCCACCATGGAAAAAATTGCCACGCGCTCAAAGCGCTCCTCTGCCTAGCAGACTACACATTCAAAAAATCAACCTTTCCAGATGATGAAGATAGAGAACTACAAAGCGATCGCTGACAGCATTGCGCTGCTGCTCTTCCCTCATGCGGAAGTAATCGTCCATGAGGTTGAAAGCCAAACCGTCGTTCACATAGCCAACAATTTCTCCAAGCGGCAGCTGGGAGATGATTCGGCACTTGACCAAGAACTTGGGGATTTTCGTAGCTCCGCTAGCATTGGCCCGTATGAGAAGGTCAATTGGGATGGTCAGAAAATCCGCTCGATCACCAGCGTTTTGTATGATCAGCACGGAGAGGCCGAATATCTCCTCTGCATCAATCTGAATTTCTCGGTATTGGACCAAGCACGTGAAGCGCTAGATGCATTCTTCCAGGTCAGCCGCTTGATCCCGCAACCCGACTCGCTGTTCAAAGATGATTGGCAGGAACGGATAAACACGTTCTTACACAGCTGGCTCAAAGAACGAAATCTGTCATTGCGCACACTGAAAATGAAAGATAAGCGCACCCTCGTTGAGGCCCTCCACGCGCAAGGCGCATTCGAGGGCCGAAGTGGTGCGGACTACGTGGCCAACGTCCTCAGCATGGGCCGGGCAACCGTCTACAAGTACCTCAAGGAACTGAGAGCCTAGCTCTCGCTCGCACGCGAGATCCGCCTTTGACTAGTCGGCCCCACTCTCAACCGTAGCGCAAGACGCTTCAGCCGACTGCCATCACTCCGGCCTTGCGCTTCAGCGCTAGGCAACGTACCTCGCCCACAATCATGCCCAACACCACACCGCGATAATGACAATCAGGGCAAAGGTCCATAGCAGCATCCTCCACTGTGCTGTTTACGGAAGGCGGATGCTACTGGGGTAGACATAAAAATATCCATTAGAGACTTTTCCTCCACGCGTTGCCGTTTTTTTGCTTGAGCACCGTGAAAGTACTGATTTAGACGGTACTAGCTCACCCGAATCTGAGTCGGGACCGGCGTAAATTGGGAATCCGAGCGCCTGAAGGGTCTTGTCGAAAATAGATAATAGGTCTACCGTAGATTTATATTCCACGACAGAGCCTTGCATGATGTCGATTCAGACTCGCTTCACGGACCTGCCCCCCCTCGGCCCCGGTAATATGGTCCGCCTGCTCACCCATGAATTCACCGGACAGGAATCTGCCCGTAGTGCCTATATCCAAGCCGGCCTTCATGCTGACGAGCATCCAGGGCTGCTTGCTCTTTGGCATCTGCAGGAAATGCTGGTTGACCTGCACCAGGAAGGTCGAATCCTGGGCAAGATCGTGATCTGTCCATTCGCTAATCCAGTGGGAATGACACAAAACGTACTCGGGTTCTGGACCGGCCGCTTCAACCTGGCCAACGGTGAAAACTTCAATCGCAATTTTCCAGATCTCATCCCGTTGCTGGAAGCTCAGCACATCGACAGCAGTGCTGTTGTGCCGGAACAGAAGTTACAGGCCGCGATTGCCGCACTGCCGGCCACGGACACCGTCGGTGCGCTGCGCAAAGCACTCCTGAGTGAAGCACTCCAGCATGACATCGTGCTGGATCTGCATTGCGATACTGCAGGTGTACTGCACCTGTATGCGAATGAGGCCCAACGTGAACGGGCAACGAGACTTGCTGCCTGCATGAACATCGATGTTGTCTTTCTCGAGCATTCAGCGGGTGGCCAACCATTCGATGAGTCGTGCAACCGCCCATGGAATTGGCTCATCGACCAAGGTTTGAGCCCCCAGGAAGAGCGTCTTTTCGCCGCCAGCATCGAGCTTCGTGGGCAAGCAGATGTGGACGACGAATTAGCCCAGGAGGACGCGAAAGGAATTCTGAGTTTCCTGGCAAGCGAGGGGCTTTTGCGACTCGACGATCAGCCGCTTGTGAAACGCTCACCTCAAGTTTACCCACTCGAGGGCGCAAGCCATCTGCCCTCACCAGGGCATGGTTTGCTGGCATGGAAAAAACGTCCCGGGGACAGCGTCTCGAAGGGCGAAGCGATCGCCGAGCTCGTGCCGATCGACGCCTCGATCGGCACCCCGAGAACGCCCATTCACAGCGATGTAGATGGTGTTCTCGTGGTTCAACCGCTCTTTAAGCTGGTACGAGCTGGCCAACGCGTTGCACTGCTTGCCGGTACCGAACCGCTGCCCAATCGACAAGCCGGTCAATTGCTCAATCACTTCTGAATTTACCAAGGGTCAAAAAATGACTGTCGACGCCAAATACCTGTTTTCGCTATACGAGGCAATTGCCGAAGCGCACCAAGCACTGCGCCCGGCAGTGAGTGTCACACCGCTTGCCCACAGCGCACGCCTGTCCGCCATGACAGGATGCGAGGTTTTCCTCAAATGTGAGCACCTTCAGCACACGGGCTCCTTCAAGTTCCGCGGGGCCAGCAACAAGATCCGGTTACTGCCTGAAGCGCAGCGCAAGCTTGGGGTGATCACTGCGTCGTCGGGGAACCACGGGCAAGGTCTGGCACTCGCCGGCAAAGTGCTGGGGGTACCGGTCACGGTCTATACCACCACCTCTGCGTCCCCGTACAAGCTGGATGCCATCCGGGCCCTTGGTGCCGAAGTCGTCAGCCTCGACATGGATCCGCTGAGTGTAGAGCTGGAAGCAGCTCGTCAGGCCGAGATCCAAGGCAAGCCTTTCGTGTCGCCCTACAACGATCCAGAAATCATCGCGGGCCAAGGCACGATCGGCATCGAGCTCTTCGAACAGGCACCGGACCTGGATGCGGTATTCGTCGCCGTTGGCGGTGGCGGAATGATTTCCGGGATCGGGGCTGCCTTGCGCGCGCTGAACCCGAAGATCGACATCATTGGTTGCTGGCCAGCTAACGCCCCCACCCTGCAGAAATCCCTCGAAGCTGGCGAAATCATCGAAATGGAAGAAGACGACACCATTTCCGATGGCACTGCCGGTGGCATCGAGCCAGGCAGCATCACCTTCCCCCTCTGCCAGAGCCTGCTGACGCGGACAGTGCTGGTCAGTGAGGAAGAAATCAAAACGGCGATGCGCGATGTCGCTAGCTGCGAACGCTGGATCATCGAGGGCGCTGCCGGCGTCGCGGTGGCCAGCATGCAAAAACTGGCAGAGGAATACCGGGGCAAGCGTGTCGCGGTGGTCATTTGCGGCCGCAACATCCTTCTCGAAAAATTCCTTGGGGCAGTTCAATGAAAGTCTTTAGCAAAGAGCAAATCATCTCTCAACTCAACTTGGAACAGGCAGTACAGCGCCTGGAAGAAGGTTTCGTTGCCTTCTCCGCCGGCAAGGTTCAGGTGCCACCGGTTCAAGCATTTGCGTTCACTGCTGCGAATGGTGACTGCTGTGTGAAGTCGGCATACGTGGAAGGCAGCGACACCTTCACCGTGAAAATTTCGACCGGTTTCTACGACAATCCGTCCAAAGGCCTGGAAAGCAACGACGGCCTGATGATGGTGCTGTCTGCTAGGACTGGACGGCCACTCGCGCTGATGCAGGATGAAGGTTGGCTGACATGCATCCGCACCGCATTGGCTGGCCGTATCGCAGCCCGTCTGCTGGCTCCCAAAAACGTCAAAGCTATCGGCATTCTCGGCACCGGCATGCAGGCGCGGATGCAACTGGAGCAACTGGATGCTGTTACTACGTGCCGCAAGGTCATCGTATGGGGCCGCAGTGAGCCCGAGCTCGAAGCCTACAAGGCCTTCGCCACCGAGCTGGGGTATCAGGTGCAGACCACCAAAAACGCCGCTGATGTTGCCCGTGCCGCGAACCTTATCGTCAGCGCAACCCCTTCCCGCGAACCTTTGCTGATGAGCGAGTGGGTACAGCCTGGCACTCACATCACCGCTGTCGGCGCCGACGCTGCAGGCAAACAGGAGCTCGACGCCGCGCTCGTCGCACGGGCAGACCGCATCATCGTCGACTCGATTTATCAGTGCAGCCAATACGGCGAGATTTCTCATGCACTCAAGGCCGGCTTGATCGGTGAAAGCCAACTGGCTGAACTGGGTGCACTGCTTGCAGGCAAAGTGCGTGGCCGTGAAAACGACGATCAGATCACCTTGGTCGATCTGACCGGTGTGGCCGTCCAGGACGCTCAGATTTCGAGCTGTGCATTGGCCTGCATGCAAGGCTGATCCTCCCTTCCCTTCGCCCTCTCGCGCCCAGCTCTCAGGGCGCGGTGTGCACTACTGCTGGAGTGACGTCATGAAAATAAAAAAACTCTCCATCCTCTTCTCAAGTTCAACATTTGCGCTTTTCTTGGCCTCCCACGCCGGCGCAGCCGATAGCTTGCGCATTGGCATCGAGGCCGCCTATCCGCCCTTTGCATCGAAAACCGGTAACGGCGAGATCGTTGGCTTCGACTACGACATCGGCAATGCTCTGTGTGCGCAAATGCAGGTCAAGTGTCAGTGGGTCGAACAAGAGTTCGATGGGCTGATCCCCTCATTGAAGGTAAGGAAGATCGACGCCATTCTCTCGTCGCTGACCATCAGCGAGGAGCGAAAAAAATCCGTTGATTTCACCAATCGTTACTACCAAGCCGCCGGGCGAATCGTGATGAAGGAAGGGGCCGACCTGGGCACCCATTTTTCAGGACTGGCCGGTAAACGAGTGGGCGTGCAGCGAGCAGGCATTCACGACCGCTTCGCAACAGAAGTACTGGCGCCGATCGGGGCACAGGTCATTCGCTACGCCTCGCTGAATGAAGCCTACCTGGACCTGATTGCCGGGCGACTGGATGCGGTGCAAGGTGACGATGTGGCTGTGCAGATCGGGTTCCTTGATACCCCGAATGGCAAAGGCTACGCGTTCGCAGGTGAACCGTTGAGAGACCCTGAATACTTTGGCGAGGGTGTAGGTATCGCCGTGCGCAAAGGTGACAAAGGGTTAGCGGACCGCTTCAACCAGGCTCTAGCGGCCATCCGCGCAAACGGCGAATACAAAGCCATTCAAGATCATTACTTCAAGTTCGACATCTACGGCGAGTAAAAGACCAGCCTCACAGTTCGAATAAATTAAGGCGCTGATAACGATAAATAAGGCGGCCCTGATGAATCTTGACTCTCTGGAAACAACTGCTCTCAACGAGATGCTAGAGGCCTTTGAGCAGTGCTCTAGCGAAGTGATAGAACGCCAAGTAACTTCTTCAGGCTTCTTCACAGTCATAAAATGTGAAAGACCAATCTTACCTTTTACTCAGGAAAGTGAACGCACGTGGCAGTTCTCGCATCCTGACTTGATAGATGGTGGATTCTTCGTATGCTGGCCACTGAACGATGTTGAGCTTTGCCTTGAGGCTGTTTCTAACTCGGGGCGCTGGCCTTTAGAGGTCACCGCGATCCAAGCACCACACCCCCCTTTGCGATAACTAGTAAGACCGGTTGACGATGGCGCAGCCGGCCTTCTCTCCTCTTCGCCCCTTCAGTTAACAGAACCATAAAGCTGGCTTAACCAACTAAGCGTATACTGCTGCCTTTTTCGAGGATAACCTTCACTGGTAGCAACACACAATAAGTACAACGTGTACCTCGCTCAATTCGCTACTGCCCATCTCTTACGCCAACAAAAATTACGAGGACAGTTAAATGTCCCTTGGAGATAGCAAATGCCCACCTCTTCGGTTGAACCGCGTCAGCCCGCTTTGCTTGAAAAACGCTCTATCGACCCTATTCCAGAATCAGAACGACATGGCAGCCTCTATAGCCAATTCACGCTATGGCTCGGCTGCAACCTGCAAATTACCGCACTGTTGACCGGCTCCCTTGCGGTCGTTCTGGGCGGTGACGTGTTCTGGTCGCTGATCGGACTGTTGGTCGGCCAGATATTTGGCGGCGCCGTCATGGCCCTTCATGCCGCTCAAGGGCCGAAGCTCGGCCTGCCCCAGATGATCTCAAGTCGAGTCCAGTTTGGCGTATACGGGGCAACGATTCCTATCGTGCTGGTCGCCCTCATGTACCTGGGCTTCAACGCTACAGGCGCCATCCTCTCCGGCCAGGCCGTGGCGCAATTGGTTGGGGTGAGCAACAGTGGCGGCATTCTGATTTTTGCTGGGCTGACCATGCTCATGACGATCATGGGCTACCGCTTCATTCACATCGCAGGTCGCGCAGCGAGCGTGGTGGGTGTCATCGCGTTCTGCTATCTGTTTGTCCGCCTGACGATGACCAATGATATCGGCCAGCTCCTGGCAATTCGTCACTTTGACTGGGGTAGCTTCCTGCTCGCCGTGTCGCTTTCGGCTTCATGGCAAATCGCGTATGGCCCGTACGTCGCGGACTACTCTCGCTACCTTCCAAGCAAAACATCGCCTCTCAAAACCATTTTGGCTGTCGGGTTGGGCTCAGTGATCGGCGCGCAAGTTTCTATGGTACTTGGCGTGTTCGCAGCCGCGTTGGCCGGGGCCAGCTTCGCTGGTCATGAGGTATCCGTCATCGTAGGGCTCGGCAGCACGGGCCTGGCAGCAGCGCTGATCTACTTCAGCATCGCATTTGGCAAGCTCACCATCTCGACACTCAACGCGTACGGCAGCTTCATGTGCGCCGCCACGGTCATCAGCGGTTTCCGTGGCGATGTGGCAATCAGCGCGGCTCAAAGGGTTTGCTTTGTGTTGTGCATCGTCGGCGCATCCACGACGGTGGCATTGCTCGGAGAGGATTCGTTCATCGGAACCTTCAAATCATTCATATTGTTCCTGCTTGCCTTCTTCACGCCATGGAGCGCGATTAACCTTGTTGACTTCTACTTCATCAACAAGGAGCAATATAACCTCAACGCTTTGTTCGACCCCAACGGGCAGTATGGCCGCTGGAACATGGTGGGGATTGGCACTTACATCCTCGGTGTTCTGATCCAGATGCCCTTTATCTCGACCAGCCTGTACACCGGCCCCTTGGTCGAGAAAATGGGCGGAGTAGATATCTCCTGGATTATTGGGCTTATCATCCCCGGCGTTGTGTATTACATCTTTGCGAAACGAAACGTGTCGACTATGCCTGCCCAGGCACACCCCAATACTTAACAGCATGTGCACAAGCAGGCCACTAGCGCCTGCTTTGGCATCACTCAGCCCATCAATGATATAGCTACGCCGCCCACGGTTCACTTTCACTTTTGGATAAGCCAGCTTTCGTAATTGGCGATTTATTTGAGCGCAAGCTATTCATACTCTGGCCTGGCTAAAGAGTAACAACAAGAAAGCATACAGCATTGCCCCATCCTCCCGGGCTATTGCCTTGCCTGCCGTTATTACTCAAACGGTTTTACCTGTAACTCGCTCCTTAATGACAAACATAAAAAGTCGACCAATATAGGTCGACGTGGAGATCTACATGACTAACAAAAACCCACAGCCTATTGATGCGGCCCTGGTGCCACGCTTCGCAGGCATCCCCACGTTCATGCGGCTACCGGCCTTCGAAGACCCGACCCAGGTTCGTATTGGCTTGGTAGGTGTACCTTGGGATGGCGGTACCACCAACCGTGCCGGCGCACGCCATGGACCTCGTGAAGTGCGGAACATGTCCAGCCTCATGCGCAAGGTTCATCACGTGAGCCGCATCGCGCCCTACGACTTGGTCCGCGTCGGAGATCTAGGCGATGCGCCCGTCAACCCGATCGACCTACTCGACTCGCTGAAGCAGATCGAAGGGTTCTTCAGCAAACTGCACCAGGCTGGCGTCATCCCCTTGTCTGTTGGCGGCGATCATCTGGTCACCTTGCCGATCTTCCGTGCACTCGCCCGTCACCGCCCAATCGGTATGGTGCATTTTGATGCTCACTCCGACACCAATGATCGTTATTTCGGCAACAACCCCTATACCCATGGCACGCCCTTCCGCCGAGCGATTGAAGAAGGTCTGCTGGACCCGCGACGCACCGTGCAAATCGGCATTCGCGGCTCGATCTACTCTGCCGAAGATGAAGCATTCGCTGAGGAGTGTGGGATCCGAGTGATCCACATGGAGGAGTTCTGCGATCTCGGTGTGGAGGGCACCCTGGCAGAGGTTCGCCGAGTGGTTGGCGACGATCCTACCTACATCAGCTTCGACGTAGATGTCTTGGATCCGGCATTCGCACCTGGAACTGGCACACCAGAAATTGGCGGGATGACAACGCTGCAGGCCCAACAAATGATCCGCGGTCTGCGCGGTTTGAACCTGGTCGGTGCTGACGTCGTTGAGGTTTCCCCACCGTTTGACCTGGGAGGCGCCACAGCACTCGTCGGCGCAACGATGATGTTCGAACTGCTCTGCATCCTCGCGGATGCTCTGGCTGACCACGCCTAAGTCGAGGAGAAGCCATCATGAGCTTCAGCGACTTCATCGGTTACGACCGGCAGGGTGAGGTTCGAGAGATCGATACCACCCTGTCCAAGGGACGCTTGAGCACGCTCAACGTCTGTGCCAACACACTAGCCTTCAATGGTCCTGCGTGGGTCGGGGTATCGTCGATGCCCCTGCTTTACACGCTGTCTGGAGAACTGGCTCCACTGTCGATTCTCGCTGCGTACTTCTTCCCGATGATGGTGATCGCCTTCAGCCTTGTGTACCTGGTTCGAAGGGCGCCTGCAGCAGGTGGCGTGTTTGTGTTCAGCAAACGCTATCTGACACCAGGAGCGGCCACCATTCTTGGCTGGACGTACGTGATCATGTGCTTCAGCGTGACCGCGATGTGCGCGCTAGTCGGGGCGCAATACGCACAAAGCCTCCTCGGCCTTGATGGTTCAGCTCATACCGGGCAGGTCGTGGCCAGCACGATGCTCCTCGTATTCATGGTGCTGAATCTGAGGGGTGTTGAGGCTACTGCCAAAGTTGCCATCTGCTTGCTGGCCCTCGAACTCGCAGTGCTCTTGGGTCTGGGTTTGGCAGGCATCATCCATCCACAAGTACCCAGTGCAGGCGTGCTGAGCTCCTACCTGCCCTCGTCACTGGACAGCTTCTGGACGGCCATTGGCCCAGGCATGTTATTTGGGATGTGGATGCTCGCGCAGTTCGACTCTTCGATCAATTTCATTGAAGAGGCCAAAACCCCCGTGAGAACCATCCAGCGGTCATTCTTGCTGACGCTGACTGCAATGCTGGTGATCTACTCGATCGCAGCTATCGGCTGGAAAATGGCAGTCCCTGCCAGCACCCTCGCCGGCATGTTCGCCGACAGCGCACAAGCAATCGGCAGCATTGCACAGCTATACCTGCCCTCCTGGCTGCTTTGGTTACCGACCCTGGTAATCATCACGTCAGCTTGCAACTGTTTGAACATCTCGCTGAATGCTGGGGTTCGCGCAGGCTATCGCATGAGTCGCGATGGCGAGTTGCCGGCGGCGCTGGAGAAGTTAAACCCGAGGCGGGTTCCTGCGCGACTGACCGTGATTGGCACTGTCTGTGGGTTGGCAATGATCTGGGCGAAACCGGTGAGCGACTTGCAGTGGTACTACGATGTGGTGTCGATCACCATGATGATCTCCTACGGCACGATGATCCTCTGCTTCATCTTCGCGGTCTTTCGCGAGCAGCCGCTTGGTAAAGCCTTCGCAATGTCCGGCTTGCCAGCCTTGGCGCTGCTGACTCTCGCCTACATCGCCTACACCGCAGGCGCCCAACCTGCGGACCCTGCCTATCTCTATCACGCCTGGTACTGCGGCATCGTCATCATCGCCAGCGGTGCGGTCGTCCTCACTTACAACCGACTGCGCAGAAAGGCGCCTTCACAAAGGATCGTTTCCCCATGACCATGTGGCCTGATCGAAAACGTTTCGCTGTAACCCTGAGCTTTGACCTGGATGCTGAAACGGCATGGGAATCGTCCAGCCTGGATGGGCGCCGGCTGACCTTGCGCTCGATGGGCGCCTATGGCCGTCGCGTGGGTGTACCCCGCATTCTCGAGCTACTTGCGAAGTACGACGTCCGTGCCCAGTTCTACATCCCGGCCTTGATCGCCGAGATGGACCCAAATGTCGTTCGCGCAATCGCAGAAGCCGGGCATGGCATTGGCTGTCATGGCTATTTCCACGAACGCGTCGACGAACAAACACCAGAGCAGAACCTGCGCATCCTCCGCGATAGCAAAGCAGTGCTAGAGCGGACCATTGGACGCGAGGTGAATCACTATCGTGCTCCGGTTTGGGAAATCACGCCGGATGTCATCAGCTCACTGGTCGAGCTCGGGTTCAGAACCGATAGCAGCCTGATGGGTGATGACCGTCCCTATCTGGTAGGCGGCGAGCCAGGGCAACTTCTAGAGTTGCCGGTCAGTTGGGCGTTGGATGACTGGGAACAATTTGCCTACTCCGCGGAGCCTGCCGTGGGGGGCGTGATCGAGGCGCCGGACAAGGTCTTGAGTCTCTGGACCGCAGAGATGGAAGGCATGCGCGCGTATGGCGGCCATTTCATTCTCACCATGCATCCACAGCTGATTGGCAGGCCCTCAAGGCTCCTGATGTTGGAGCGCCTGATTCAATGCATTCAACAGCATGACGACGCCTGGTGGTGCACGCCTGACGACGTGTACGAACAGGTGCGCAAGGGCGCGCTGGATCTGCCCGTTCACCCCTACTGAGAGGTGTCCCCATGAATGTTCTCGTGACAGGGTCCAATGGCTTCCTTGGACAAGAAGTCGTGCGTCAGCTTCTAAGGCAAGGTCACCGCGTGACTGGCTATGATCGCAGCCTGACCTGTGCAATCGAAGCAGCTGACTACCAATATCGCCAGGGCGATCTGATCGACCTGGCCAGTCTGCTGGAAACCTTTCAAACCCAGAAGTTTGATGCTGTCATCCATACGGCAGCAATCTCCCACCCCGTTGATTCGCGGCGCATCCCTCTTCAGACCGTTTTGACCAACGCGCTGGGCACTACTCACGTGCTGGAAGCAGCACGCCTGAGCGGAACACCGCGAGTCGTGAACCTCAGTTCCGAATGTGCCTACGGCAATAACCAAGCACTCGGCGTGATCGACGAGTCGGTGCCGCTACAACCTACCACTCCCTACGGCTGCACCAAGGTATTCACCGAAAAGCTTGGCCAGGTCTACACCGACCTCTACCAGGTCAGTGTTGTTTCACTGCGCCCGGGCTGGATCTACGGGCCGGGCCAATTCATGCAGTGCTATCTCAAGGACTTGCTACGTGCAGCCATCGATGGAGAGCCACTCGCTGAAGCCGCTGGCGGTGATTACCGCCTGCAATACGTGCACGTTACGGACGTCGCAGCGGCCTGCCTACTGGCGGCGACCGTTGAAGATGGTCGATTGACTCAGCGCGTGTTCAACGTCACCGCCGGCGAGCAAGAGAGCTATTCCTCAGTTGCCGAGCGCGTGCGCGCTCTATATCCGGCAGCGGACATTGCCATCGGCCCCGGCACGATTGACGTCCTCGATGAGAATGCCCGGTTCGACATCACCGCAGCACGTGAACAGCTCGGTTACCACCCTGAGTTTCTGTTAAGCGACGGCTTGGTGACCTACGCACGCTGGCTCGAAAACCATCCCTACTGATCGGGAACCGCCCCATGAAAACCTACCTTGTGACAGGCGCCGCCAATGGTATCGGCCGCGCTATCGCCCTCGCCTTGGCTGAAACTGGCGACACGGCAGTGTTGAATGATCTTAGCTTCAGCCATGAGCTTGAATCGCTGGTCCAGGAACTGGAATCCAAAGGTGTCACAACTCGTATTGCGTTAGGTGACGTCTCGTCGCCGGCGACGGTGAAGCACGCCTTCAGCGGATTGGAACGACTGGATGTGCTGGTAAACAATGCTGGCATCCTGAGCGAAGCGCCGATCACCCAGATGGCGTTCGAACAATGGGACCTGATGATACGCGTGCATCTGTACGGCACCTTCCTGTTCGCGCAGGAAGCCGCTCGACTCATGACCCGACAAGGCAGTGGCGCCATCATCAATATTGCCTCTGACCTTGGCCAGCTGGGCTGCGCCAATCTGTGTCACTACTGCGCAGCAAAAGGTGGGATTATTGCTTTCACCAAATCGCTAGCCAGAGAACTCGCGCCCCATGCCGTGAGAGTGAACGCGGTGGCCCCTGGTGGCACACTTACACCAATGGTCGAGCGACTTGGGCCGGCCTACGTGAAAGAAGAAGCGGCACGATATCCACTCCAACGCCTCGGGACCGCAGACGAGATCGCTCATACAGTGGTGTTCCTTTCCTCCGAGAAAGCCAGCTTCACCACAGGCCAGGTACTGGGCGTGAACGGCGGCGGCGTGATGAACGGGTAAGGTCTGCTCATCAGCCCTGCTATCTCGGTAGCAGGGCTTCAAAAAGCCCACACGACTAGAGGTGGTCATGCTTGGAAATCTAAATGACGTGGATCTGCGGATGCTCCGCACGTTCTGCACGATTGTTGAAGCTGGGGGGTTCACTGCAGCCCAGACCCGTTTGAACATGAGTCTGCCGCGGCTGAGTGTCGTGATCCGCGACCTCGAGATTCGTGTGGGTTACTCGTTGTGCAAACGGGGAAAGTCCGGCTTTCAGCTCACAGAAGAAGGTTTGGCCACCTACAGCGCTGCCCAGGAACTCTTTGCCGATATTGAACGCTTTCGACAAAGAACAGTGGAGGTGAACGGCCGTAGCCAGGAACACCTTCAGCTGGGTACCGTAGACAGCTTGGCAACAATGCCGGAGAGCCCTCTACCAAATGCAATTGCCCGTTTTCGCAAAAACCACCCAAGGATTCGCCTGCAGCTGCATGTGATGCGTCCCGATGAGTTGGAGCAAGCAGTCCTGGAAGAACGCCTGCATTTGGCGATCGGGGCCTTTCACCATCGGCTCTCAGGCCTGGACTACAGGCCGCTGTTCAACGAGGAGCAGAACCTCTACTGCAGCAGTGATCATCCGTTCTTTGAACGAGCAGATGAAACACTCTCCATCGAAGAGATCAGTGCTTCCGACTATGTGGATCGCGGCTACGTCGCAGAAAACCGCCGGCCTTACGAACTGCGCTTCAACAACATGATCAGTGCCTTCTCGATGGAGGCCATCGCACTGCTGGTTTTCTCGGGGACGTACATCGGCTACCTCCCATCCCACTATGCGAAAACCTGGGTCGAACAAGGGCGTCTGCGAGCGATTCTTCCGGATCGGCTCGCCTACACTTCAGCGTTTCACTGCATCACTCGGCAAGGCATGGACTTGCAGACAGGCTTGGCCAGCTTCCTCAACATACTCACAAGTGTCAATCAGCTATCTGCGAGTGAACCTCCGATGCCGGCAAGCACCTGACCGATCAGTGGAGGGTGCGACGATCGCTGCCCCCATTGATGCTGCGGGATATTCCCGATTCAGTTGCGGTAGTCGGGAGCTAATCGGTCTAGCATGCGCAGCAAGGCCTTCCAGGCCAGGGTAGCCGCATCGGGATCTGACAACTCACCTTTCAACTCGCGCTGCGGCTCATTGAATTGTCGCTCTGTATGGGCGCAAATTTCATGGCTATGCAACAGCAACTGACCAGCCTGCTGAGCCGCGAGCTGTATCTCACAGGCTTTTTCCAGGTAGTACATTCTGATGAACGCTTCCCCACGGTGCGTCCTCCCGTCAGCAGGCCGTGGTTACGCAAGATCATCACGTTCTTGTCTTCCAGATACGCGACCAGACGTTGTTGCTCATCGAGGTCCAAGGCAGCTCCTTCATAGTGGTGATAGGCAACCTTGCCGTAGAACTCCATGGACATCTGATTCACGGGCAGTAAACCGCACTCCAGCGCAGCAACCGCACAGCCGGCGCGAGTATGGGTACGCAGTACGCATTGAAGATCGTGGCGCGCACGGTGGATAGCACTGTGGATGGATCCTCATCGTCGACCTGCCTCTCACCACCCTCTTCTTCGTTCATCAGAGGATCGTCGTCAGGGTCAGGAATGATAGGACGGTCTGGATCTACTGCTAGATCAGGCGACGTCGGTGCATCTGGATTGGTACCACCTTGTACTCTCGTATCGGTGCTCCTCACTTCGTAGCACGGCAGGAAGCGGGAAGCTGGATGAGCTTAGCGTCTTTCGACGAAACGCAGAAGCCGCGTGGCTTGTCACCGACGAAGGCGATGGACGAACCTGGTTAGTAACCCCCGACTACCAAAGAGTCGCAGCCTTCAAGAAACCGGCAACCGATCCCAAGCCCAGCATCTTCTCGGGCCGGCTGCAAGGCAAGACTAGGCTTGTGGAAGCCTTGCGCGTCGGTCGCGGAAAGCTGAGCTGGCCGCACGCAGATGCGTAAAAGGACAGAGTCATCTAACGCATTCAGGCAGTTATGTAGGGATGTCGTGACTTAAATGAGTCAGATTGTCGATGGAAAATCTGTTAACTGATATTCGCCGAGGGTCGACTACTGCCGTTATCGAATAGAAGCTATTGGCCGATTGTTGCCTTTCGCGAAAGGCCGCTATGGGTCGATAGCTGCCGACCGAGGTTGACCGCTATCGACCCATTCAGCCGTTCGGCATGTGGCCAAAATCGAGCAAGGATAGACGGCCACCCCTACCTCGTCGGGGCCTGAGCCTGGATCAGGGAAGATTGTCCGGGGCGATGTTGTACAGCCGAAGCGCCTGCGCCATGACCTTGCTGAAAACCGGTGCCGATACCAGCCCACCGAAATAGCCGTGCCTGGACGGGTTGTCGATCATCACGACCACCACAAATTTCGGCGCGGCGGCAGGTGCGAACCCGGCGAACATCGCCCTGTACGCCTTGTGCTGGTAGCCCTTGTTGGTGGCGCTGGGCCGCCTGGCGGTACCGCTCTTGCCGCCTACGTGATAGCCCGGCACCTTGGCGCGATAAATGCCCCTGGGTGCTTCGACCACCTGTACCAGCATGCGCTTCAGCGCATTGGCCACCGCTGCAGGCATCGCCTGACTTGCCTGCGCGGGTTCGCTGACACGTAACAGCGAGACAGGCACACTTCTGCCGCCATTGACCAGGGTCGCGTAGGCCTTGGCCAGCTGCACGGCGGTGACGGAAACTCCGTAGCCGTAGGACATCGCTGCGGTTTCGGCGTCCCGCCACTGGCGTCGGGTGGGCAGCACGCCCGAACGCTCCCCGGGGAACGCCGTACCGGTCGTTTGCCCTAGGCCGACGCGCTGCAGCAGGCCATGAATCTTCTCGCCGCCAATGTCGAATGCCACCTGGCTGATCGCAACGTTGCTGGAACGCACCAGGATCCCGGTCATGTCCAACCGCTCGCCTGCGGTGCGCGAGGCATCACGGATGGTGAACCTGCCAACCTTCAGGCTGCCGGTTTTCACCAGCACGGTGTCGGACGGTTTCCAGCGCCCGCTTTCCAGTGCAGCGGCAACCGAGAACGGTTTCATCGTCGATGCAGGCTCGAACACGTCCACCAGCGCCCGGTTTCGCATCGCTGATGGGCTGGCCTGTGCACGGTTGTTGGGGTTGTAGGTGGGGTAGTTGGCGAGTGCCAGCAGCTCCCCGGTCTCGACATCAAGGATCACGACACTTCCCGCGTCGGCACCATTGTCGGTCACGGCCTTCGCCAACTCGCGGCTCGCCAGGTACTGCAAGCGTATGTCCAGGGACAGCGCCAGGTCCTGCCCCTGTTTTGCAGGCCGGCTCACGCCCAGGTCCTGAATCACCTGCCCCCTGCGGTCCTTGACCACATGCTGCCTGCCGCTGACCCCAAGTAGCCCCTGATCGTAGGCCAGTTCCACGCCTTCGCTGCCGTTGTTGTCGATATCGGTAAAACCAACGACCTGCGCGGCGATGGCACCTGCAGGATAGAAGCGTCGCGACTCCTCCAGGCTGTAAATGCCCTTGATGTGCTGTTGCTGGACGACCTGCAACACCTGCCCGGCCCGTTCAGGGGGCAGTCGCCTGCGCAGGTAGAAAAACGCCTTGTGCCGGTTTTGCGCAAAACGCTTTTCGAGCGTCGCAAGCGGCATCTCCAACGCCTGGGCGAGCAACGGCCATCTGGCCTTCTCGGCGGACAGTTCACGCATGTCAGCCCATAGGGTAACCACGGGGGTGCTGACAGCCAGCGGGTGTCCGGCACGGTCCGTGATCACCCCTCGGGGCGCAGGATGGGTCAGATAACGCAGGCTGCGCGCATCACCCTGCTGGCGGAGGAAGGCATTATCGACAATTTGCAGCTCGACAATGCGCCAGCACAGCGTAAAAGCAAGGATAAGTACAAGGCCGACCACGACCCTGAACCGCCACGGATAACCGGGCAGCGCTCTAGAAGGGGCACGCATGAAGATACTCACTCACAGCGATTGATCAAGGCATCAGCCAGGCGGGCGGTTCAATACCGAGCCATTCCAGCAATTGCACATTGACACTCCCGGTCAACGGCAACGCATGGTCCAACTGCAGCAAGTAGATGGCCTCTTGTGTTTCGCTGCCAAACAAACCATCGATATCGCCTTGATAATAGTGTTGCCCCTGCAGCGCGACTTGAAGTTCGCTAATCAGTTGCTTGCCAAGCGGCGTCATTACACTGCCGTGCGGCTCATCTTGCGGCGGGATGGCCGCGGCATTCAACGTACTGACCGCCATAACCAGCAGGAGACCCGCAACAACTTTGCTTCCTTTCATACGTACACATTTACCGGCCCGGCCAAGTAGCGGCTCAAGCACTTGTTGAATAATTGTCGGGGATTGTCCGCACCTCTATACTATTAATCAATCAACTATCAGGATATCTGATATGAATACTTTTGATATCGAAAATGTCGATCTGAATCTGCTCAGGGTTTTTGTCGCGCTGATCGAGGAAGGCGGCGCCAGCCGCGCGGCCATACGCCTGGGCGTCACGCAGCCTGCGGTCAGTGCCGCACTTGGCCGCCTGCGTGAGATCTACGCCGACCCGTTGTTCGAGCGCACCGGCCGTGGCCTGCGCCCGACCATGCGCGCCAACGAGCTGGCACCGCTAATTGGCGAAGCCCTCAATTGCTGCCGGCAAGCCCTTGCACTTTCGGGCGGTGACCAGGACATCAAGGGCAGGACGATCACCCTCGGTTTGTCCGATGACACTGAAATCGCCCTGGGCCAAAGCCTGGTATCGCAGATCGACGAGCACCTGCGTGGCTTGCGCGTGATTTTTCGGCAGACCCACAGCGGCCTGGTCCAGGACATGCTAATGCGTCACCAGATAGACATCGCCGTGTCGGCCGGCGGGCTGTCGTCGCCGCTGATTGTCCGGCACCGCCTTGGCCGAGGTAATTACCTGGGCATTGCCGATGCCAACAACACGCTACCCACCACCGCCGAAGACTACGCCCAGAGGCCCCACTTGCTGGTCTCGTCGGCGGGTTTCGTCGGCATCGTCGACGAAGGCTTGAATGCCGTCGGCTACAAACGCCGTATCCACGCCTCGACCTCGCATTTTGCCGCAGTGCCGTTTCTGCTGATGGGCTCGAAACTGATCACCACGGTGCCTACACATGCGGCACGTGCCATGGAAAGGGTCAGCACGCTGCAAACGTTCCATTGCCCCGTGCCCATGCCCTCCTATGACCTGGAAATCGGCACGCGAGTGGGCAGCAAGCACGACAGCACGCTGCAAACGGTCAAGGCGATGATCATCGAACTGGTGGATAAAACCTTTTGCCTGGCCTGAGCCCGCCCCCACCCGTTTTGATCCGCATGCGTTCGGATTCATTCACTGGACAGCCCTTGTGTGACATCAGCCTGATTGATATCAGATAGCCCGAAGTGTGCATTGATGAATACTTCACGCCCCTTAGAATAAAAAACCCAAGAGCGTAAGACCTGCAAAAAGCGGTAAGTATTTCCAGATGACACATCCCACCGAATTACAGGACAGGGAAGCCAGCCACAGGATTGTAAAAACAAGAATTATCTCCAGCGCCGTACTGGTCATGGCCCTGACAACCGCACTGGTGTGTCGGTTGTACTTCCTGCAAGTCACTCAGCATGATCTACACGTTGCGGTCGCAGAAAAAAACCGCGTGCATGTCCGCCCACTCCCGGCAACACGGGGCATTATCTATGACCGCAACAACGTCGTGCTGGCCGACAATATCCCCACTTTCAACCTGACTATCACCCGCGAACGAGCTGGCGATACCAAGGCCGTCGTCAGCCAGTTGTACCAGGTGCTTGGCTTGACCGCTGCACAACGCGACAAGGTAGACCGGGCCTTGCACCGCAGGAGCAGAGCCTTCGAGCCCGTCGTCTTGATGACGGACCTCACCGAACAGCAGATCGCACGGTTGGCAGTGAATCAATTTCGACTGCCGGGGGTAGATGTTCACGCGCAGTTTTCGCGGGTGTACCCGCTGGCCGAACACTTTGCCCATTCGGTGGGTTATGTCGGGCGCATCAATGAAAAAGAATACCGGCAACTCGATCACGCAAAGTACCTGAACACGGAACAGATCGGAAAAACCGGCATCGAGCGCTTCTATGAAAACGCCCTGCATGGCCAGATGGGTTTCGAAGAAGTGGAAACCAATGCGCAAGGCAAGGTGATCCGCGTGCTGGGCCGTCACAACCCGACCCCGGGCCAGGACATCGTGCTGACGATCGATGCGTCACTGCAAGGTGCTGCCGAGCAGGCCCTGGGAGACCGCCGTGGCGCTGTGGTCGCACTGGACCCGGCAACTGGCGATGTCCTGGCCATGGTCAGCCGACCCAGCTTCGACCCCAACCCTTTCGTTAAGGGCATCACGGCCCGGGATTACTCGGCCTTGCGCGATTCAGCCGACATGCCGCTGTTCAACCGCGTGCTACGCGGTCTCTACCCCCCGGCCTCAACCATCAAACCGATGGTAGTGGTTGCAGGGCTGGACAGTGGCGTCATCACCCCTTACCAGCGGGTATTCGACCGTGGCTATTACGAGCTGCCCAATTACCGGCACAAGTACCGCAACTGGAATCGCGCAGGCGACGGGTGGGTCAATATGTTCGACGCGATCATGCGTTCCAATGACACCTACTTCTACGACCTGGCCCACAGGCTGGGTATCGAGCGGTTACACAGCTACCTCACCGCGTTTGGCCTGGGGCAGCGGGTCTCGATCGATCTGTTCGAGGAAGCGCCCGGGCTGATGCCCTCCCCGGCATGGAAACGCGCCACCCGCCGCCAGCAGTGGTACCCCGGCGAAACGCTGATCGCGGGCATCGGCCAGGGCTATGTGCAGATGACGCCTCTGCAAATGGCCCAGGCCACCAGCCTCATTGCCAGCAGAGGCATCTGGCATCGGCCGCACCTGGCGCTGTCGATTGGTGGGCAAAAACCGGCCGACCCACACCCGCTGCCCAACATCACCCTCAAGGATCCGGACACCTGGCGCGAGGTGGTAAAGGGCATGGAGATGGTCATGCACAACCCGCGCGGTGCCGGGCGCCGGGCATCCCAGGGCGCGCCATACCGAATAGCCGGCAAGAGTGGCACGGCACAGGTCATCGCGATCAGGCAGGGCGAGCGCTACAACCGTAACAAGACCCGTGAACGCCACCGTGATAACGCACTTTTTGTCGGTTTTGCCCCCGCGCAACGCCCGGCCATCGTGGTCGCCGTGATGATCGAGAACGGTGAAGCCGGGGCCCGGGTCGCAGGGCCGGTGGTCAGGAAGGTCATGGACGCCTGGCTACTCGATGCACACGGGCAGCTGAAGCCGGAATTCGACGCCCCGACTGCCCTGCAGAACGCCTCGATTCTCGAGCCGCCAAGTACCGATACGCGCATTGGGGTTCTCTGACCCGCTTACCGGTATCTAAATCCCACTAAAGGAGCGACGAATGCGGCTTTCAAAGGCCCTGGGCTGGTGTGCCTTGTCACTTGCCAGCGTGCTGGTGCTTGGTGCAAGCGGCACCTATCTGTACCTCAACCCGCAATTGCCCGATGTAGAAACCCTCAAGGCCGTGCAACTGCAAGAGCCGCTGCAGGTATTCAGCGCAGAAGGAAAGCTGATCGCCGAATTTGGTGAAATACGCCGTATCCCCCTGCCCTCCGCACAAATCCCCGGCGACTTCCTGGCAGCCTTCATGGCTGCGGAGGATGCCAACTTCTACCATCACCGTGGCGTCGAACCTACAGGCCTGCTGCGTGCGGCCATGGAGTTGATCAGGAACGGCCACGTCCGCTCCGGCGGCAGCACGATCACCATGCAGGTGGCCAAGAACTTCTTCCTGAGCAAAGAGAAGACGTTCTCACGCAAACTGACCGAAATACTGCTGGCCTTGCGCATTGAACGCACATTGACCAAGGATGAAATCTTCAACCTGTACGTCAACAAGATATACCTGGGCAAGCGGGCCTATGGCATCGCAGCCGCCGCGCAGATCTATTATGGGAAGCCGGTATCCCAACTGACCCTGGCGCAGACCGCGATGATCGCGGGCTTGCCCAAGGCGCCCTCACGGTTCAACCCTATCAATAACCCGGCAAGGGCGAAACAACGCCGCGACTGGATTCTGGGGCGAATGTACGCGCTGGGAAGCATCGATCAGGCCCGCTACCGCGCCGCGCTGGAGGCCCCCGTGACCGCGCATTATCACGCGCCTGAACCGGAGGTCAGTGCCCCCTACATCGCCGAAATGGTCAGGGCCCAGATAGTCAGCCGCTTCGGGGATGACGCCTACACGCAAGGCTTTCGCGTGGTGACGACTGTCTCCGGCACACTGCAGGAGGCTGCCAACGCTGCGTTGCAGAACGGTTTGAAAACCTACGACAAGCGCCACGGCTATCGCGGCCCCGAAAGCCATCTCACGGGCAGCCTGAGCCCGGCATGGCTGGGAAGGTTGAAAGGGTATCCGGTACTGGGCGGCCTGGAAGCTGTGGCGGTGACGAAGGTCTACGCCAACCGCATCACCGTGGTCGACCAGGCCGGCCAGCAACACGACGTCGCCTGGCAGACGATGGCGTGGGCCCGGCCCTTCATCAACCACAGTGCACTGGGGCGCCAACCGGCACGGCCTGCAGATATCGTCGTCCCAGGCGATGTGATCCGCGTTGAGCGGGCAGGCTCTCAGCCTTTCGCTTTCAGCCAGGTGCCCGACGTTCAAGGCGCGCTGGTGTCGGTAGCACCGGACAATGGCGCGATCAAGGCCCTTGTCGGCGGCTTCGATTTTAACCAGAGCGGTTTCAACCGCGTGGTACAGGCCAAACGGCAACCGGGCTCAAGCTTCAAGCCCTTCATCTACTGTGCGGCGCTCGACAACGGCTATACGCCGGCGAGCATCGTCAACGACGCGCCCATTGTGCTGGGCAGCGACTACTCGGGGCCGGCATGGCGCCCACAGAACGAAAACCGCACCTTCCTCGGCCCCATTCGCCTGCGCGAAGCGCTGTATCGTTCCAGAAACATGATTTCGATACGCCTGCTGCAAGCCATGGGCATCGATCCGACCATCGACTACATCACGCGTTTTGGTTTCGACGTCAACGACATGCCGCGCAACCTTTCCCTTGCCCTGGGCACAGCGTCCGTTACCCCCATGGCGGTGGTCGGCGGCTGGAGCGTGCTCGCCAACGGCGGCTACAAGGTCACGCCCTTTTTCATCGACCGAGTCGAGGACCGCTCAGGCCGAGTTGTCTTCAAGGCCGCCCCGCGTTCCGCGCCCAGCGCCCGCAACTCTGCACCCGAAGCGGTGGCTGAACAGGTCGTGGACAGCCGTACGACCTACCTGCTCACCAGCATGCTCCAGGATGTCATCAAGCGGGGCACAGGTCGCGCCGCTTCCGCCCTGCATCGCCCCGATATCGCGGGCAAGACGGGCACCACCAACGAAGCCAAAGACTCCTGGTTCACGGGCTATAACGGCAACTACGTGACGAGCGTCTGGGCAGGTTTCGATAAGCCGCAAAGCCTGGGGCGCAGGGAATGGGGGGTGACCATCGCACTGCCTATCTGGATGGACTACATGCAGGTGGCACTTGCCGGGACAGCGCCTTACTCGCAGCCGGCGCCTGATGGGGTTGTAACCCGGCTGATCAACACGGCAGACGGGACAGCGGCATCGGCGCACGGGCCGCAGACGGCAATGGAAGTGTTCAAGGCCGAGAGCGCGCCGGCGATGAGCACCACGCAGGGTAGTGACCCATCGCTGAAGGACACGCAGCAAACCTTGCAGGACCTGTTCTGATACAGGTCGAAGGGGTCCACGCGAATGCTTTGGACCGCTTCTGTGCCTGCCGCTACAGTGCGCTGTCAGCGCGCCATTAGCAGCTTTCGTTAATTGGAAGGTGTTAGAGCGGGGCCAATGAGGCCCTAAGCAGGAGCAATTTGCTACGCGGTTGAACTGAAATTGCCATAGCCGCCTTTCTCCTAAGGCAGCTATGGGTCGAAGGCAGTCGTTCGCGACTGACCGCTTTCGACCCTAAGCAGCCCTTCACAAAGGGCCGTAGTCGGCCAGAAGCGGACTTGTACAATACACGGCTGCCGACCACAGACAGACTGTTGCGCACTGCTAGTATCATGTAGTAGCGTTGTGCCATTCGCAAATGGCTGGTTCCGGCCGCTCGAAATATAATTTCTCAGAGCAAAAAATGCTTAAGTCAATCACGATTCGCCGATTTAAAAACCTCAGAGATGTAGAGATTCCACTGGAACGCATAAATATCCTTGTAGGTACAAATAATTCCGGAAAAAGCAGCATCCTTCAAGGGATAGCTTTTGCTGTAAGCATCGCTCAGACATCTAAACTTCAGGGTGAGGTAACCACTCTTTCTCCTGAGCAATTAATTTATACTCCTCTCCGAGATGTTTCAGCCCTTGCCTTTGGCGGAGATTTGAAACAGAGCAGGCAGCGTGCGATTGAAATTTTATTCAATCAGGAAACCGTAGACCCTCAAGGTCAGAGAATAGTTTCCAATACGTCAGTTGAAATTAGGCGTGGAAAGAACAAAAACATTGCTTTGAGTGTAGATGACGGCGGCCTGAAAGAAGATATCTCATCCCTTGACAATCAGTTTGCAATGTATGTGCCCGGCTTGGCTGGGATTCCTTCCTCAGAGCCTTATAGGACGCCTGCCGCACTACGAAAAGCAGCTGCCCGCGGTGATGCTAATGCCGTCTTGAGAAACATTCTTTGGAGTCTCAAGTCTGACAATGAAGCCTGGGAGGTATTCAGTGAACACCTTTCGCGCGTTTTTCCGGAAATCGTTGTCAACCCAAAATTCGATCCTAACGTGGACGAATTTGTTGACGTCTTGATAGAAAGGCAGGGTGTCAAGCTACCTATTGACGCAGCAGGTACCGGTTTTTTGCAAACAGTACAAATTCTCGCCTACGCTGCCAAATACAAACCCAAATTGCTTCTCCTAGATGAACCGGACTCTCATATCCACCCTGATAGACAGCGCCAGTTAATGAGTCTCCTATCTGAACTGGCGGAGAAAGATGATTTTCAAGTAATTGTAGCTACGCATTCTAGGCATTTACTAGACGTCCCAGGCGCCTATTTTCATTGGATGGCGCAAGGAAGTCGTGTGAACATTGAGCCAGACGAAAGCAGTCGACTACGCATATTAACGGACCTAGGCGCCCTAGATAGCGGCGATAGGCTCAAAAATGGAAATATAGATGTTGTTGTTTTAACTGAAGATAGCGATCAAAAATTCCTCAAGATCCTCATGGCCTCTTCAGGAGCAGAGGAAGAAAGAATTCAAATTTGGTCGTACTCTGGATGCACAAAAATAGACGCAGCGGTAACCTTGTGCCGCTTTATTCAAGATCACGCACCTGGAACAGAGGTGCTTGTTCACCGAGATAGTGACTATCTGACAGGCGAAGAAATAAATCAGCTGAAGGATATTTTTTCTGCAAAAAATATCCGGATCTTCCTCACTCAAGGAACGGATGCTGAATCACACTTAATTAACGTCCAGCATATTCAAGAATTCTATCCTCAGCTATCGGAGCTCCAAATCAATCAGGCCATTGAAGAAGCCACCGAGGCAGTTAGAGAATACTCTGTCAAGACGCTTGCTAAAAATCTCCTAAGAGAAGAAAAGGCGAGGAGAAAAGCAATTGGCGATAATGGTGAACCAGACATTGTTGCGTTGGCAGATCAGGCTCGGGCTGATTTCGCTGGTTGCTCTGAAAGATGGCGCCATGGCAAGAAAACCTTGGGGCAACTCAAGGCAAAACTTCAGGTCACGCTTGGTGAGAACCTCAATATTGCTCGTCCTTCAACTTACTTAGCTGTAGAGGTTCTCGCAGATGCCATTAGAGCAGTTCGAGAGCGAAGAGCAGCGCACCAAGTAGACCGTCAAGCTTGACGCGCTTTGGGCTGCGGATTCAACAAGCCAGATGAGGTTGGTCTTGACCAGTAACTATCGGTCGCAGTCTTTGGTGACAGGCAGAGATTGGCCAATTGCTGCCTTTTTCCACCGGCAGCTAAGGGTCGATAGCGGCCTGTCCCGACTGACAGCTATCGACCCAAAGTACCCTTCACCACTGATCAGCTAACGGCCAGAAGCGGACATTGGGCCACACACGGTGATATATTCCGGGCATACCAGTCCAACGTCATATACGTTGCTCGCTAGCGATCAGTGCTTCACTTGGTCATCTTTATACACTTACCAGCTTGGCCAGCGTTTTTGGCGGGCGCTTAGTGATTTCATCAACCAATCGATTTAGCTTTATCTCACGGTCTGGATTAGTCCTCGAACCGTCAATAAAGACCCTAGCTATATTCGAAACTAGTTCATGGGCCACTTCCACGATAGACTCCATTGACAACCCAACGTTTGAGCCGCCCTTAAGGTAGTCCAAGCCATTAACATTGTACACCTTGTAACCGCCAACGCTGCACACCGGCTGCGCTGTTGCATTGATAATATCTACAAAGTAATCATCTTTAATGCCAGGCAGTTTCCCGCACTCATCAAGCTCGTGATCAATTAGACTTTTGAAAACCGACGCATTCAAAAGACGATCATTTGGCTTTCCTATATATACATACGGAATGGATATTTCTCGATTTCCGAGCATAGCTTTGGGCGCATATGACATGACCACAGTATTGTGTTTTAAATAGTTATTTAGTACGTAAACCTCATGGAATTTCCCAATGAACAGGAAATCATAAGCCTTCAAAAACGCTTTTTTGCAATCCTCATAGAAGTCGCCACGGTATTTTTGAGGCGAACTCAGAACCCCAATAGAATTTAACTTGAATATTTTATCAATTTCAGCACTGAGCTTCTCATCTTTTTTTAGCGGCACATACTTGGCCTTTCCCTGAGAATTTGTTCCGATGTGAGAAAACACCACCCACCCATGGTAGTACTCAGTAAGTATTGAGAGGTTATGAATAAGTGCATCTAGATCATAGGAAAACTTCTCATCAGTGACGTAGAAGTAGGGACCGCTTGCTTGGTCATCCAACCCTTTCTCGACTTTCTTGGTGAGATGCAGCACTTTTTTTAACTGGTACTCTAAGGCATTTTCACAGCTTGCCTTGAATACATAATGATCATCATTACTTAAGATTTCAGAGATGGGGATTAGCATTATAAGTCCTTTTAGAGCTACATGTGTTCAAGCAACATAGCAAAGTGCCGCTCTCTCGTCCATAAGACTCGCTCATTGCTGGAGACTGTGCAATAGGTCGCTTCGTGGGCACAGTCCCCAGTAAACCACGCCGAGAAAATTGTTGACGCTTGTAGTGACAAATACCAGCCGACTATGATCACCGAGCCAACCCAAACAGCTCTATAACGTGCCCCCCACAATCAGATTTCTCTAACAGAAGCAGCAAGTCGGGTAAAATCGCTCCTAATTTTGAAGACGGATCCAGCTCACAACTTTTGGCGGGCCTCTGCTTTTGCCACTGACCGCTTTGGGTCGAAAGCGGCCGGTCATCAATGACCGCTTTCGACCCATAGCAGCCCTTCGCGAAAGGCAGCCAACGGCCAATAGCAGACGCTGACTGGATCAGCGATTACTGGCTCGTACTATCCGGTTCATTGAGCAGTAGGCGCAACTGCTCACGAATCCAACGATGTCCTGGAGTGCTAGCGTAGCGAGCATGGAACAGCGCTTTGAGGGTGTAGCGCGGCGATGCAAACGGAGTGTCGTGCACAGCAAAGTGCGAGCCATGGAACAACTGCGCAGCAACGCGGCGAGGTAGTGTCAGCAGCAGTTCTGAGCCGTCCAAAAGCAGCGGCACCACCGCGAAACTGGGTACTTGCACCGCCACATGGCGAGTGAGCCCCTGCCGGGCTAAGGCCGCATCAATCACGCTGCCAGCATCAGTCCATGGCATGACAACAACATGCCGGGCGCTCAGATACTGATCGAGAGACAACGCCGACCCGATGCTTGCATGGGCGCTGCTGGCCACAACAACATAATCGTCTGTGAAGCCCTCAAGAGCTTCGACACCTTCGTACGAGGCACTGTACTCATCGGCGAACCCCAGCACGAACTGTGCGCGCCCCATAGCCAAGTCATCCAATGAATCCCTGTGACTTGAGCTGATGACCCTGAGCTGAAGGTGAGGTGCTAGCTGCTCCAACCTGGCAATCAGCCCTGGTAGTACCGCGAGCGAGGTCACGTCGGATGCTGCAAACGTGAAGGTCTGGTTGCTCGTGGCTGGATTGAACGGCCCCGAAGCCCCCAGCCCTGACGACAGAAGCCGCAGGGCTTCACTTACGGCCCCTGCTAGCTGCTCCGCCTGCGCCGTAGGCTGCATGGCACTGCCGTAGCGAACGAAAAGCTCATCAGAGAGGGCTTGGCGCAATCTGGAAAGCGCATGACTACAGGCCGATGGGCTCATTGCGAGCTCTTCAGCTGCTGCTGTGACGCTGCGGTTTCGATAAAGCGAGTCGAAAACTAGCAGCAAATTCAGATCCAGCCGGCGCAGGTTCAGATGCATGGTGTGCACTTTGCCCTGAAAAGAATGCAGTTCCCGCATTTTAGACCGATCTTATACTTGCGGTACAAGCGCCACCACGCATGGCTATTGGCGCAGCAACAGGATTGATTCAGATGACTACACCCACTTTCCGGCAAGCAACGCCCTGCGACACGGATCGCTGCTTCCATATCGAAACCATCGCTTATGAGGGAGATGAAGCGGCGACCCACGAGAAGATCGCAACTCGGATCGCTCAGTACCCGGAGGGCTTCCTGATCCTGGAGCTGGATGGCGAGATCGCTGGTTTCATCAACAGTGGCTGCGCCCATGAAGTCGTGATGTCCGACGAAGCCTTCAAAGAGCTCGTCGGCCACGATGCTGCGGCGCCAAACGTTGTCATCATGTCGGTGGTGCTTGAACCTGCCCACCAGGGCAAGGGCCACTCAACCCGACTGATGCGCCAGTTCATCGAGCAGATGCGCGCAATGGGCAAAAAAACTATTCAC
Source organism: Pseudomonas sp. DCB_AW (assembly GCF_026240895.1). NCBI lineage: Bacteria > Pseudomonadati > Pseudomonadota > Gammaproteobacteria > Pseudomonadales > Pseudomonadaceae > Pseudomonas > Pseudomonas sp. DCB_AW. The sequence continues at coordinate 162,938 of NZ_JAPFCE010000002.1, forward strand.
CTGATGTGCAAGGAACGGCACGTCGACCTGTACAAGCACTTTGGCTATCGCTACGTGAAACCTTCCCCATCCGACCATGGCGGGATGTCGTGGCACGAAATGGTCATGGAGCTGTAAACCCATTCCGCCAGGCAGGGACTAGCGGCTCGGTTCTTCTCCTCCGGTCGAACTACGTCCCTGCTGCCCCGCCTTCGCTTTCAGCGTGACCCAGGCAACACCGCCCAGAGTGATCAGCGCCGATATCCCGCCAATCCACGAGATTTCCTCGTTTAGGATCAGCACGCCTAGCACGGCACTCAGCACCGGCACTGACAGTTGCACCGCGCCTGCGCTGATAGCGGTCATGCGGACACGAACCCAGTACCAGATCGCGTAACCGATGGCCGATGCCAAGCTGCCAGACAGCACGGCATAGGTCATTCCCAAGGTATCGACACTCAGGTGTTCGCGCTGGACAAGCATCAGGATCAGCGTAAGGGGAACAGCCCACAGGAAACTGGAGGCCGTGTTGGATATGGGCGAATCGGAAGCTCGACCCAGCAAAGAAAAACCGCCCCAGGCAAATCCAGCCACGGCCATCAGCGCCGCGGCTGATAACGATGGCGCCGAGGCGGAGGGTGCAAGAAAGGCAGCAATCCCGCCCAGTGCAATCAGGACACCCAATAAACTTGTTCGCTCACCTTTGCAGTAGCCGTAGGAGATCATCAGCAACTGAGCCGAGGCGAACAGCACCAACGCGCCTGCGCCCGTGCTGATATCGCGGTAAGCGAAGGAGAACGCGGCTACGTAGGTAAACAGCAAGACAGCTGACCACCAGCCTGTTTGACTGGACTTCAGCTTTGCACCCTGCAGCATCGCAATGATCAGCAGGGTCAGCGCACCAGAAATCACCCGGATGGCGGTGAACGATGTGGCGTCGATGGCAGTGGTCTGGAACGCGGCTCGCGTCAGTAGTGAGTTGACTGCAAACGCCACCATGGCCAGGCTAGTCATGGCGACAACAAGCATCAGCCCGTTGGCTGTGCCTCCGCCATGAGCACTATTCTTGGCATCCATACTCGCACCTCTTTCTTATTGTTGAAGTCGTGAATGTGTCCACGTCGGTGACGTAGATTCGAATGCTTCTTCAGCGCCTACGTACGGTCGCCGCTAGAGCCACTGAAGCCAGGGCAAGCGGCGCTAGGGATACCCACAGAACGGTGTCCCAACCAAATGCCGACAACAGTCCTCCAGACGCGAACGACCCAATCGCCATCAAGCCGAAAACAATGAAGTCGTTGAGCGACTGCACTCGTGTTTTCTCTTCAGGGAGGTGGCACTCGAGGACGAGCGCGGACGCTCCCAGGAATCCGAAATTCCATCCCAGGCCGAGCAGGATCAGAGACAAGTGGAAGTGCACAACCTCAATGCCGCTCAAACCAACGGCAGCAGATAGCCCCGTCAAGGCCAAGCCAAAGGTCGCGACCCGTATGGCACCGAAGCGGGTGATGAGGTGGCCAGTGAAGAAGCTAGGGGCATACATGGCGATGACGTGCCACTGCAGCCCCAGGTTGGCCGAAGTCTGGGAGTGTCCGCAGTGATGCATCGCCAGGGGCGCTGCCGTCATCAGGAAGTTCATCAACATGTACGAGACAGAGCCGCAGATGACCGCCGCGATGAAGCGCGGCTGCCGAGCAATCGAGCCTAGCGAACGGCCTCCCGCGATCTCTGCCGCGGTCGGCATAGGCAACTTCACGCCGAGCAGTATCAAGGCCGATATGGCTGCGACGGCGGCCTGTACCAGGAAGGTGGCGGCGAACAGGTACGGAGGCCAAAGATCCATTGTCCAGGTCACCAGCTGCGGGCCCACTACGCCGGCGGCCACACCTCCCGCCATCACCAGCGACAGCGCACGAGCCCGTCGCTCAGGCGCCACCCCGTCAGCTGCAGCGAAGCGGAATGACAGAACTACTGCCGCGTAGCAGCCACCCAGGAATGTCGCCAGGCAGAACAGCCAGAACGATCCGAGGATGACAGCGAGCATGGCCGCCAGTCCGGTGAGCACTCCAGCCCCCGTACCTGCCAGGAACGCAGCACGCCGACCATAGCGACGAGCCAGGGCGCCCATCGGGAAAATACAGGCGGCCATACCCACTACGAAAATCGAGATGGGCAGCGTCGCGAGTGCAGCCGAAGGAGTGAGCATGTCACCCACGATGGCTCCAGTGGCGTAGACCACCACCGCATTGGCACCGGCCAGCGCCTGAGCGATGGAAAGCCGCCAGATGTTCCCGCTCTGCTCGCTGTCGGAAAGCAGCAAGGAGTCGTCGTGTTGCAGGGCAATGTTGGAGCAGGTGTTGGTCATGGGTGCTGTGCGCTCTTCTCTTGCTCACTTCCGGCATCCGAGGTGGATGAGCTGTTGTGTTTCCGGTCGACGGTCAAGACCATGCGGAATTTGACATCACCTGACTTCATCCGCTGATAGGCCTCATTGGCTTGCTCGAAAGGCATCACCTCAATCCTTGGGCGCACGCCAGCCAGCACACTGAAATACAGCGTCTTTTCGTTCTCATAAGGCGTTCCGGTGATCGAGCCCAGCAAGCTGCGCTCACCTACGACCAGATGACCGGTGGATACCGGCAGCGGATCCTTGCCGGCCCCCAGGAGTATCAGGCGGCCTTGCGGTGCCAGGGCTGGCATGAGCGCCGAGACGGTTGCAGGGACACCGATGGTCGTGACGATGGCATGCGCACCGCCCATGTTCTTCAGCGTCTCGGCCGCATCAGCTTGGTTGGCGTCGATGTAGGCATGGGCGCCCAGATCCAGCGCGTCCTGCTCGATATCGCTACCGCGGCCAACGGCGATCACGCGAAAGCCCATACGACGTGCGTACTGCAGGGCCATGTGACCAAGACCACCGATACCGAGAATGGCAACGGTATCGCCGGCTTGTGCACCGGACTTTTTCAGCGCGTTGAACGTGGCAATGCCTGCGCAGAGAATTGGCGCGGCTTCCTCTGCACTCAACTCATCGGGGATCGACACGAGCCCTGAGGCACGGGCAATCATCATTTCGGCATAGCCACCATCGCAGGAGGCCCCCATGAAGGGCTGGTTCTGGCAGAGCTGGAAGTTTCCCTGGCGGCATTGGCTGCACTCATTGCAATGTCCACCCAGGCGCCCGATGCCTACCCGTTGACCAACCCGCCAGATCGAAGGGACGTGCTCACCCAGCGCAGCAATTCGACCAACCACCTCATGGCCAGGTACACGCGCAGGCTGCAGCGTTGGATCGGCCCCCTCGATGTCGCCGGCATCAGCGCCACAAATGCCACAGGCTTCAACCTCGATCAGTACCTCCCCAATACCGGGAGTTGGCGTTGCACGCTCCACCAGCTCGAGAATCCCTGGACGGCTGACTTGCATGGCGCGGTAGGTGGTGGTCATGGTCATCGCTCCTTCAGTGAAAAACGGGAAAGACATCCAGCTAAGGCGCATGCGTCTTAGCTGGTATAGGGCTGGTGGTCAGAGTTGTGCGAAGCCGCCATCCACAACGATTTCGGCACCCAGCATGTAGCGCGACTCGTCGCTGGCCAGGAACAGGACGGCTTGAGCAACTTCGAGCGGTTCGCCCATGCGCCGCGCAGGGATCCGTAGGGACATCTGCCGTTTGGTCTCGGCCAGTTGCTCAGGAGTAGCGCCTTCCAACTCGAAAATCGGTGTGTCTATGGCACCTGGGCTGACGGCGTTGACGCGAATCTTGCGATCCATCACCTCGCACGACCATGAACGGGCGAAGGAGCGCACTGCAGACTTGCTGGCGGCCAGCGCCGAGAAGCTACTCATGCCTACGGCGTTGAGCCAGGCGGAGTTGAGAATCACCGAGGCCCCTTCACGAAGCACGGGGACGACTGCCTGCATGGAGAAGAACAGGCCTTTCACATTGACGGCCATCAGCTCGTCGAAGCGTGCCTCGTCGGTGCTCAGCAGCGGCGTCGAGTACGCCACACCGGCATTTCCGAAGAAGATGTCCAGGCCGCCGTCGCCAAATGCGTCGGCCACCTCTTGAGCCATGCGCTGCATGTCCTCGCGCAATCGAACATCGGCCTGGATGGTGATGACATCGCCACCCAGCGAGGCACGAGCCTGGGCGAACTTCGCGGCATCACGCCCGGTGATGGCGACACGTGCACCTTCACGTAGAAAGAGTTCGGCGGTTACCAGGCCGATGCCACTTGTGCCGCCGGTGATCAGCGCGGTCTTACCTTGCAATCTCATATCAGCTCCTCGAAGGACATGGCGTGGGTGCAGCGGCAAGTGCATGCAGCGCCTGAACGCCCAGGCGGGCCGCCTCTACGGCGCCAGCCAGGTATCCAGGAAACTGTGGCGACCACTCACTGGCGATACCCGTCAGGCATCCATGCCAGGGCCCGGAAGAGGCGCTGGCGCAGGGAGCGGCTGCATGCTGGGACATCGCATTCACATCGGCATTGGTGGCCGTATAAGGGTCATGCGCCCAGTCTTTTATGAATTCGGCCTTAGGCGTCGCCGCTGCGGGGCCGAACATTCGGGTTAGTTGTTCACGGCAGACCTCTCGCAGCATCTCGTCAGGGATCTTGCTGCGTGTGCTCGCAGGCACGCCGAAGAAGCCGAACAGTGCCGGGCTGCCGCCAGGCATGGAGGCATCATGGATTTCCCCAAGAGGTCCTCGCATGCTGCGGGCCTCGCCGGAAAGCCCCTGGTCACGCCAGAACGGCGTGTCATAGATCGCGATGTACTTGGCGTGAGGAGCCATCCACGTCGCGGTCGTTCTCCATTGCCTGGCAAGTTCGGCTGGCAGGGCAGGCTCAAAGGCGATGGCGCTTTCGAGCAAGCGTGGCGGTAGTGCCAGCAGCACGTGCTCGGCACGCCAGGTGGTCACCAGGCCGTTACCGGCATGGCTGTCAATTTCGACATGGGTGTCATGCTTGCGAAGCCGGCGCACGGTCTGGCCGGAGACTATTTTCCGTGGGTTCACCCTGCGAAGCAGAGCCTCGACCAAGGCACCCATGCCACCGACCAGGCGCATGGATGGCGGCGAGTTGGCGTAACCACGCATGCGTACAGCTGGGCCTTCATACGAACGCTCGACAACCATGTCGCCGGCATCAAACTGTTCGAATCGCTCAAGCCCCAACGCATCGACCAGTTGATCAAGCTCTTCCTGGTAGTCAGGCCAGAACCATGTAGGCCCCAGATCGAAGCGATCAAAGGTGCTGTTCGTTGACGAGTGCCAGACGGCCTGGCCCTCGGCATTGATGGATGAAATGCGCCCGCCAAGCTCATCTCGAGCCTCCAGAACAACAAAGTCATTGATGCCCTGGCGCTGCAATAGATAGGCCGCATGCAGCCCGCTCAACCCGGCGCCAACAATGGCAATGTGGGTGGTTTGCTTGGTCATGCCTCTACCTCCGGATGAACCAGATGGCCGGTTTTCAGGTAAACGGTGGTTCCCTGTTTGCCGGCAACGACATCCAGGTGTTGTCCCGCAGGCAGTCGTAGCCAGGAGCCGCTCTCATAGGTCAGTCCGCCAGCCGTTACGCTGCCCTCCAACACCAGAAGCTCGAAACCCTGCAGTAGCCGTTTGAAGAGCAGCTCGTTCGCGCCGAGACGATGCAAGCTCACCTGTTCCGATTCGTCAGCGAACAACGGGCACACCTCACGCGAACCCTGGCGATGCCAGTTGGACGGGTCTCGGGTATTGATGCGCACACGGTGGTGCTCGTTGTCGGGCATCTGCTGCAACTTCACGAAGAGGGTGGTGCCCTCGGCACTGGACGGCCGGTGGCTGGAGCCAGGCGGATTGCGCAGATACCAACCCGCTGGATAGTCCGCACCCTCGTCAGAGAAAGTGCCCGACAGCACCAGGATCTCCTCCCCACCAGGGTGCTGGTGGCTAGGGAAGAAGGAGTTCGGCGCATAGCGCACGATGCTGGTGGCTCGTGCTTTCTCTGCACCGACACGATCCAGCATCACGCGGTCGACACCCGCCTGGGGCGAAGCAACCCACTGGTATTCGTGTGGCGCAACAACAGCGGCGCGAGTGAAGTCGGCATTGATCAACATACGGATTATCCAAACGGGGATGCGAGAACGCCGATCACCTCTACAGAGGCGACCGGCCCTCATCGATACGACTTATTGCTTGCCTGGCAGCTGCTGGTATGCCTCGACGACACGCGCCGAGTAGGTCAGTGCTGCGCCGGCATTCAGCGCAATGGCTACGCCCAGCGCCTCGGTGATTTCCTCGATGGAAGCACCGTGCTCGACAGCCTTCTTGGTGTGGACGGATATGCAGCCGTCGCAGCGAGTGGTGATAGCCACAGCCAATGCGATCAGCTCATGGATCTTCGGATCCAGGTGGCCAGTTTTGACGGCCGCATTGTCGATGGTCATCAGGCCACGCATAACGTCAGGGCTCTGTTTGGCATAGTCGCCTACGCGTTCCAGCAGGGATTCGCGGTAGGCATTCCAGTCTTGCATCATGGTTATTCTCCAAGGATTGGTTGAGGCCAGAGGTGAGGTCACGACAGGCCGGGTGTTGGTCATTCCAGCAATGGGTTTGCCGATTGCTGGAGATGCCACAGGGCTAATTCAGTTAACGAGAGTGGTGACGACATCGACCGGGCGCACCAAGGTGCCGCGTATCGGTGATGCCTGTTCCACTGCAGAGATCAGGGCCTGCAGTTGCTCGGGGGTGGCGTTTGGCGACTTGGCGTGCACCTTCACGCGCACCTGGTTGATTCCAGGCGCTACGCTCGGATCGACCCCGAAGAACGCAGCCAGATCCACGTCGCCCTCAAGCTCCAGTCGAACGCTCTCGAGCTCAATCCCGCGCTGTGCTGCAGTCATTGCGATGGTGACCGTGTAGCAAGAGGCGAGCGCTTGCAGTACGTACTCGACAGGACTGGCGCCGGTGTCCGTGCCCAGTGGAACAGGCTCGTCGCTGACGAGCGTGAAGCGTCCGGCGCGAGCTTCATCAGGCTGCCCGCCCATGACTGCAGCTCCAGTGGTTGCAGTCATCTTGCTGCCGCCGTCCCACGTCCCGTTCAGGGACAGCGTGAACTTGGTGTTTTCGCGATTGGCTCGACCGGCGTTGCCAGCTTCCACCAGGGCGTTCAGATCAACGCCGTTGAGCAAAGCAGTTTTCATCACAGGATCCTCAGATAGCGGTGTAGATACGCACGTCTGGTTCGACAACGAGCATCGGCTTGAGACCACCGACTACGTCTGCGGTGAACAACTCGCTTTGCAGGTAGGCATTGGCGCTCTCCAGCGTGTCGAAGCCATGCAGCACCTGTACGTCTTCGTCACGTACCAGCAGCGTCTTGGACTTCGCACCTTGGATCTGCTCCAGGAACGGCGCCCTGTACTTTTGGTAGATGCAGGCAGCTGCAGCACGATTGGTGCGCTCGATCATGAGCGTGATCTGCAGATAGACCATGTGGGTTACTCCAGATTTACGATTTGGGTGGTTCAGCGTGTCCAGTTGCCGATCCCTGGCAACTGAGCTCAGGACTTAGTTGCGACCAGCCATGACACCGCCGTCGACGTCCCAGATGGCACCGGTAACCCAGCTGGCTTGCTCGGAGAGAAGGAAGGCAATTACGCCGGCCACGTCCTGCGGAGTGCCAACACGACCAATCGGGTGGAAGCTGTTGAAGCCCTGCAGAGCGCTATGCACTTCTGCTTTCGGAATGAAGCCTTCGTAGATCGGGGTCTGCACAACTGCCGGGGAAACGGCATTCACGCGGATGTTCTTCGAAGCGAGCTCCATTGCCAGGTGCTGAGTCAGGGAGTGCAGGCCGGCCTTCGCCATGGAGTAGGCGGAAGACGGGGTAGCGGCGATTGCCTGCTTGGCCCACATAGAGCCGATGTTCACGATGGCGCCAGGACGGTTCTGCTCAACCAGGTTGGCGGCAACCTGTTGGGTGATGAAGAAGGTCGCCTTGTTCAGCTTCATGTACTGGTCGTAGTCCGCGTCCTGGTGCTCCAGGAAGGGTTTCGGGAAGAACACACCAGCAGCGTTCACCAGCATGTCGATATCCGAGTGCTGCTCGCTGATGGACTTGATCAGTTTGGCCAGGCCTTCGTCGCTGGTCAGATCTGCAGTGAGAGCAGCCACGTTGCCCAGAGTGGAGAGGTCTTTACGAGCCTCTTCGGTTTTTTCCGGACGGTTACCGACGATGACTACGCTACCGCCCTCGGAGAGAAACTGGCGTGCAGTTTCCAGACCCATGCCGCTGGTGCCACCGACGACCAGCAGTTTCTTACCGTTGAATTGGTTGCTCATTGGGAGACCTCTTTACACCTGCCTACGGCAGGAACCTTGTTAACGGGGATTGGGGCGAGTCACTTGCCGAAGACGCCATCTCCGGCAGGCAGTTCGTGCCCTCTATGGGCCAGTGCAACGTTGGGTGTCTGGAAGCTGTAGATCAGGAAGAAAAACTTTCCATCTCAGCTAGAATCCAAGAACTTCCCGCTGACTTCGGGTGGCTAAGCCACAGCACCCTTGGCCTTGGAGCGAATCTTCCTCGCTTCCAAATCCGCCAACAAACGAGATAAAGTGTCTCACAACTAAAGAAATTCTTTATCGACATGAAGGCTCCAGTACATCTCAACGCACTGCGCGCATTCGAAGCCAGTGCCCGCCATCAGAGCTTTTCGGCAGCAGCAGCCGAGCTGCATGTCACGCCGGCAGCGGTTGGCCAGCTCGTGCGCACACTCGAGAATTGGTTGGGCATTCCTTTGTTTATCCGCAGTACCAGCGGCAAAGCGCGGCTGATCGCAACGGAAGCAGCCGAGCGCGCTCTGCCGGATATCCGAGCAGGCTTCGACAGGCTGACCCTGGGGATGGAGCGGCTTCAGGAGGGATCGATCAGTGGAGTGCTTACCGTGGCCGTGAGCCCGGCCTTCGCTGCGAAGTGGCTGCTGCCACGCATCGACCGCTTCCAGGCGATCTGCCCTGATACGGATGTGCGGCTAGACACCAACCTCAAGCCGGTGGATTTCGTTACTCAGCAAGTTGACATCGGCGTGCGCTATGGAACGGGCAAGTGGCCAGGGCTAGCCGCCGAGAAGATGATGGATGAAGAGATTTACCCTGTTTGCTCGCCGCAATTGCTGCGAGAGCACTGGCGCCTGCAGAAGCCCAGTGACCTGATCCAGGAGATGCTGATCCACGATCTGTCGATGGATAACCACTCAGGCTTCCCGAGCTGGGAGACCTGGATGCAACAAGCTGGCGTGGCGGATACGACCACTCTTCGCGGCATGAAAATCAACAACTCTGCTGCTGTATTGCAGGCCGCTGCCGAAGGGCACGGAGTCGCCCTTGCACGGAGTGTTATGGCGCGTGATGACTTGGCGAGCGGCCGCCTGGTTCGGCTGTTTCCAGAGATCAGCGTCGCATCAGAGCTGGCTTACTACGTTGTCTATCGTCCGGAATGCGCTAGCTTGCCAAGGCTGACGACCTTCCGAGACTGGCTGTTAGCAGAAGCTGCGCAAACCTAGATCCTGACCGTCCGCTTATGGCCGTTTGCTGCCAGTGGTGAAGGGCAGCTATGGGTCGTAAGCTGCCAGTCGTTAATAGCTGCATCCACCCATAGCAGCCCAGCAATCGGCCATAAGTAGATGCTGGCAAGGCCTTTGGGGCCTCAAGTATTGAATGTTCCCTTGCTGCTGGTGAGCAACAGCTCTACGACTAGCTACCAAGTGGCTGAGTTCGTGCGTAACAAGTCTATTAACTCACGCAGACCTGGAGGCATTTGCCGGCGACCTGGGTAGTAGATGTGGAATGCTGGCTCAATGGGCGCCCAGTCAGGTAATACGACCTGAAGCTCTCCTCGCGATATGTAATCTGCAATGCGCTCCTCCGGGCAGTACGTAACTCCTCTGTCCAATAGCGCCATCTGAATACCAAGCTCGGTTTCGTTCACACAAAGCTGTCCGGGTACCTCAATCACTCGGTGATCGCCTTCCTTCTCGAAGTCCCAGCGATAGATGACTCCTTGGCCGGTACGAATCTGTATGCAGTTATGGTTCTTCAGATCCTCCGGCACCAGGATCCGCGATGTCCGGTTGAGGTAGCGAGGCGATGCCACTGCAACCCAGCGCAACTGATCGCTGATAGGCACAGCAATAAAGTCTTCAGCGATCGTCCCGCCATACCTGATACCCGCATCAAACCCGGCAGCCAGGATGTCCACCATCCGATCATCTACTGCGACCTCGACTGACACATCCGGATAGGCCTCCAGGTACTTCGGCAGCCACCGATTGAAGAGCAGTCGTGCGCCGTCACTGAGGACGTTGATACGCAGGCGACCTGCCGGACGGTCGCGATGCCGATCTACTTCCGCTAGCGCCCCTCCAATCTCCTGAAAGCCAACAGCCAGGCGCTTCGCCAAGGTCGCACCGGCGTCTGTCGGAGAGACAGTTCGGCTGGTTCGGTTGAGCAGCCTAACTCCCAGGCGGGACTCCAGATTTCGAATCGAGTGGCTGAGCGCGGACGTGGTGATACCCAGTTCAACGGCTGCCTTGGAGAAGCTGCGATGGCTCTCCACCGCAAGAAAGGAGTTCAGATCGGCTAGGTCGGCTCGTGAAAGCTTTGTGGTTGGAAGTAGCGGCATCTGGACGGTCTCTATGTTGAGCCATTCTCAATGACTTATGGAGAAAGCTTAAACAAAGCTGCTCCCTCTACAGAGTACCATTAAACAAATTCAACGATAGTTGATCTGAGCCCCCATCCCTAGAAGAGTTGCTCCCGTGTTTCACGTCTATCTTGTCCTTGCTTACCTATACGTCCTGTGGCGTTTCATTATCCCGTTACCGATCTCGAAGGGCGGACGTGCTTCCCTGGCTGTCGTCCTGCTACTGGTATCGAAGTACCACCTGATTCAGATCTGGGTGTTCGGAACCATGTTCTCGCCCGAGATGCCGCGGTGGGCAGTGTTGGTCGCCGGTTGGGCTTTCTGCTCGTTCGTTCTGTTGTTCGTCTTTGTGGTGCTGGCAGATTTGGCCAACGGCGTTCTGTCAGTCCTGCGGATACGTGCCGCCAAAAAGCTGGTAAGACACAGCAGTCGGTACCTGGCCGCATCTGTCGCCCTTCTTCTGTCGGCATTTGGCGTGTACCAAGCGGCGCAGGTGCCAGGTGTTCGCACAGTGGAAGTCAGGATCAAGAATCTGCCACAAGCGATGGATGGCCTACGCGTGGTGCATCTGACAGATCTGCACATCAGCAAACTTTTCCAGGCGCCCTGGGTAGATGCAGTTGTCAGTCGTACCAATGCACTCAATCCCGACCTGATTCTGATCACAGGCGATCTGATTGACGGGACAACCACTGATCGCAAGCTCGATGTAGCTCCCCTGGCAGGGCTGAATGCCCGCCTCGGCATCATCGGCATTCCAGGCAATCACGAGTACTACTTCAACGAGCTCCAGTGGCACGCCAAGTTCGAGCGCCTCGGCATACAAATGCTGCTGAACGAGCACGTAGTGATTGGGGCAGGCAGCGAGTTGCTGGTCATAGCCGGTGTCACCGACGAAGCCGCCGCTCAATTCGGAATGGCTGGGCCGAACCTGAATGCCGCTCTCAAGGGGGGGCCAGCAACAGCCCCTGTCATCCTCCTCAAACATCGACCAGCCGGTGCAGATCGCTCCGCCCAAGCGGGTATAGCACTGCAGCTCTCCGGTCACACCCACGGCGGAATGATCAAGGGACTGGATCAGATAGGCCGCTACGCCAACGAAGGTTTCGTCTCCGGTGCATACCAGGTCGGGGCGATGACGCTCTACACGAGCAATGGAGCTGGCCTCTGGAATGGATTCCCCATTCGTCTTGGCGTGCCAGCAGAGATCACCGAAATCGTTCTTCGCGTGGACTCGTCCACCTAATCCCAATTCAGGAGATTACCCATGGATCATCCAGCTATTCGCCAAAACAGAGTTGCGGTCATCACCGGCGCTGCAGTCGGGATCGGCTATGCAATCGCTAGTCGCCTATCCCAACTGGGGATGAAGGTCGTTTTGTTCGACAAGGACGAAGCCGCGCTCGATGTTGCAGTACGGTCGCTCTACAACAAAGACCATAGTGCTCAGATAGCTACTGTGACCGGAGATGTGACCTCTCCCAGTGCATTGCAGGAGCTGCTTACCGTAGCCCATGAGCTCGGCGAGGTGTCTTTAGTGGTCAACAACGCTGCCATCTCGAAAGGGGCAGGCCCGTGGAACGACCAAGATCAGTGGCGCAAGACGATGGAGATCAACTTCTGGGCCGTATTGGCAGTTCAGCAGTTGTTCGTCGACCATCTGCTCGCTCAAGACTATCCAGCTGCAATAGTGAATGTTGGCTCAAAGGAGGGAATAACTACTCCTCCAGGAAATACCGCCTACTCCGTCTCGAAGATCGCCGTGAAAGTGCTGACCGAGCACCTTGAGCACGAGCTCCGCGAGCGTACCCATGGCCGTGTATCTGCCCATCTACTGATTCCCGGCTACACGTTCACACCGATGAACTTTCCAGGCATGGCTGCCGACTCCGCAAAGCCCAGCGCTCCATGGTCGGCCGATGAGGTTGTCGCTCGCCTGCTGGAGGGATTGATTCGTAGCGATTTCTACATCTTCTGCGAGGACAACGAAGTCAGTCACGAGTTGGATCAGCGACGCATGCAGTGGAACGCAGACGACCTTATCCACAACCGCCCCGCTTTATCTCGATGGCATCCCGAATATCGCGATCAGTTCAACGCGTACATCTCTGATGTAGCCCCACCGCGCCAAGTCCAAGCGTAGTGAACTGAAGCGCAACACCTTTTTATTGCTCCTTTCCACTGCCCACCCTTTGCAGGTGTGGGCATCTTTTTTCCGAGAACTTTCGATGAATACAATATCCAGCGCTTCACCGAGCCCCTCTGGCAGCTCAGAAATTCACGCTCCGCATGGCGTAGCAACCGCAATCGTTGCCCTCGGGCTTGGAGGCCTTTTCATCGGTACCGGTGAGTTCGCTTCGATGAGTCTCTTGCCTGATCTCGCCGAAAGCACCGGAGTGTCTATACCAACGGCAGGCAGCTACATCAGCGCGTATGCGCTGGGTGTGGTGGTCGGCGCTCCGCTGATCGCGATCCTGGCCGCACGCTCGTCTCGGAAAGCGCTTCTGATTGCCCTCATCGCATTGTTTGCCATTGGCTACGCCGCCAGTGCCGTGGCATGGGATCACTTCAGTCTGCTGGGTGCCCGGTTTCTGGCTGGCTTACCTCATGGTGCTTACTACGGGGTTGCCTGCCTGGTGGCCGCTGCCATGGTGGGCGACGGGCGAAAGGCACAAGCGGCGGGATATGTAATGGCCGGTCTGGCGGCTGCCAACGTGATCGGTGTGCCCGCGGCGACCTGGATAGGCCAGACCTTCGGCTGGAGAGCAGCGTTTGGATCTCTCGCTGTAGCCGGTATCGCCACAGTGTTCTTGTTCTGGCTGTACGTTCCGTCGGTACCTCGTGATCCAAACGCCAGCCCTAAGGCCGAGCTGAGCGGACTCAAGCGGCCATTGATATGGCTGACGCTAGCAACTGCCTCGATCGGCTTCGGCGGCATGTTCGCGGTGTATAGCTACATCACTCCAACGCTCACAGAGGTGACAGGCTTCTCGATCAGCCAAGTACCAATGGTGTTGGCCTTCTGGGGTGTTGGCATGATCGCCGGCAACCTGATCGGCGGCTGGTTAGCGGACCGTGGGCTGATCCGAGCCATCTTCGCCATCATGCTCTGGAACGTGGTTTTCCTAGCTTTGTTCTCTTTGTTCGCTCCGTCGAAAGTCGGGACGCTCGCGATCCTGTTCCTGGTCGGCTGCGGCTTCGCTCTGGTACCCGCTCTACAGGTGCGTTTGATGAATGTTGCCGGAGACGCACAGACACTTGCTGCCGCCCTCAATCACAGCGCCTTCAATATCTCGAACGCGGTGGGGGCGAGCCTCGGAGGGATCTCTATCGCTATGGGGCTAAGCTGGTCATCAACAGGGTGGGTAGGTGCCCTGCTTGCGCTCCTGGGCATCGTTGCGATGGCCATTTCCGTGATGGTGGAGAGCGACAAGAACCACATCGCAGCCAAAGTAATCCCATGATCAATCCGAATTGTCTGCCGATGAGATTCTGGCCATTGCTGCCCTCGACAAAGACCTCCGCTTGGGGCCAGATCCTGTCTTACTCGACTAAGGCTGGGCTTGGCAGTCTCCTTCCGACCGAAAGCCTTCCTCCGCAAATGGCCGCTATGGGTCGTTGGCTGCCGTTCACGATTTTGGATACCGATCATTTCTATTCTTCGTTATATTGGGTCTGATAAGCACAGGTTATCCGTACCTACTGCAGCGTTTAGCGATGAAATTGACAGAACCAGCACAGATGCCCTCCTCCCAGCCGATGCAGCTTTGCGGTGAAGTCAGTTTCAACCAGCCAACCGGCCTGCTGCCTCAAACTCGCGGTCTTAGGCCAATGCATGATCGAGAAAACGGCTGGCTTATCGGTCCGCTTCGCTGGCGTTGCGCGTGCTTCTGCCTGGAAACGAGCAGCCATCATTGGCTTTGGTTCGCGTTCAGGTTTTCCATGCAACCTTGCGGATCTGAATGAACAGATGTTATTGCTGTTGAATCGCCCCTGGTTTCCTAGACACTCTCCAAGCTCAGAAAATAGCGTTTCTCATACTCTATTGGAGACAGCTGCATAGCACTGAAACTTTTTCAAATATCCGAGACTGAGTGCACCAAATAAGCGTATGAAATGAGAAAAGCCACCCAAGCCGCAGTGGCAAAAGTGGCTTTTTTCCTATCAACATGCCCCACTGTCGGGCATCAAGTTTGCCCCCAGCACACCGGCAATCGCACAGCGTTCATCGTTGTCGGAGCTGTCACCGCTGATACCGATAGCGCCGATCACTTCCCCTGCCCCGTTACGCACCAGCACCCCGCCGGGCACCGGAACCATATTGCCGCCGGCCAGGGCACTCAATGCATTGAAGAAGGCAGGAAGCGCTGCAGCACGACGGGCAAGTTCGCGGCCGCCAAAGCCCATGCCCAGCACTGATGCGGCCTTGCCCGACGCGATTTGCGGTCGCAGCAGGCTGGCGCGCTCGTCGCGTTTGAGCGCCAGCAGGTGACCGCCGGCATCCAGTACCGCAACACAAAGTGGCTGCAAGGATAACCGCCGGCCCTCTGCCAGCGCAGTGTCGACCATCTGCGACGCCAGTTCCAGGGTGAGCTTATTCATGCCGGCCTACCTCTTGCTCAGGTTCAGGTGCGCTGCGCTTGCCCATTTCCACGGCCCGTTGCCGGGTGTGAAGTTCGGCCCATTTCACCGTGTTGAAGTCACTGACCTTGTAGGGATCGTAGCCCGGTACCTGGGCCTCCACGCGATGCCCGCCTAGGTACACGTCACGTATGCGCTCGCGCTCCTGAAGAATCGAGACGTTCTGCAGGGGGGAGCCATCAACACAGATGAAGTCGGCGCGACGGCCCACCTCGATGGCACCCACCTGCTGCGACACGGGCATCATCCGCGCGGCAACCGAGGTTGCCGCGCGCAGTGCCTGGGCAGGGCTGAAACCCAACCAGTCGACAAAAATCTCGATTTCACGGGCGTGCCATTCACCGTAGGGAGTGATGGCGAAACCGCTGTCACTGCCGGTCATGAACGGCACACCGGCTTCCCGGGCGCGGCGCAAGTTGCGACAACCCACCTCGATCACACGGCGCTGCATCGCAGCGTAACCACAGCGGGTCGAAGGCTCGTAATCCTCGGCAAATTCGACGTTGTTGGCGAGCATGGTGAAGGTCGGAGCGAGGTGACTACCCGATTCGAGTATTGCCTCGATGCAGGCATCGTCCAGGAAAAAACCGTGGAAGATTACGTCCACCCCCGCCTTCGCCGCATACAGCACCGCTTCGCGGCCATAGGCATGCACGGCGACCTTTTTTCCAAGGCGGTGGATCTCCTCGACCATGGCGCGGGTCTCGTCCTGAGTGAACGCAGCGATATGTTCCCCGTTGGGGCGCATGTGCGGGCCGTCCATAGCGATCTTGATCAGGTCCACGCCGTCCTTGGCCTGGCGACGGATTTCCGCAATCTGCTCGTCGCGGGTAGCGCACAGGCGGCCAGAGAAATACTCAGGCGTACCGACCCAACTGGGGAACCAATCGTTCAGGCTCTGCCGGTTGGCGATTACATTGCTGCTGGCGGCAATGCGTGGGCCAGTGAACATACCGGCATTGATAGCGTTGCGTACGGCAATGCTGCAATGCCCGGCGTCACCCGGCACCACCACCGAGGTGTAGCCGGCGGCCAGTACATGCTGGGTAAAAAACAGACCGCGCAGGGCGCGAAATTCCGGCGAGACGTGCAGGTCGATGTCTTCCTCACTCTTGGCGTTGCCGAACACCAGATGGGTATGGACATCTACCAGGCCGGGCATGACGAAGTGTCCGCCAGTGTCAATCACGCGTTCGCCAGGCAATGGCGGCGGAGCGCTCTGACGAGGGCCGACATGGGTGAACACACCCTTTTCGATGATCAGCACCTGGTCGTGGCGAGCCTGATCCTCAAGGCCAGTAAAGAGGGTTTGGCAGTGAACGTGGCGTCTGGGCATGGCGGTCTTTCCTGTTGTTGTCGTGCCAATACGGTATTGGGCAGCCAATGCCTGAGGAAGTGAAGTTTGCTGCTAGCCGGCCATGACAGAAATTGATAGCCGTCGTGGTCAGCCCGCCACCTCCGCCAACAACTGGCGCAGCCAGACCAGCGCCGGGTCACTGTCTTGGTAGGCGTGCCATTGCATCACCTGCAGAGTGGCGGGAATGGCGAGTGGTGGTGGCAGCAGGCGCAGAGGAAAGCGCTGCGCATAGAGGTGCGCCAGGCGACTGTGCAGGGTCGATAGGCAGGGGCCGCCAACGATGAATTCCGGTATCAACGCGAACTGGTCCACAGCCACAGCCACCCGCCGCGCCAGCCCCTGGCTTGCGATAAATTCCGCTTCCATGCTGCCCTGGGCGCCTGCGCCGGTCTCGCGGACCACATGTGGCGCTTCCAAGTAATGCTCCAGCGTGAGGCCGTCCATCAGGGCGCAGTTATCCCTGCAGGCAATGACGCTGAAGCTGTCTTCGAACAACGGTTGTTGCGGATGACGCGCCGAGCCATGGGCAAGCGGCAGGATCACCAGGTCGCAGTGCCGGTGCTCCAGGGCCTCATCCACCAGGCTGCCCGGCTCGGCACCGCGCAGCGGCACCAGCGTGAGAAGTTGCAAGTCGACCTGGGGCGCAAGGCTGGCCAACCGTCGCATCAGCGCCGGCATGAGCACCGCGATCACATAATCCGACGCAATGATGCGGAACTTGCGGCGCGCCGCCCCCGGGTCGAAGCTTGCATTGGCGAAGGCAATGCCCCGCGCGTTTTCCAGTACCTGGTCGATACGTGGGTGCAGTGACTGCATCAGCGCCGTGGGCAGCATGGCGCCGCCCACGAGGACAAACAGCGGATCGTTAAAATGCTCCCGCAGGCGACCCAGGGCCGCGCTGACCGCTGACTGGGTCAGGTGCAGGCGCACCGCGGCACGCGTGACGTGCTGCTCGACAAACAAAGCGTCCAGCACCACCAGCAGGTTCAGGTCTAGTCCATGGAAGCGCACGCAATAGCCTCATCGTTTGCCCGAGGGCCACCCTCCTCCAGCCATACGTTTCCCGAAACGTCGACCTTTACCCTCAGTGCTTGCAGCGACTGGCCCTGACAGGGGCCGAGCACGCAGAAGCCGTTGTCGGGCTGAAACAGCGCACCATGAGCAAAGCAGACGATGTGCCGGCCATCGCCAGACATGAAGCGGTCCTTGCGGTACTGCATGGCCACGTCCAGGTGCGGGCACAGGTTTCGATAGACACGCACCTGGCCACGCCAGCGCAACGCAAGCACAGTGTCACGCCCCTGGGCCCAGGGGTCGAACCCACGTGCTAGGCCTTCCTGCAACTGGTCGTCGCGGCAAAGCAATGTCAAATCCTGGGACACAGAGACCTCGATAACTCAGGGGGTGAACGCGTAAACACCGGAATAGCCGCCACGGCTAGCAGTTTCAGATCGGTTCGGCGGTCAGCTTGAGCATCGCCTTGGTCAGCCCGATGCGATCGAACGTCGCGTCACGGGCCATTTCCTTCTCCCCGGCCGTGATCGAGTTCTCGCTGATGTACTTGCAGCGCTCAAAGCGGCGCGTCATGAAACGCTCAAGCCGCTCCTCCACCGAGCCGCTGCCGCACAGCTCCAGGCTCAGAACCAGTGCGTCCTCGATTGCCATCCCGGCGCCCTGCCCCAGATGCGGCGTGGTTGCATGAGCCGCGTCGCCAATCAGCAGCACACGGCCTTTGAACCAAGGTTCGTTGACGAACACCACTTCCATGGGTTTGTAGACCACCTGGCTGCTGTCGGTAATCTGCTCGCGCAGCTCGCCCACTAGGCCTGCGATCTTACTGATGCGGTCACGCATCAGTTCGGCCAACTGTGCCGGCTCATAGCGGGGGTTACCCGGCTCGTGGGAGGTGGAGAACATGTACATCAGGTCGTCGGACAGCGGTACCAGGCCGGCGTTGCCCTCAGCACCGACATAGCTCGCCAGATGATCAATGGAAGGATGTCTAGGAAAGTTGTAGCGCCACACGGCCTGCCCAGTGAAACGCGGCTTGTAGGTGTCGCCAAAGAGCATGCCGCGAATCTTCGAGTAAACGCCGTCGGCCCCTACAACCAAGTCGTAGCGAGCAGCGCTGCCATCGGTGAAGCTCACATCCACGCCGGCCGCGTCTTGTTGGAAGGATTCTACCGACAAGCCAAGGCGTACCTGGGTGCCAAGGTCGATCGCAGTGGTGCTCAGCACCTGGTGCAGAGACAGGCGCGAGATACCGACGTTGGCGGGATACTCCGGGCCGGCCAGGCGCTGGCCTGGGATGCGTACCAGGGCATTGCCCTGCAGATCGTAGATGCCAACATCCTCGAAGGCATAGGCCGCTTCGAGGTAGCCTTCGAGCACGCCGAGGCGGGCCATCTCTCGCACCACGTTGCTCTGCTGAATGATGCCGACACCATAGACGGTCCACTCGGACTTGATTTCCACCAGGTCGACCGCGATGCCCTGGCGGCGCAATGCGATGGCCGCGCAGAGGCCACCAATCCCGCCGCCGACTACGAGTACCTTGCTGATATCGCTGCTCATGGATGAATCCTTGTTCTTGTTGTGGGAGCGCAGGGTCGATCGCGAGCGTGACAACCCGAGCATTAACAGTGTTTTGACCGGGACCACGCCAGCGCGGCTGGATAGCACAACAACAGAGAGGCCCTTAGGAGCACAGGCTAGGAACGCAGGAACAATTTGACTAATCGTTAGTCGGGATGCAGGGTATCGCGAAAATAAATACAACAAGAGATGCCCGTGATGCGCTTTAAACACCTGGATTTGAACCTCCTGGTGGCGCTGGATGTACTGCTCGAAGAGCAGAACATCACCCGTGCCGCCACCCGCCTGCACATGACCCAATCGGCCACCAGCGGTGTGCTCGGACGCCTGCGGACCTACTTCGAAGATGACCTGCTAGTGCAGGTGGGCCGCAAGATGATGCCCACCCCACTGGCAAAGGAACTGGCGTTACCGGTTCGCGACGTACTGCTGAAAATCCAGACCTCCATCACCGCCAAACCGGTGCACGACATCTCCGAGAGTAAACGTCACTTCCGCATCATGGCCTCGGACTACCTGATCAGCGTGCTGTTCGCCGAAGCGATTCGCGAGATCAACCACGAAGCCCCGAACATCACCTTCGAACTCATCAGCCCCGGCCAGACCGCCATGGAAATGCTCATGCGCGGCGAAGTGGACCTGATGATCGCGCCAGAGCACTTCATCGTTAAGGAGCACCCCTCACAGCTCTTGTTCGACGAACAGCACGTCTGCGTGGTGTGCGCCGAGAACCACAGCATCGGCGAGCGCCTGACACTGGAACGCTACCTTGAGCTGGGCCATGTCGGCGTCGCCTTCGGGCGCAGCCGTACGCCCGGCATAGAGGAGTGGTTCATGAGCCAATACGGCTGCAAACGCCGCGTGGAAGTCATCACCCACGACTTCAATACCTTGGCGCAACTGGTCATTGGGACCCAACGCATCGCCACCATGCACAGCCGCCTGGCACGGCTTTATGCACGCAACCTGCCGCTGCGCATCTTGCCGCCGCCGGTGGAGCTGCCGGCCATGCAGGAATACATGAGTTGGCACCGCAGCCTGGACCGTGACCCCATGCTGCGCTGGCTGCGCGAAAAGCTGACGGAGATGGTCAGCCGCCCAGAGTCTGCCGTTACCGCTTGAGCCCCTCGGCATTCGGGGTCCCGCTACGGCCCCATCCCGGATGCGCCAACCAATCGATACTGGCGATGCGTGCCCTCAGCGTTCGCCATGCCTGCCGTCACGGCGGCACGCCAGGTATCTCGCAATCCGATAGCTGGCATCCGAACAAGCGATTTGTCCAATCCTTTGGCCCATGCGAGCTTGCGCAAGCTGCCCCAAGGGGCGGCCGACGCCCGCGCCACTGCCTGATGCGGGAGCGTTCACACCGGGTTGCCCGACTTGAGCCCTGCCGATCTGCGAACAGCGCCTCGGGCGATAGCCCTGGCTATGCAGGGTCGATGGCGGCCAGGACCAGAAGAAGGAAAAACAACAATATGTTCCGCTATTTCCCCACCAACTACGTTTGGAACCTCTCAGTAAACCTCGCTATTGAGATGGGCGCGCGCATCGGTGAAATCGTCGAAATGTGCGAACCGCTTCAGGAAGCCGCCAAGCAACCTGACGCCGCCGGAACCCGCGCCTTTCGAGAAGCCTGGTCGAAGACGGCCGACAAACTCTGTGACCTGGCCCGCGAGGACGAAGAGAAAGGCCGCCTGCTTTCGGCCGGCGAAAAGTACAACCGTGCCGCAACCTACTACCTCACAGGTGAACGGCTTCAAGCTCACGGCGCCCCAGGTCGCATGGAGCTTTACCAACGCTTCCTCGACACCTTCGCCCGCGGCATCGCGCTCTCCGGCGAGAACTGCGAGCGGGTCGAGATCCCCTATGAGGGCAAAGTCATTTCCGGGCTATTCATCCGTGCCGAAGGCGTACAGGGGCCGGCGCCTCTACTGCTGCAACTCAACGGCCTGGACTCCACGAAAGAAATGAAATACCGGGTTGGCCTGCCGGCCTGGCTCGCCAAGCGGGGCGTGTCATCGCTGGTTATCGACCAGCCGGGCACCGGCGAAGCCCTGCGCCTGCACGACCTGAAAGCCCGTTATGACGCCGAGCATTGGGGCAGCCGCGTGTTCGACTGGCTGGAAACCCGTGCGGATGTGGACCCCAAGCGCATCGGCTGCGAAGGCGTGTCGCTGGGCGGCTACTACTGCCCGCGTGTGGTGGCTTTCGAGCCGCGCTTTGCCTGTGGCGTGGTGTGGGGCGCCAACCACGACTGGCGCGACGTGCAAAAGCGCCGCCTGGAACGCGAAGGCAGCTTCCCGGTGCCGCATTACTGGGAGCACGTGCGCTGGGTCTGGGGCGGCAAAAACATCGACGAATTCATGACCATCGCCGAAAACGTCCACCTGGACGGCGTCGTGGAGCGGATCAAGGTGCCTTTCCTGGTCACCCATGGCGAGCAGGACTCACAGATCCCGCTCAAATGGGCCCACCGCACCTACGAACAACTGGTCAATAGCCCCAAGCGCGAACTCAAGATCTTCACCCCGCGCGAAGGCGGTGTGCAGCACTCCAGCTTCGATAACTCCATTAACGCCGGCCAGTACATCGCCGACTGGGTCGCCGAAAACCTCGGTGGTCGTACCGCCTGATAGACAAGAAGAGAAACCGACCATGAAAATCATCGGACCTGATTACCTTGTGTTCGGCGTCGACAACGTCGACGCCTGCGTGCAATACCTCACCGACTACGGTTTGAAGCCGGGCAAGCTGGACGAAGCCGGCGGCTACCTTGAGGCCCTGGACGGCACAGGCATTGAAATTCGCCACCGCGACGACCCACGCCTGCCCAAGGCCATGGAGACTGCGAACACCCTGCGCGAAACCGTTTACGGCGTAGCCGACGAAGCCACCCTGCAGGCCATCGAGGCCGAACTTTCCAAGGACCGCACCGTTGTGCGTGGGGAGGACGGCGTTTTACGCGTGGTGGACGACATGGGCTTCGCCCTGGGTTTTCGCATCACCCTGCGCCGCCCGTTGGCGATGCCCGGCGAAATAAGCAACGCCCCCGGCGCACAGCTGGGCCGCGCCATCAACTCGCTAGGCGCCAGCGACGACATGCCGGCTTTGCCACGCAGCCTGTCGCATGTGGTCTATTTCGTGCCTGACCAGGCCAAGGCAGAAGCGTTCTACACCCGCCTGGGCTTCGTCTGCACCGACCGCTTCGTCGACACCGGCCCCTTCCTGCGCCCGGCTGGCACCCAGGACCACCACACCCTGTTCCTGATCCAGACGCCGCCGTTCATGAAAGGTATCGAACACTTTACCTTTCACATGGGTGGCCCAACCGAGGTGATGATTGCCGGTACCCGCTTCGTCGAGAAAGGCTATGAGTCGTTCTGGGGGCCAGGGCGTCACCAGCTAGGGTCCAACTGGTTCTGGTACTTTAACAGCCCCATGGGCTGCCACGTGGAATACGACGCCGACATGGACCTGCATGACGAGCGCTGGACCGCGCGGGTTGCTGCGTCCGGTGCCGACAACTCGCAGTACTTCCTCTTCCACTACCAGGAAAAATGGGCCCCTGGCGGCCCGCCCCCCAAACATTGAGGGTGGGTGGCTCCACGAACGCTGACACGCCGTGAGCGGGTCGCCCCCTATACCCTGGGGCGACCCGCTCTTCGTTTCCCGGCAAACCGGTTGGCGAGGGGTCATTCAGACTGCTTGTACTACCCTACCACTCCGAGTGGGTCAAGGTTGTTGGCGGGATACGGCGAATGGTGCGAAAGCCCACATGAGAGGTCGCCAGGTCCGCATCCTGGCGCTCACGTGCCGCCGTGCGATAGCGGGCGCAATAGGACGCGGCGCAAAGGTAGGAGCCACCCTTGATGACCTGGGGACGCGACGGTGCAAGCGCGCTACGCAATTGGCTCGGATCGCCATTGACGTGACTGATCAGCGGCCCCCATTGGGCATCTGCCGTCCATTCCCAAACGTTGCCGATCATGTCGAACAGCCCAGCGGCGTTGGCGGCAAAACAGCCCACTGGGGCAACGCCAGCGAAACCGTCCTCGGCTGCGTCGTGCACTGGGAACACGCCCTGCCAGTAATTTGCGGCGGGCTGGCCGTTGCTGTCGCGTGGTTCCTCGCCGAGACGTTGCGAGGGGTCAACGCCGCGCGCTGCATATTCCCATTCGGCCTCGCTGGGAAGGTCGTTGCCGCGCCACTGTGCGTAGGCCTGGGCGTCCGCCAGGGTGACCAAGGTCACTGGGTATTGGTCCAGGTTGGCCAACGGCCCGTCCGGGCCCGATGGGTGGCGCCAGTCAGCACCCCTTACGTAACGCCACCAAGGCAACGCCGACCCGTCGCTGGCCGTGTCCAGCGGTACGTGGAACAACGCGGCGCCACCGGAGCGCTCAGCCTCGGTGATGTAATGGGTAGCCTCGACAAAGGCGCCGAACTGCGCGCGGGTAACTTCGGTGCGATCGATCCAGAAGTCGCCGACGTGCACTGGGGCGAACGGTCGCTCATCCGGGTAACCCCCATCAGTGCCGGGGGTAAAACGCCCGCCGCTGACGCGGACCATCCCGGCCAGCGGGTCGTTGCCCCAACCCGCCGGCAAGCCACCGTAGGCCTCGCAGCCGGCGACATTGCCCAAGGGCAGGCTGGTGGGCGGCCGCGCAGCTACCGTCGCCAGGGCCAGCACACTCAAGCAACCGACGACGAAGAGCTGGCGCCTCATGGGGCATTGGCCAGAGGCGGTGCGACCACTCCGACACGGCGGGCGTAGTCCTGCCAGGCCTGCTGCAAGCGTTGCGTCGTTTCCGGCTGGCTGGCGGAGAGGTCGTGCTGCTCGCCGCGATCGTGCGACAAGTCGAACAACTGCCAACGCAACGGTGGCTGGGGCTGGCCCGGCATGCTCCAGGGCACCAGGCCCAGGAGTTTCAGGTTACCTTCACGGTAATAGCGGCTGCCAAACAGCTCACCGGCCATTACCGGCTCAGCCCGGCCTTTGCCTTCGAGCATCGGCAGCATGGAGCGGCCGGTGATGGGATGCTTGGGCTGGCCTTGGTACTGGTCACCCGGGTCCGGCAGACCCGCCAGGGCGAGGAAGGTCGGCGCTAGGTCATCCACCCGTGCCACACCACGTTCCAGCCCCTGACGACGCAGGCTGGCCGGCAATTGTACGATGGCCGGCACGCTGATACCGCCTTCGGCGGTGCTGCCCTTGAACAGCCGCAGTGGCGCCGCGCTCACCTCTGCCCAGCGCAGCCCGTAGTCGATCTGCGACCCGCGTCGGCCGAGATTCTCCAGGCGGTTGTCGGTATTCGGCGCCGGGGGGTAGTACTGCTCGTGGCGTTCGCCAGCGGGGCCGTTGTCGGACATGAAAACGATCAAGGTGTTGTCCATCTGGCCGCTGGTCTGCAGGTATTCCAGCAGGCGACCGACGTTGTGGTCGAGGTTGTCCACCATCGCGGCGTAGATCTCCATCTTGCGCGCCTCGATGCGCTTGCGCTGGGGGTCCAGTTGGTCCCAGCCAGGCAACTGCGGGGTGACCGGGAGCGGCGCGGCGCTCTGGAAGTCGGCAGGCAGCAGACCTTTTTCTTTCATGCGCTCGATTCGCGCCTGGCGAACCGCGTCGTAGCCGCCGTCGTAGCGACCGCGGTATTTATCCAGGTAAGCCTGCGGTGCTTGCAACGGCCAGTGTGGCGAGGTGTAAGCCGCATACGCGAAGAAGGGTTTGCCACTGCCCTGCCCCGCCTTCAGATACGCCAGCAACTTGTCGGTATAGAAGTCCGTGGAATAGAAGTCATCCGGAAGCTCCACTGGCTTGCCATTCTCGCGGTAAGAGAGTTGTTCGATCTTCGCGGTCGAGCCAGGGGCGGGCTTGAAGTGCACCCCACCCCCTTCGAGCAGGGTGAAAGACTGCTCGAAGCCACGACGGTCCGGGCCCTGCTCCGGGGCCAGGCCCAAGTGCCACTTGCCGACCATGGCGGTACGGTAACCACCATCGCGCAACAGGCCGGCGATGGAGTGCGCCTGTTGGTTGAGGTAGCCCTCATAGCCTGGCTTGCCTCGCTGGAATGGCTGCATCCCTTCGGCCATGGTACCCAGCCCGGCCAGGTGATTGTCGGTGCCGGACATCAGCATGGATCGGGTCGGCGAACAGGTCGGCGCAGCGTACATGCTGGTCAGCTGCAGACCACTGGCCGCCAGGTGATCGAGGCTCGGTGTGGCAATTTCACCACCGAAGGCGCCGAGGTCGGAGTAGCCCAGGTCATCGGCCACGATCAGCAGTATATTGGGGCGCTCGGCCGCATCGGCGAGCACTGGCGCAAGGCACGCTAGGGCCGCCAACAGTACGCGTAATCGCATGGGGAGTTGCTCCTGTTCTTATTCTTCGAAGATGGCCACGGCGCGGACAAAGCCGGCCGAGGCATGCTTGATCTTGTAAGGGAAGCAAGACACCAAAAAGCCGCTGGCCGGCAGGCTATCAAGGTTGGCCAGTTTCTCCATCTGGCCGTAGCCGATGTCGCGCCCAGCCTTGTGGCCTTCCCAGATGATCGACGCATCGCCACTCGCGGCGAAGCGTTCGCGGGTGTACTTGAAGGGTGCGTCCCAGCTCCAAGCGTCGGTACCCACGACTCGCACGCCGCGCTCCAGCAGGTAGAGGGTGGCTTCACGGCCCATGCCGACGCCTGCTTCCAGATACCCCGGCTCGCCGAACAGGCTGCCGGCACGGGTGTTCACCAGCACGATGTCCAGCGGCTGCAACTCATGGCCGATACGCGAAAGCTCAGCGTGCACCTCGGCGCCAGTCACCACATGGCCGTCGGGCAGGTGGCGAAAGTCCAGCTTCACTCCCGCTTGCAGGCACCACTCCAGCGGCAGCTCATCGATACCGAACGCCGGCTTGCCGCCGTCGGTGGTAGAGGCGTAGTGCCAAGGCGCATCCATGTGAGTGCCGCTGTGGGTGGTGATCGACAGGCGCTCTGCTGCCCACGACTCGTGCCCCGGCATCTGGTCCAGGGACAGGCCAGGGAACATCGCGGCCATTTCTGGCCAACCCTGCTGGTGGTCCATGTAGTCGATCTTGGGCAGCAGCGGCGGCGGGTCGGTGTAGGGGTTGTTGTCCAGCGTTACCGAGAGATCGACGAGGCGGCGTTTACGGGCAAGGGTCATGGCAGCAGGTCTCAAAGGGTTTGTAATGACGCGCGCGCATGGCGCGGGCGTTGGCTCAGGCTAAGGGCGTTACGCACCAGGGTTTGGGCAGAGCCATCGTGATGAAATCCCAGGGCTCGCGATTGCGGGGTACGCAAAGGCGGATAGCGGCCGAACAACGCCTCCAGGTCCGCGTTCGGCTGGTAGCTCACCAAGGCCCGACGGTCGTCGCCGAAAGCCTCGGCCAGAGCCTCGACCACTTGGTCCATGGCCAGGTGCAGCACTGGCAACTGCCACACCCGCTGAGGGCCGGGGTTTTGCAGTTCGGCGGCATGCAGCAGGTTGTCGACGCAGCAACGCGCCGACATCCACCAGGCGGTGGCCTTCGGCGATACCGGGCAGCAATAGTTTTCTCCCGCGGCAAGGGCGTGCATCAGGTCGCTCATGAAGGCCGAACGCAAGCCATTCGGCTCGCGGGGCCTTGCGACGATGCCCGGTAGCCGCAATGCGCGGCCATCTACCTCGCCACGGCGGGCGAGGTCATTGAGCTGGGTTTCCACCATGACCTTGTGCGCGCCATAAGACAGCGCCGGACGCGGCATCCACTGCTCGTCCATGCGTGCCGGTAGTTGCGCGCCGTACACGGCCACGCTGCTGGCGTAGACCAGCACCGGTGGCCGCGCAACGTTGCGCAACTGGTCGAGCAGTTCCAGGGTCGCCAGCAGGTTCACCTGCCGGCCCAACGCATAGTGCTCCTCGGCTGCGCCGCCGGGGACGCTCACCAGATGGAACACGACATCCACGCCATCGGCCAGGGCGCGGCGTAACAGGGTCGGTTCTGCGATGCTGCCGGCGAGCAAGCGCAGGCGCGGGTCGGAAGGAAAACCCTCCAGTTGCTGATCCAGTAACACCAGCGCTTCCAACGGCTGGCCTCGCAGTTGGCCCTTGTCGAGCAGTCGTTGCACCAGCAAGCGTCCAAGGAAACCGGCAGCTCCGGTAATCATCACGCGCATGGCGGGGCTGCCTGGACTACCTGCTGGTCGATGGCACCGAACAACGGCGAACCATCCGTGTTGCGCGCCTCCATGCGAATGCGGTGACCGAATTGCAGAAAGCCGGTGCGCGGCGCACCGTGTTCGATCATTTCAATGGCGCGGCGCTCGGAAATACACGCCGATCCCACGCTGCGGTCGGCATTGGAAACGGTGCCAGAGCCAATCACGCTGCCGGCGCCAAGGCGACGGGTCAGTGCGGCATGGGCGATCAACTGGTGGAAGCCGAAGTGCATGGCGCCGCCATGCGGGTGGCCAAACCACTGGCCGTTCCACTCCACGTTCAGCGGCAGGTGCACGCGACCGTCGCGCCAGGCACCTCCCAACTCGTCTGGGGTAACGGCCACCGGGGCGAAGCTGGAGGAGGATTTGGCCTGGACGAAGCCGAAGCCGGTCTTCATCTCCCGTGGTGCCAACGCCCGCAGGCTGACGTCGTTGACCTGCAGTACCAGGCGAATATGCTTCAGTGCCTGTTCGGCCGTGCAGCCCATGGGCACCTCGTCCACCAGCACGGCGAACTCGCCTTCGAAGTCGATGCCGTGGGCCTCGCTAGGCAGTGCAATGTCTTGCTGCGGGCCAAGGAAGTCGTCGCCAGCGCCCTGGTACATCAGCGGCGTGGACTCTACGCCTTCGATGGGCGCAAGGTTGAACGCTCGCTGCATCAGCTCGCCGTGGCTGAGGAAGCAAGAGCCGTCCAGCCATTGCCAGGCACGCGGCAGCGGCGCCATCACGCGGTTGGGTTCGAAGTCGAAGGCACCGGCGAGTTCACCTTTGTTAAGGGCATCATAGCGGCCGCGCAAGTCGGCCTCCACGTTCGGCCAGTCATCCACGGCCGCTTGCAACGTGGGGGCGATATCGGCGGCGTCCACCGCACGGCTCAAGTCACAGGAAACCAGTAGCAGGCGGCCGTCGCGGCTGCCGTCGTCGAGTGTGGCAAGCTTCATTGCAGCATCTCCTTGAGTTCGGGGGCGTAGCGGCCGTCAAGCAGGATGAAGACCATCCGCGCCATGTTCTCGGTGCGGTTGCTCCAGGCATGGTTGGTGCCGCGCTGGACCACGACGTCGCCGCGTTTGAGGTGGACTTCCTCGCCGTCGAGCACCAGCCACACCTCACCCTCGGTGACGAGGCCGTAGTCGAGGGTTTCGGTGCGGTGCATGAGCTTGTGCCTGGAGTCGGCCTTGCCAGTGCCTGCATGGGCTTGGCCGATCTCGGCGAAGGCCGCGGCGGCCTCCTCGGCGCTAACTTGGTTCTGCACGCTGTCCGGCGGGATATCCACCACACGGATAACACTGCCCTGGGCGCCGGGGGAAAGCTGCAGGGGCTTGTCGGTTGGGTCGGCGCCATTGTCCAGCAGCGCCGGGCTGACGCTGCTGTTCCAGACCTCATAGAACAGGGTGCCGGGCACCGCCCTGAGCGGGAAGTTGTTGAGCGTGGGGCCTGCCAGGGTGACCACGGCGCGGCCCTCGTTGTCGTGGCCGGTGACCACGCGCTGGAATGGGGGAAGTGCTTGCATGAAAACTCCTTTCAATTAATTGCCGTCACGAGGGGCATGGCTACCTCTAGATGTGATCAGGCGTGGTGGTAGCGCCAGCGCCGCGCGAACGGAAACACTTCGCCAGCACCACGCAGGCGAGCGCCAGCAGCAACTGGGCGACAGCCACCACGGTCAGGGCGCCAGGCAATTGGGCGACCACGCCGCCATTAAGGCCCAGCACCACCAGAGGGCTGATGAACTCGCCGGCGAATAGGGCCGCGGTGAAGCCTCCGGTGGCGCGGCCGCGCTGGGTGAAATCGACCTGCCTCATCACCCCGGTGATCAGGGTCGGCAGCATCAATCCGATGCCCAGGCCATTGATCAGCACCGCAACCACCACCAGCGCTGGGTTGTCGGTGGTGGCCATCAGCAGCCCACCGCCCCCGGCTGTTGCGAAAGCCAGCAGCAGCAGGTGTTGCCGGCGCTGGGCGTTGAGCAGGCGGAAGCTCAGTGCACCGGCCAGCACGCCGAGCTGGTTGGCGCCCATGGTCATGCCGATCTGCTGGGGCGAATCGACGTGCAGCAGGGTGAGCAGGAAGCCGGCTTGCACCGGCACGATGAATAGGCTGATGCCCGCCAGTACGGTGAGCAGGTACAACGGCAAGAGCCTGCGCCACGGGAAGTCTTCAGCCTTGCCAGACAACGCCGCGGCTTCAGCGACCTTCGGCTCCCAGAGCAGCATTGCCATCAGCGGCAGGAGCAACAGGCCGGCGCCGTACAGCACGAAAGGCAGACGCCAGTCGTTTTGCCCAAGTGCGCCGCCCAAGGCGATGAACACTGCCGCCGAAAGCGAAGTGGCGACCATCTGCAGGGCGAACAAGCGCTCGCGCCGCCCGCCCTGGTAGTAGTCACCCATCAGCGTCGTGCAGCAGGTCATGATGCCCGCCTCCGCCAGGCCCAGGCCTGCACGGCTGATGACGATACCCAGCAGCGACTCAAGCCACAGCGGCAGCAGCCCGCAGAGGCTGTAAAGCATCATCGAGGCCAGCAACAGCGGCTTGCGCCCCAGACGGTCGGCGATGACACCGGCAAACGGCGCCAGCAGCGCGATAACTAACGCCGGAATGGTCAGGCTGATAGGCACCAGCACTTCGGCGCCGGGTGTATCGGCAAAATGCGCCTGCATGCGCGGCAGTACCGGTGCCAGCAGCACCGCGCCCAGCACCGGCAAACAGCTGCCAAACAGTAGCAACAAGGATTGCGGCAAACCCGCCTGGCGCTCAGTGCTCATTGCAGTGCGCCTCCATGGCCGTCTGTAGGCCGCGCGGCAGTGCGAGCCAGAGGGTTTGCAAAGTATCGATCAGTGGTGTCATACCCATGTGCTCTTGTTGTTGGGGCGAAGGTCAGCGGGTGGCGGTATCCAGCAACAACGGGCGACCCGTGGCGGCGGCCTTGGCGGGCTGCATATCGGCGACGGGCTCGGCGGCGACGACTGCATCGCTGCGGCGGGTCGCTGGCAGCAGGAAATAGGCGAGCGCTGGCAACAGCAGCAATGCGCCGACCATGTTCCAGACGAACATGAAGGCCAATAGCACGCCCATGTCGGCCTGGAACTTGATGGGTGAGAAGATCCAGGTGCCGACGCCGATGGCCAGGGTCACGCCAGTGAGCATCACCACCTTGCCGGTGGAGACCAGCGCGCGGTAATAGGCCTCGGAAAGGCTGGCGCCCTGGCGCAGGTGGCCAAGCATGATGCTCATCACATACAGCGCGTAGTCGACGCCAATGCCCACGCCCAAGGCGATCACCGGCAAGGTGGCGACCTTGACGCCGATGCCCAGCCAGACCATCAACGCCTCGCAGAGAATGGAGGTAAGCATCAGCGGAATCACCGCACAGAGGGTGGCGCGCCAGGAGCGGAAGGTGATCAGACACAGCAAGATCACCGCGCCGTAGACCCAGAACAGCATCTCGCGATTGGCTTCCTTGACCACGATGTTGGTAGCAGCCTCGATCCCGGCGTTACCGGCAGCCAACTGGAATTTGACTTCGTCGGTGTCGTTGGCAGCGGCGAAGGCTTCGACGTGCTCCACCAGCCGGGTCAGCGTTTGCGCCTTGTGGTCGGAGAGGTAGACATAGAGCGTGAGCAAGTTGCACGACTCGTTGTACAGCCCGCGCGGCGCGCTGGCGGTGATCATGTTGAGCATCGCCTGGTTGTTCTGCAGTTCGTACCACTTCGGGCTGCCTTCGGAGAGACCCACCAGCATCCGACGGTTGAGCAGCGCCAGCGAGTTGGTCGAGTCCACGCCCGGCAGGCTGCGCAGTTGCCAGTCCAGCTCATCGACCTTGCGCAGGATGTCGTAGCGTGCGCAGGCGCTGTTTGGTGTACGCACCATGATCGCGAAAAGATCGCTGCTGGCCCCGTAACTGCGGGTCATGAAGGCATCGTCCAGGTTGTAGCGCGAGTCGGCGCGCAACTCCGGGGCCCCGGCGTCAAGATCGCCGATGGCCAAGTTCAGGCTGACCAGGAAGCCAAGCACTGCCATCACCAGGCTGACAACCACGCAGACGGCGGCCCAGGGCTTGCGGGTGAACAGGTCAAGGAAGCGCCAGAATGCATGACGCACCTGGCCCCCCTCCTCGGCCCGCTCGCTTCTAAGGCTCAACGCAGCAGCGTTAGGACTGACGCCAACATAGGAGAGCAGCACCGGAAGCAGGATCAAGTTGGTGAAAATCAGCACGGCCACACCGATGCTGGCGATGATCGCCAGGTCCTGGATCACCTGGATCTGGATAAGCATCAAAACGGCAAAGCCCACGGCGTCGCACAGCAGCGCAGTGAGGCCTGCGAGGAACAGTCGGCGGAAGGTGAAACGCGCAGCCACCACGCGGTGCATGCCGCGACCGATGTCCTGCATGATGCCGTTCATTTTCTGCGCGCCGTGGCTCATGCCAATGGCGAACACCAGGAACGGCACCAGCACCGAATAGGGGTCCAGCTCGTAGCCCAGCAGGGGCAGCAGGCCAAGCTGCCAGACCACCGCCACCAGCGAGCAGAACACCACCAGCAAGGTACTGCGCACACAACGCGTGTAGCCGTAGAGCACCACCGTGGTGATCAGGATGGCAACAGCGAAGAACAGCAGGATCTGCTCCAGGCCTTCGATCAGGTCACCGACTTTCTTGGCGAAACCGGTGATGTGGATATCGACGCTGTCGCTCTGGTACTTCGCCCGCAGGGTCTCCAACTGATCGGACAACACCCGGTAGTCCAACGGCTTGCCATCGGGCGTGCGCGCCATCAGCGGCACGTAGATGATGCTGGAGCGCTGGTCGAAGGCTACCAATTGACCAATCTCGTTGGACAATTGCACGTTGCGCCGCAGTTCGCCCAGCGATGACGGGCTGCCATCGTATTCATCAGGAATCACCGGGCCGCCGTCCAGGCCCTCTTCGGTCACCGAAACCCAACGGGTGGCAGGCGTCCACAGCGATTTCATGTAGGCGCGGTCAACACCCGGCAACAGGTAGATCTGGTCGCTCAACGCCTGCAGGGTACGCAGGTAATCGGCGTCGTAGATATCACCGTGGCGGTTGGTGACGGCGATACGCACCGCATTGCCGATGCCGGACAACTCCTTCTGGTTGTCCAGGTAGTTGGCAATGTAGGGGTGCCCGGTGGGGATCATCTTCTCGAAGCTGGCATTGAGCTCCAGGCGGCCCGACTGCCAGCCGAGCAGTACGGTGGTCAGCAAGCACAGCAACAGCACCCAATGGCGGTGATTGAACAGTGCGCGTTCGATCAGCGATCCAGAGCGAGGATCGAAGCTATCGGACGCGGATGACAGGGTTTGGCGAGCGGAATTCATTGACTCACTCCGAAGCGGAAACGGTGGGCTGTGGCAGGCGCGAAAGCCCGGAGAACCCCGCGGCAACGAGGCTGCCATCGGCGGCCTGGACGATGCCTGAGACCGGTTTGCGCAATGATTCGGAGACCGGGGTGAATCCCGAGGGAGCGCTTGCAAACAATCCGCCCGCTTGATTAGCCAGCAACACGCGACCATCGTTTAGAACACGGGCATCACTGAAGGACACCGGCGCCAGGGTCGGCAACGCTTCGGCGCGCTCGGCACCGGGCGCCAAGACAAACGCGTGGCCTTTGAGCCCGCCAATGAGCAGTGCACCGTCGCCGCGCGTTGCCAAGGTGAACAGCGTGCCAGCATAGGGGCTGCTTATCTGTTCGAAGTGTTCACCGTCCAGCGCCCGCGCTAAGTAGCCCTGCTCGCCGGCCAGCACCAAGTCATTACCTTGGTACGCCACGGCATACAGGTGCAGGCCCATTGGGTTATCGATCTGGCCCATCGCTGAATGCCAGCTAGCGCCGCCGTCGTCGCTGCGCATGGCCAGGCCGTAGGCACCGACCACCAGCACATGCTTCGTGTCACGGGCTGCCAGCGCCAGGAGTGGTTTGTCGGGCCCTTCAGCAAGCAGGCGTTCGGCGGTTTGTACGCGTACTTGCGCCATTTCGTCATCCGCCTGGTTCGACAGCGCGCTTTGCGCTGCCTGCAATTCAAGCTGCGCTGCACGCAGGCCGTCGAGCTGAAGTCGCCAGCTTTCGCCACCGTCGCCCGTCCCCAGTACCACACCGCCATGGCCCACGGCCCAGCCGACATTGGCATCGGCAAACTGCACTGCGGTGAGCCCCACCGATACCGGCACGCTGGCTTGACGCCAATGCTCGCCGTTGTCATCGGATAGCAGGATCAGACCGCGTTCACCTACCGCCACCAGGCGCTGGCCCGCCAAGGCCAGGGCAGTGAAAACCCCGCGCTGAGGGTTGGCAACCTTGGCCGCCGGGCTCTGTAGTACGTCGCCGACCACCAGCCCTTGAGCCAGGCAATAAGGCGCAAAAGGCATAAGGAGGGCCAACAACAGGCCACTCAACTGACGCAGTGTGTTCATATCTACCTCGATTCTGTCGCAGGAGGGGAAGGCGCTGTGCACCCTCCCCTGAACATCGTCAGCGCACGCCGCGCCCGGCCATTGCGGCAGGTGAGAATTCAGCAGGTTTGTAACGTTCGACCGAGGCGTACTGCTGAGCTTTGCCGGTGTAAACGTTCTGGATGAACCAGGCACCGGACACCAGGTCGTAGAAGCCCGAAGACAACTGGGCCACCGCCGGCAGGTCTGGCATCACCGCAGGCAGCGACCACAGGGTCTTGGCCAACTGGCCATTGGCGTCCCAGCGGTCACCAAGCATGGCTTGCCATGTGTCCTCGTCGAGGTAGTACCGCCCTTTGGGCAGCTGGTGACGCTTGCCGGGTGCAAGTTCTGCGTCTACCACCCACACACGATGGAGCTCCCAGCGCACTTGGTCGGGGTTCAGGTGATGTTTGTCGAACAGGTCTTCAGGCTTGCCGGCAGCCTGGACCTTGTTGGTGTTGTAGGGGATGTACATCTCTTGCTTGCCCACCAACTTCCAGTTGAAGCGGTCCAACCGACCTTGGAACACACTCAGCTCATCGAACGACATCACGCCTGCAGTCGCCGGCGTAGGGGTGTCGCAGCAGGCGTTGGGCAGCTTGCGCACTCGTCGTTGGCCGGTCAGGTAGACGTGGGCCTCTGACTTGTCGCCATTGAGGTTGGTACGTCCCATGATTTGTTCGCCTGCCCGCAATGGCGGGCCAACGTTGAGCAGGCGGAACAGCCAATAGTCACCGTCGAAGCTGGCGGCGTTACCATCCTTGTAGTAATACGGCATCTCCTGCACCGCTTTGCCGTCAGTGGTCAGTACTTGGGCGCCATCGGCGGTGATCAGGTAATGCCGGAAATCCATCGCCAGTGACGTGCCGCGCCAGTTGAGGATGTGGTTCCACATCGCCTCTGTGCCGTCTTTCGGGATCGGGAACGGAATACCGCCGTAGGCACCTTCAGGCACAAGGCCTGCACTGCTTTGCACCAGCTTGGCGTGCTTGGCATTGTTCAGGGTGTTGTCGTACACCCATTGCGGAGCTGCAGCGCTGCGCCGGGTTGGATAAACGTCGATGCGATAGGTATCCGGGTAACGCTTGAACATGGCTTTGGTGCCATCGCTGAGTTTGGCCGCGTACTGGTCCATGTTCTTGCTAGTGATGCTGAACAGCGGTTTGTCAGCGGCAAACGGATCGCCGCGCTTGCCACCCTCTTTGAACGCGGGGTCCACCTTGGTGTAGCCGCCGTCCCAGGCCGGAATGCTGCCGTCGGCGTTACCGGCGCGCTCAGCACCCAGCGGCGTCAGTTGCTTGCCCAGATCATCCGGGCCAGCGGCTTGCACGGGTTGCAAACTGAGCGCGGCAGCGCCGAGCAGGGCCACACAAAAGTGCTTGAGTGAGAAAGGAATGTTCATGCACGCGTCCCCTCAGAATGTTGTTTTGACCGAGAAGGCCAGGTAGTCCCGGTCTTTCAGTGATTGTTTGAACGTAAACTGGCTGGCGGCGTTGAGGTTGGTGTCCTCTGGGCCGTAGTAGTGGGTGTAGGTCAGGCCGAAGGTGACTCGGTCCAGGTAGGTGGCACTCAGGCCGATGTTGAAATCGCCACCGCGGTCCGGGCCGAAGCTGCTGATCACCGCCGATTTGCCCATGGGGAAGTAGCTGACGCCCACTGGCACACTGAGGTCGATGCCAGGGAAAATCTGCCGATATGTCGGGCTGTACACCAGCTTGATGCCAACGCCGTCGTCGGTAGCGCTCGGGTCAAGCGCAGCACGGTTCTTGGTGACACTGAGCAAGCGGTTCCAAGCGATTTCGCCGACCAGGCTTGCCTCATTGGCGATGAACGAGGGGCCCAGCGACGCCAGCATGTTGAGGTTCAGGTGCGCCGTGCGGCCCACGGCATAAAGCGGATGGTCGTCATTGTCGGCAACCATGCCCGGCGTAACGGTCTGGCCGTTGGAAACCAGCGGCATATTCCAGCGCATGGAGGCTTCACCGGCGAAGCTGTACTCATTCAGCGTGGTGGCAAAGCTTGCGCCCAGTGCACGGATCTCTTCGGGATAGACCCAGTAGTATTCGCCAATCTGGCCAGTGGCGAAGTTCGGTCCGGTAGCGCTTGGCTTCAGGTACAGCTTGGGGGATTTGTCGTGGTACTGGATGGCGTAAAGGCCGTACTCAACGGTGTCGGCGGTGTAGCGCAACTGCAGGCCGCCCTGCCCCGAGCTCTTGGCTTCTTTGTCGTTGCCGTGGAAAAAGGCTGCCGGGCTGCCGGGGTTGCCGCCCAGAAATGGCGGGAACGGTGCGCCGACAATCAGTCGCTCGTTACCTTCGCCAATGGTGTCGCTCACCGAAAAATAGCTGCCAGCCCCCGGCAAACGGGTTTCTTCCCATTCGAACTGGTAGTAAGCGCCGACTGACAATGCATCGGTCAGTTGATAGGTGGTCGACAGCTGGCTGACCGGCCGGGTGATTTCCTTGAACTGGGTGTTGGGTACCGACACTGCCTTGACCACGTCTACCGGTGCCATGCCGCCAGCGATACCGTTGGCGCCGAAGAACAGGCTTTCGCCCCAGATCAGCCCGTGGCGGCCCAGACGTACCGAGAGCGCACGGTCGGCCAGATCACCGTTCCAGTAGACAAAGGCATCCAGTAGCTCGCCGTCGCCACCGTGCAAGTGGCGGGTATCGTCGGTGAATTCGTCGTAGGCAACCGAACGCTGGTTGGCCCGCGTCGGGTCATTGTTGTCGTTGTCTTTCTGGTATTCGGTATCGAACCAGCCCGCGCCACTGATCCGCGCGCCGTATTCGCGGTAGCCAATGTCCAGTTCAGAGAGTACATCCAGGCGGTTGGAGATCAGGCCCTTGTCAAAGTTGCGGTCGCCATCGTCCTGGTTCAACGCTACCGAGCCGCTGCTGAGCTTGCTGCTTTGGTCCTTCAGGCGCCAGGCAGAGCTGTACTTGAGCGTGTTGTCCCACCGCAGACTGAGGTCAGGGTTGTCGGTCTGCACTTCAAACGCCTGGGCACATGGAAGACCGCAGACCAAGGCAGTGGCGAGCGTCAGAGTGAAAGGCGCACGCCGCGCTGCGGCGATGGAGCGAATAGCCATCGAACGAACCCTCTTTTATTGTTTTTGTTGGCAATTTTCTTTGCCACCACGGCCGGACGAGGCGATCGGGATCGATGCGATCGACCTGCCGAGGTGAAGTCAGCTGGCGGGATAGACCAGACGACGGGAACAGGTTGACCTCAGTGCAGGGCTCTGACTAATCGCTTGTTGGGATGTGACCTATCGGCAATCGCGATACTTGTGGCCAAGCATTGAATCGTGCGGTTGCGATGGTCCGAGGGGGGTATGCCCGCGCAAAGGTGCGAAGGCAGCCTGGAAGGTTGATACCGGAAGGGGGCGCCGGTAGCCGGTAGTGTTATCTCAGGTGCAGCTTGGTCGTCGAACGGATGAAGATCATTGTCATCACGCTCAGGGGTTCTCTGGATCGTAGTCGTTGACGTGAGAGACCTGGCTGTTCAAGCGTCCAAGCAAGTTGATCAAGGTATCGACTTCGGCTGACGAGAGGCCACTCAGCAAGCGACGCTCTCGTTCAAGCGCAACCATCAAGACCCGGTTGTACAACTGCACACCGCTCTCGGTAAGCGAAACGGTGTAGCGCCTTCCGTCAGCAGGATCTACTTCCGTACGAACTCGCCCTGCCACCTCCAGCGCCTGTAGAGAGCGGCTAACAGCACTTTTGTCGAGGCCGATCACCTGGCAGATACGATTCGCCGTTATCCCGCTTTCCACTGCCAGCATGGACAGCATCCTCCACTCCACAACGCCAATCCCGAAGTGTTTTCGATAGCACTGC
Source organism: Pseudomonas sp. DCB_AW (assembly GCF_026240895.1). Taxonomy (NCBI): domain Bacteria; kingdom Pseudomonadati; phylum Pseudomonadota; class Gammaproteobacteria; order Pseudomonadales; family Pseudomonadaceae; genus Pseudomonas; species Pseudomonas sp. DCB_AW. Next base: position 200,701 of record NZ_JAPFCE010000002.1, read on the forward strand.
GAAGCCCCTGAGGAGAGTTTGTTCGACAGAAAATTCAGCAGCGCGGGCACATAGCGGGCGAGGTCTAGCTGGGGGGCCGTGGACATAGAGAGCACACCTTCAATTGGCCTTGGAGAAAATTAGTTGACACCGCAACCAATTGATCCGAGGATTTACTCAACCGATAGCTGGGGCCAGCCCAGCATGATATGCCGTCACCGTACCTCACAAAAATAATTATCAGGTAATGCCATGAACACCCGTCACCTAGTCACTTCCCGCGTGCCTGGCTGCAAGCCAGAGCTGCCGCCCTTCGCGCCAGGCTGACCTCCTCCCGGTCGATCTTTTACCTGTGAATTTTCAGTAGCCGCTTGAATGTGGAGGGATGAGTCATGTTTGAAGTCAACGTCAGCCGCAAGGCAATCGAAGCAGAAGGTGTTTGCAGCTTTGAATTGAGCCCCTTGGATGGCGGATCACTTCCGCCCTTTGAAGCCGGTGCCCACATCGACGTTCATGTACCAGGCGGGTTCATTCGCCAGTACTCGCTGTGCAATGACCCACGAGAGCGTAATCGCTATCTCATTAGTGTTCTGAGGGAGCCTAGCTCCCGCGGCGGCTCGCAGGCAATGCACTCAGCTGTAGAGCAAGGTCAAACGCTGACGATCAGTGCGCCACGCAATCTGTTCCAGCTCGACCACCGCGCAAAGCGCCACCTGCTGTTTGCCGGGGGCATTGGTATTACCCCAATCCTGGCCATGGCTTATGAGCTTTCGCATCGCAGCCTGGAGTTCGAGCTTCATTACTGCTTCCGCTCCAGCGACCGTGCAGCATTCGTCAACGCACTTGCTCATGCGCCGTTCGCGGACCGCATCACTTTCCATGATGACAGCGGCGTGCAGCAGCAAAAACTGAATGCCGCCGCCATTCTCGATACGGTCGATCAAGGTTGCCATCTGTATGTGTGCGGCCCCACTGGCTTCATGAACCACATTCTGGAAACCGGCGAGGCTGCCGGCTTGCCGCAAGCGCGCATGCATCGGGAGTTCTTTGCGGGCCAGATCAGTGACCAGGGTTCGAACACGCCCTTCGAGGTAGTGCTCGCCAGGAGCGGTAGAACCTTTGAAATTCCAATCGACAGTAGCGTATTCGAGGTGTTGGACGACGCTGGAATTGAAGTTCAAACATCCTGCGAACAAGGCGTGTGTGGGACATGCGTGACACGCGTGCTGGAGGGTATCCCGGATCACAGGGATCAATTCATGACCGCCGATGAACACGCCAGGAATGATTGCTTCACGCCGTGCTGCTCCCGGGCAAAGTCACCTCGACTCGTACTTGACCTCTGATCTCTAACCAACACATTCACTGCAACGGAGACTCCTATGACTGCCTCTCCCCTTCAGTCACTCGCCCAGGATATTGCACCCGCCAAGCCTTCCACATTCCCGCTCAATCAATGGTATGTGGCTGCGTTGGGCTGGGAACTCAAGGATCGTCCCGTGGGCCGAACCTTGCTGAACACATCAGTCGTGATGTTCCGCACCGCGGATGGCAAGGTGGCGGCACTCGAAGACCGATGCTGTCACAGGGCACTACCGCTGTCTGATGGAACACTTGAAGCCAGCGGACTTCGCTGCGGCTATCACGGTCTCTTGTTCAATGAAGCCGGTAAATGCATTGAGATCCCCGGCCAGGAAAAAATACCTAGCAAAGCAAAAGTGGCAGCCTTTCACGTGGTTGAAAAAGACCAGATCATTTGGATCTGGTTTGGCAGCCCCGAACACCCAGAGCCTATCGATGAACCTCCTGCCTACGATGTTCACACGAATGGGCATTATCTTTTTGAGGGTGACGTGTATCACTACGACGCGCCCTATCAGCTCATACACGATAACTTGATGGATCTAAGCCATTTGGGCTATGTCCACCTACGCACCATTGGCGGCAACGCCAGCGTTCACATGAATGCCCAGATGACGGTAGAAAGTGACGACCATTCGGTTCACGTTGTTCGACACATGCCTGACTCCGTCCCACCTCCGACCTATATCGCCGCCTACCCATTCAAGGGCACTGTCGATCGCTGGCAGGAAATTGAGTTTCATATCAGCCACTTGCGTATTTGGACCGGCGCTGTAGATGCCGGAACCGAGCCCCTGGACAATCCGCAGCGGGGCGGCTTCCACATGCGCGGCTTCCATGGCGTGACCCCGGAAACCGAAACCACTAGCCATTACTTCTGGACCATCGCCACCAACCCGGAAAGCAATCACGAAGAAGTCAAAGCGAAAGTAGTTGAGCAAACCATAATGACATTTGATGAGGACAAAGTTGTTATCGAATCTCAATACAAGAACATGTGTCGATTCGGTAAACGGCAGATGATTGATATTCATGTTGACGTCGGTGCCAACAGGGCCCGGCGGATCATAGAAAGGCTTTGTCACGCCACCCGCTGAATGCCCAGTGCATTTATATCGTGCGGGTATCAGGCTACGGGGGCGAGCGGGATCGCCCCCCCATCACCACCTGCTGCAGGTCAGTCGATATTGAGGCCCATCCAGTCGCTCAGTTTTGGGGCTGCACCTGAGCACACCATTGCCTCAACAGCTCGGCAAAAACGGTCGCCGCCGTGCTTCATTGGTGGCCTCGCCTTGATAGCAGCAATCGCAGCCCTGTCATCCAGGCCCGCCGCCCTCGCCGCTTCGGCTCCAACTCACAACCTGCAGGCGCAATCACAGCATTGACCCAGAGGTGCTGGCCTACCCGCACTAGAAGTCCAGCCTACCCCGACCCGCCTTGACCGTACTCCGCCTGGCTTTTCCTTCGAGGCGGCGGGTCTTCGAGCCGAGGGTCGGCTTGGTGGGGCGGCGTTTCTTCTCGGTCTTGCCGGCACTGATGATCAACTCGGCAAGACGCGCCAGTGCGTCAGCACGGTTCTGCTCCTGGGTGCGATACTGCTGGCCCTTGATGATCAACACGCCGTCACCGGTGATGCGGCTGTCACGCAGCGCCAGCAGCCGCTCCTTGTAGAACTCGGGCAACGATGAGGCACGTATGTCGAAGCGCAGGTGCACAGCGCTGGACACCTTGTTGACATTCTGCCCACCCGCGCCTTGCGCGCGGATGTATGTCAGTTCGATTTCGGCATCCGGCAGATGCACGTTATTGGAGATGGTTAGCATGACTGGCCCTTGTAGTTGCCCCCATTATCACCGCCTGCGCCGATCTCCCATAGCGTTTGTGATAACACTCAGCGTAGCTGCGATGAGCAAAAATACGCCACTGGCCATAAAGGTAGCCCGGTAACCGGCCCCGTCGTACAGCAAGCCGCCCACTGTGGCACCTGCGGTGATAGCCAACTGAATCACCGCAACCATCAAGCCACCACCGGCTTCTGCATTGTGCGGCAGCGCCTTGGCCAACCAGGTGAACCACCCCACGGGCGCACACGTGGCGATCAGTCCCCAAAGGCCGAGCAAAACCGCGACTGGGACCACCCAGGTACCCACTGCGATCACGGCGAATGCGATAGCGCTCATGATCAGCGGTATTCCCACCAAAATCCTGTTCAGGTTTCGGTTAACAAGCGCGCCCACTAACAGGGTGCCTAGCAAACCTGCGGCGCCAATGACCAACAGCAGGAGCGAGAGCGTGGGCAGGTCGACAAGCGTGACCTTCTCCAGGAAAGGCCGCAGATACGTGAAGAGTGTGAACTGTCCCATGAAGAGGAATGCTACTGCACTCATGCCAAGGGCGATCTTCCAGTCCCCCAGCAAGCGCAGGGGGCCGAAGGCCGATACCTGAGTGCGCTGGCTCGGCATAGCCGGCAGCGTGAAGGCCTGCCAGATCAACGCCAATGCAGCCAACGGCACGACGCAAAAGAACACCCCTCTCCAGCCAATCAAGCCGCCCAGGTAGCTCCCAACGGGCGCCGCGATTGCCGTGGCCAACGCAGTACCGCCCTGCATCACGGCAATAGCCCGCGCAATGAGGGCCTCTGGCGCGATGCGCATCATCACTGCAGTGGACATCGACCAGTAACCACCAATGGCAATCCCAAGCACGGCGCGCCCTACCATCAATGTCAGGTAGTTCGGGGCAAACGCCACCATCGCGCCGGAAACCAGCATGAGCGCAGTAGTGGCCAACAGCACCGGCTTGCGGTCGATCCCCTGGGTCACGGCTGCCAGCAACAGGCTGGTGATGACAGCAAAGAAACCCGAGATGGAAATGGCCTGCCCGGCTTGGCCTTCAGTCAGTGACAAATCGGACGCGATCGGCGTGAGCAAGCTCACCGGCAGGAACTCTGAAGCCACCAGGGCAAAAGCACATAGTGACATCGCCAGGACAGCGCCCCAGACGTGACGGCTTGAGTGTTGAAGGGGTATTGCTGGGCTGTTCATAGCGGTTCTCGTTGTATCAATTTCAAAGTGCACGGGCCTCAACTGCCGCCAATATTCCTCGCTTAAACCGGCACACCAGTAGAGCAAACGGGTAGTTTTCTTGCCTAAATGTCCAGCCCCTGCTCACCGGACATGGACAGGTGAAGTGACATGAAAGTAATGTTTTGCCATACGATGATCGGAACCGACGCCATGGCCACCAACGCATTAACGCCTTCAAGCACGAACCCAATGGCTACGCTGTGCAGGGTTATCGGCGCGCACGCCCCCACTGCGGGCGATTTCCCGACAGGCATTGCAGACCTGAGCGTCTACCGACGTAACGCCCCAGCCCCCCCGATCACCTGCATCGTCGAGCCGAGCATCGTGCTGGTCGTGCAGGGCGCCAAGGAAATGGTCATCGGCAGCGACGTGTTCCCCTACGATACGACTCGCTTCCTGGTCACCTCGCTGAACATACCCGCCAACTCAGCGGTGACGATGGCCAGCGATGCAGCGCCCTGTCTCGGCCTGGTATTCAAGCTCGACCTGCGCACGCTGGCGGAGCTGATCGCGCACGATGGTCGTCTTCCTGTGAACGGTCAGTCCTTCCATACCAGCGCTGGCGTGGGTGAACTGAGCCCGAAATTGTTGGAGAGCTTCGCCCGTCTGATTCAGCTGCTAGAGGAGCCGGATGCGATACCGGTGCTCTGGCCCCTGATTCAACGAGAGATCCACTATCGTTTGCTGTTGAGTAACCAGGCCCCTCTACTGCGCTATATCGCTTCCGTAGGCAGCAAGGGCCATCGAATTGCCAAAGCCATCGACTGGATGAAGCTGAACTACGCCGCGCCTTTGCGAGTGGACGAGCTGGCCTCCCAGGTGCAGATGGGGCTCTCCACCTTCCATCAGCATTTCCGTCAGCTCACCGCCATGAGCCCGCTGCAGTACCAGAAATGGCTGAGGTTGAACGAGGCGAAACGGTTGATGCTCAACGAAGACCTGGATGCTGCCACCGCTGCCTTCAAGGTCGGCTACGAGAGCCCCTCGCAGTTCAGCCGAGAGTACGGGCGCCAGTTCGGCATGCCGCCCAAACGTGATATCGCAGAACTGCGCCAAAGTGCGGAGAGAACAGCTACCTCCACACCAATCGTGGCGTGACCCTCGACGCTGGATAAGCCGCCCAAGCTGCGATACTACAAGTACCGATTAGCAACCCTTGAGCAAAGCATTAACGTTCAACGTCAACGCTTCAAGCGTGAACGGTTTCGTCAGCACAGCCGTATTGGGCTCTAGCTGGGCATTGTCCAAAACGTGCGGCTGCGCATACCCAGTCATGAACAAGACCGGAAGCCCCGACCGAGTGCAGCGGCCGGCATGGGCCATCTGCCTGCCGTCAATGCCTCCTGGGAGGCCAATGTCGGTTACCAGCAAATCGATGCGGGTATCCGAACGCAGTAATTGAAGGCCCGCTAGACTGTCGGCCGCCTCAATGACGATATAGCCGCAGTTCCCCAGCGCTTCACTCACAAACATGCGGACGGAGGGCTCATCATCGACGACCAGTACCGTCTCGCCTGGCAAGGCCATTGGCGATTCAGGCAAGGACTCTGCGCGAGGTACAGCTTCGACGCTGGCTGTAAGGCTGGGTAATTGAAGGAATACCCGGGTTCCTCGCCCCTCTTCCGACTCGATCCTGACCTGCCCGCCCGATTGTTTGGCAAAGCCATAAATCATGGACAGCCCAAGCCCGGTGCCCGCCCCTACGGGTTTGGTCGTGAAGAACGGCTCAAATACTCGAGTGAGCGTTTCGGAACTCATGCCGAGACCGTCATCGGCGACACAGATTGTGAAGTAGGTTCCAGGCTCCAATTCCGGATCCAGCTCGGCCCCTTGCACCAGTTCCTCGTTGTAGGTCTTGATGGCGATTGACCCTCCGCCTTTCAACGCGTCACGCGCGTTGATGCACAAGTTCAGCAGCGCGTTCTCCACTTGGGCCGGGTCGACAAGGCAGGTACTCGATGCCGCATGGAGCTCCACCTTGAGTTGAATGGCTGGCCCTACTGTCCGACTTATTAGCTCCTCCATATCGCTGATGAGCGTGTTCACATTGGTATGAACAGGCATCAGTGTCTGGCGGCGAGAGAACGCCAGCAGCCGGTGAGTGAGTGAGGCCGCCCTATGCGCCGCACCGTGGGCCACCGTCAGGTAGCGCTCTACATCAGCTATGCGTCCCTGCTTCAAGCGGAGCTTGATCAAATCAAGGCTCCCCGTGATGCCCGCCAGCAGATTGTTGAAGTCGTGTGCGATGCCTCCGGTCAGTTGGCCGACCGCTTCCATTTTTTGCGATTGACGCAGCGCTGCTTGCGCCGCTTCTCGCTCGGCCACAGCTTCTTCAACCCTCGCTTCCAAGGTGCGGTTGAGCTCAAGCAGCTCCGCCTCGGCGTTTCTTCGCGCGGTTACATCAATGGATGAGCCGATCAGCCCCATGACCTCGCCTGCTTCGTTGCACAGTGGCGCTTTGACCGAAAGCCAGTAGGTGGCTGTGCCATCCGGCATGTCGACACGCTCTTCGATCTGAACGGCCTGCCCGCCCTGCATAATGTGCCGATCGGTTTCCATTATCTGGCGTGCTTGGGCTTTGTCTTCCAAAAACTCCAAGTCGGTTTTGCCCAGGTAGAGCTCCGGTGGCTTGCCAACCAGTTGGGTGACACCATCGTTGGCAACGATCAACCGCCCCGCTAGATCTTTGGCGTAGACAACACCCGGAACGGCAGCAGTGAAGGTACGAAGCAACGCTGACATCCTGTCGCGCTCAGCCTCTGCTGAGCGGCGTGACTCAATGTCCATGAGAACGCCAGGGAACCGAACAGGGCGACCTTCATCGTCAAGCTCAGCTCTACCATTAGCCTCAATCCAACGGTAGTTGCCATCATGCTGTCTGACGCGGTATTCACACCGGTAGGCCCCCCCGCGGGTCATCGCCTCTTCGATATCGGCAGAGACACGTTCACGATCGTCAGGGTGAATAGAGGCGAAGGCTTCCTCAATCGGGATACCTGCCATGCATTTATCTGCTGGAAGTCCAAAAGATCGCGAGAATCGCTCATCCGCAGTCACTTGGTTGTCGAGGATGTTCCACACCCACGTTCCAACGATCGCGCCAGCATCGAGCGCCAACTGCAGGCGCTCCAAAACGCTCGTCGGAAACGCGGACTCCTGATGGGGTGATGCGGGAGCATCCAAGTCTCCTGAAGAGCCGGCGCCTTCGCGATCCATAAATTGCCTCTTTCTTACGCTTATGAGCGACTTGCCACTGGAGGCGATTCTAAAGCGTGATGCCGAGCGATAGCGAGCACAGCGCTTCGCCTTTTGGAAGCGCACTCGCGTGGAGTACATTTGTACTCCACGCGGAATATCTCATATAGCGCTTTCACCGGAACGGCTGAGGCATGCTTGCCTCATACCTGAAAAGTCACGCGCCAGCCCGCCGGCTACCTGTGCGTGGCAGGCATCAGGAAGGCCAGCACGTAAACCTAGCCCAGCTCGCGTTTGAGTTGTTCTTGATCGAGAACACCTTCCCAGCGAGCCACAAACAGTGCGGCGACACCGTTACCAATCACATTGATCAGTGCACCGCCTTCAGAGATGAACCGGTAGACGCCCAGCACCAACACCAGGCCGGCAGCGGGAATGACGTCGATGGAGCCAAGCGTCGCAGCCAGCGTGATAAACGCGCCCCCGGTCACGCTCGCTGCCCCCTTGGAAGTCAGCAGCAGGATGAGCAGCAGCGTTATCTGGTGGTAGAGCGATACATCGATATCCAGGGCTTGGGCGATAAAGATGGCCAGCACCGTCATGTTGATGCAGCTACCGTCCAGGTTGAAGCAATAGCCTGACGGCACCACCAGGCCCACCGTGGACTTCTCGCAGCCAAGCTTCTCAAGCTTGGTCATGAGTCGCGGCAGCGCGGACTCAGAGGACGATGTGCCGAGCACCAGAAACAGCTCTTCCCTGATGTACTTCAAAAACTTCCAGAGGCTGAAACCAGCCAGCCGAGCGGCAAGGTTCAAGATCACGAACACGAACACAAGGCCGGTCACGTAGTAGCAGATCAGCAGGTTTCCATAGGCCGCGAGCGATCCGATACCGTACTTGCCCACCGTGAATGCCATGCCACCGAAAGCGCCCAGCGGTGCCACGTACATGACGATTTTGAGCATCCGGAAGAACGCTTGAGCAACCAGATCAATCGTCGCCAACAGCGGTTTGCCGAGAGGCCCTAGCAGCTGGAGCCCAAAGGCGAACAACACAGAGATAAACAGTACCTGAAGGATCTCGCCGTCAGCGAAGGCGCCAAACACGGTGGTGGGAATGATGTGTGTCAGGAAGCCAACAACGCTTTGATCGTGTGCCGCCTTGGTGTAGCCAGCAATAGCGGATGCATCCAGCGTAGCGGGATCAATGTGCATCCCTACCCCAGGCTTGAACAGGTTTACACCTATCAAGCCAACAATCAGTGCCAAGGTAGTCAAGACTTCGAAATACACGAGAGACTTGAAGCCAATACGACCGATCTTCTTAAGGTTCTGCATGCTGGCGATGCCGCTCACGACGGTGCAGAAGATGATCGGCGCGATCAGCATCTTGATCATCTTGATGAACGTATCACCTAGCGGCTTCATCTGCTCACCCAGACCTGGGCTTATGTGCCCCAGCAGAATACCCAGCAAGATGGCCGCTAAAACCTGCACGTAGAGGTGGTGATAAAACGGCTTGCGTTTGATCACCGGAGCGTCAGGAATATCGGATGAAGAGCTGATTGTTTTTGTCATGGCGCTCTACCTGTTCAAGTTGTAAGTGCTAGTGCGGTCAGCAGACCACGTTGATCGGCTTCCCTGCGGCGAAGGCTTGGATGTTCGAAAGCAAGATGTCCTTGAGGCGGGATACGCTGCTCTGGCTTGCCCAGCCAACGTGAGGCGTGATGATGAGATTTGGCAGATGGCAGTTCAGTAATGGGTGATCAGCGCGCGGTGGCTCTCCATCCAGCACATCAAGCGCAACGCCCCCGAGGTGACCGGACTGCAAGGCTTCGATGAGTGCGTGCTCGTCAATGAGCGGCCCTCGGGCGGTGTTGATCAACAGGGCTCCGGGCTTCATCTGAGCAAGCTGCGGTGCGCCGATCAGATGCTGGGTTTGCGCGGTCAGCGGGCAGTGCAGCGTAATGGCGTCCGACTGCTGCAGCATGTCTTCGAACGAGACATAACCGTCACGGACAGTGGCCGCGCCGCGATGCTCGGCGAAGATCACCTTCATCTCGAGCGCTGAAGCCAATCGGGCCACCCTACTCCCGATATCACCGCGCCCCACAATACCCAGGGTGGCGCCCCGGATGTCGAGGATCGGCGTACCGTGCACGCAGAAGTGATTGGAGGTGGGCCAGTGACGTGACGCGGCCTCACGGTATTCGAAGAGGCGCCTGCGGAGTGCGAACAGGGAGGCGACAACTGCTTCAGCAACGCTTACCGCCGAGTAAGCCGGTGCATTGCAAACGGTAACGCCCAAATCCCTGCACGCTGCGATGTCGATGCAATCATAACCGGTCGCTGCAACGCAGATCAGCTTCAACCCAGGGAGTTGTTCAAGCTGCACCCGCCCCAACTTCACCTTGTTGGTAATGGCGACCTGGGCATCTGCAAGCGCAGCGACCACCTCGTCATGGCCTGTGCGCTCGCGGACAGTCCAGCTGCTAGTCAGCGCTGGGCGCGGCATGGCAGACGGCAGGCTGGCGCCGTCCAGGAATACGATATTCATGAAGTACCTCTTGTTATTTTGTCAGGTCGCGAGCGCGTTCACAGCGGCTCGGAAATCTCGATCAGGTTGAGATCTGGGTCGCGCACGTAGACCGAACGGATAGGCCCGGTGGCGCCCGTGCGCTGAATGGGCCCTTCAACGATCGGCCACGCCTGGGCCTGCAGATGTGCAATCACCTGTTCTAGACCGACGCTGGCGATGAAGCACAAGTCCAATGCGCCGGGAACGGGTAGATGGGCCTTCGGCTCAAACTCTTGGCCGCGGACGTGGACATTGATCTTCTGATTGCCAAAACAGAACGCCAGGCGCCCTGCCCCGAAGGTCTCGATGCGCATGCCCATGACGCGGACATAGAAGTCTTTGCACGCTTCGACATCAGTGGTGGTAAGTACCAGATGGTCCAGGTGGTCTATCACTTCGCCACCTCCGGTATCGCCGACACGACTTGCTTGGTCATGTTGTGGACGTGATCAGGGATTGGATGCAGGTTCAGGCGCTTACCCGCCTTGAGGATCTGGCTGGGCGTTGAGTGCCCGACCAACCCCGGTAGGCGTGCTGAGGCCATGAGGATTTTGTCCAAGTCGACGCCGGTGTCGTATCCGATCAGGTCGAGCATATGAACGAGGTCTTCAGTACACACATTGCCACTCGCGCCCGGGGCGTAGGGACAGCCGCCCAGCCCACCGAGTGAAGCGTCAAACCGATCGACCCCGGCCTCGAGTGCGGCCAACGTGTTCGCCAGGGCCATGCCGCGGGTGTTGTGGAAATGTAGCGTCACCTGCAGTTCAGGGAAGCGTTTAAGCACTTCAGCTGACAAGGCTTGCACCTGAGAAGGGAACGCCATGCCTGTGGTGTCACACAGCGTAACCCCACGCACACCTAAATCTGCGAAGCGGGCAACCCAGCTCATTACCTCTGCAAACGCCACATCGCCCTGCATCGGACAACCGAATACCGTAGAGAGCGACACGTTCACCGCAACGGGGCCTTGCCCAATAACCGAGACTACTTCCTTCAATTGAGCAAAGGAGTCTTCACGGGTCATGCGCAGATTGGACCTGTTGTGGGGTTCGCTCACCGACATGACCAGGTTGGCCTCGTCGATTCCGCAACCCAATGCGCGCTCGGCACCCCGGACATTGGGAACGAGCACCGTATACTCGACCCCGGGCTGGCGTTTGATGCCATGCATCACGGCTTCTGCGTCACGCAGCGCCGGAATCGCCTTGGGCGAGGTAAACGAGGTCACCTCAATTTTGGCGAAGCCGCACTGGCTAAGCGTGTCGATCATCGAAATCTTGTCAGCCGTCTCGATGAAGGTTGCTTCGTTCTGGAAGCCGTCACGGGTTGCGACTTCTTGCATAAATAGGCGTTTCATCAGGTTACTCCATACTTCAAATAATGCCGCGTGCGCGCCACTGTTCAAGGGTTTGCGCATCGATGCCGTACGCATTCAAGACATGGTCGGTGTGCTCGCCGAGTGTCGGTGCCCTTGATCGCAATTGCCCTGGCGTGGAAAGGAGCTTGGGCACGATGCCTGGCAGGGTGACCGGTGTTCCATCGTCCAGCGTGCTCGCCAGCAACATCTCACGAGCCTGGTAATGGGGGTCGGTTGCGATATCGGCGGCGTCGTAGATCTTGCCGGCAGGAATGCGCGCATCGTTCAGCGCATCCAGGACTTCTTCAAGCGAGCGCTCGGCCGTCCAGGTCGAGATCGCAGCGTCGATGCGCGCCACGTGTCGAACGCGGCCATCGTTCTGCTCAAGCTCAGGATCATTGGCGAGATCGAGGCGATCAATCTTCTCCATCAGGCGGCGATAGATGCTGTCCCCATTACCCGCGATCAGCGCATACTTTCCATCCTTGCAACGGTATGCGTTTGTGGGTGCGATCCCAGGCAGGCTGCTGCCAGCCGGTTGGCGAATGGACTCGAATACCGAGTACTCAGGGATCAGGCTTTCCATCATGTTGAACACAGACTCGTACAGCGCGACATCAACCTGCTGCCCCTCGCCGTTGTTCTGCTCTCTATGGCGCAAAGCCAGAAGAACGCCAATCACCCCATGAAGCGCAGACAGAGAGTCACCGATCGACACCCCAACCCGCACAGGCGTACGCCCTGGCTCACCGGAAAGATGGCGTAAGCCACCCATGGCCTCCCCAATGACACCAAAGCCCGGCAAGTCACGGTACGGGCCGCTCTGCCCGTAGCCAGACACACGCAGCATGACCAGGCGTGGGTTGATTTCGCGCAGGACGTCCCACCCTAGGCCCCACTTTTCAAGCGTGCCGGGGCGGAAGTTTTCGATGAGGATATCAGCGTCTGCAACCAGCCGTTTGACCACATCATGGGCTTCAGCCTGACGCAGATCCAGCGTAATAGAGCGCTTGTTACGCGATTGAGAAGCCCACCATACGGACGTTCCGTTGTGGAGCATGCGCCATTTGCGCAGAGGGTCGCCGGTCACAGGTGGCTCGATCTTGATAACGTCGGCACCAAACTCGGCGAGCATCTTGGCAGCAAACGGGCCAGCAATCAGTTGCCCCATTTCGATGACCTTGATGCCTTGTAATGGGAGGGTCATGGCGTCATCCGCTCTTGTTGGTTGTTATGGCAGGATGATCCCTCTCATTGTGCATGATGAAAATTGCGAAATTATCCAGTACCCTTTCCAAAATCGAAAGGCTAGGAGCCGTTGATGAGCCTTCTGCATGTTGATTTGGTATCCCTACGCCTCCTGGTCTTCGCGGCAGAAACGCTCAATCTGACCCAAGCGGCCCATCGCGCAAACATGACGCTCTCCACCGCGAGCAAGCGCCTGTCTGAGCTGGAGCGAATTACCGACTGCGCGCTGTTCGTCCGCTTGCCACGCGGGGTGGAATTGACTGCAGCGGGTCGAGGCATCGCTGATCACGCTCGGCATATACTCGAGAGCGTCAACCGCATGGCTTGCGATGCAAATGACTTTGCCATGGGCGTGCGCGGTCATGTTCGACTGACCGCCAACACGTCTGCTGTCGTGCAATTTCTACCCCAGGATCTGGCGAGCTACCTTGCCGATAACCCGCATGTCCGCATTGGGATGGACGAAGCGCTCAGCGACGACATCGTGGACGCTGTTTTCAATGGCCGAGCTGACATCGGGATTTTTGCTGACAACGTCGCGTCTGAGGGGCTGTTGAAGAGGGTCTACCGGCGTGATCAACTGGTGCTGCTGGTGCCCACTGATCACCCACTGACTGCATCGAGCGAGATAGCGCTGGCGGACGCGCTAGACTACGATTTCGTGGCACTCAACCAAGGCAGTTCCCTGCTCCGGCGCTTGACTGACGCAGCAGTAGCGAACGGAAAGATGCTGAAGGTTCGCATTCAGGTCAGCAGCTTCGATGGGATCTGCAGGATGATCGAGGCCGGCCTTGGCGTGGGCGTTCTGCCATTGGCATCAGTGAGGAAAGAGCTGCTAGGGACGCAGATCCAAGCCATCAGGCTCACCGATGACTGGGCCATCCGAACGCTGTATGTAGGGGTTGCAGGTGAGACCCAGCTATCGCCTGAGGCGGCCAAGCTGTTCGAGTATCTCGCGGGTAGAGAAAACGACCTGTAATTTGCGCAATGACGCCCGCAAGAATCAAAGAAAACCCTGGGGTGAGATGCCCATCAACAATACCCGCACACCGCACAACAGTTCGATAATCGCACAAAATCCGCTCCCCTCTCTCTACTTGTGCCCAATCTTGCGGCACGCTATCGGCAGTCAGCAAACATTTCCTAGGCGCTGACTGGCCCAGTCGCTTCGAAGCGCGCCGGCCAGGTCGACAATCCCTACTCCAGGAAAAACCAGGAGCTCGCTTTGATCAATAAAACGTTTGAGTCCATCGCCAGCGCGGTGGAAGGCATCACCGACGGTTCGACCATCATGGTCGGTGGCTTCGGCACTGCCGGTATGCCGTCTGAGCTGATTGATGCTCTGATCGCCACCGGTACCCGCGACCTGACCATCATCAGCAACAACGCCGGCAACGGTGAGGTCGGCCTGGCCGCGCTGCTCAAGGCGGGCAGCGTGCGCAAGGTGGTCTGCTCGTTCCCGCGTCAGTCCGACTCCTATGTCTTCGACGAGCTGTTCCGGGCCGGCAAGATCGAACTCGAAGTGGTACCACAAGGCAACCTGGCCGAGCGTATCCGCGCCGCGGGCTCGGGCATCGGTGCGTTCTTCTCGCCGACCGGCTACGGCACCCTGCTGGCCGAAGGCAAAGAAACCCGTGAGATCGACGGCCGCCAGTACGTCCTGGAAATGCCGCTGCACGCTGACTTCGCGCTGATCAAGGCGCACAAGGGTGACCGTTGGGGCAACCTGGTTTACCGCAAGGCCGCTCGCAACTTCGGCCCTATCATGGCCATGGCCGCCAAAACCGCCATTGCCCAGGTCGACCAGATTGTCGAACTCGGTGAACTGGACCCGGAACACATCATCACCCCGGGTATCTTCGTCCAGCGCGTGGTCGCCGTCACCGGCGCTGCCGCTTCTTCGATCGCCAACGCTGTCTGAGGCCTGCCATGACCATCACCAAAAAGCTCTCCCGCACCGAGATGGCCCAGCGCGTGGCCGCAGACATTCAGGAAGGCGCCTACGTCAACCTGGGCATCGGCGCACCGACCATGGTGGCCAACTACCTGGGCGACAAGGAAGTGTTCCTGCACAGCGAGAACGGCCTGCTGGGCATGGGCCCAAGCCCCGCGCCGGGCGAAGAAGACGATGACCTGATCAACGCCGGCAAGCAGCACGTGACCCTGCTCACCGGGGGTGCCTTCTTCCACCACGCCGACTCGTTCTCGATGATGCGTGGCGGCCACCTGGACATCGCTGTACTGGGCGCCTTCCAAGTGTCGGCCAAAGGTGACCTGGCCAACTGGCACACCGGCGCCGAAGGCTCGATCCCGGCCGTAGGCGGCGCGATGGACCTGGCCACCGGCGCCCGCCAGGTGTTCGTGATGATGGACCACCTGACCAAGTCCGGCGAAAGCAAGATCGTGCCCGAGTGCACTTATCCGCTGACTGGCATTGGGTGCGTCAGCCGCATCTACACCGACCTGGCCGTGCTGGACGTGACGTCCGACGGGCTGAAAGTGGTCGAGATCTGCGCCGACATCGACTTCGACGAGTTGCAGAAGCTCAGTGGCGTACCGCTGATCAAGTAATCCGCGCAAAGCGTAGGTATCCGCCTGCCGGCGAATGGGCCTAAAAGGTCGCATCGCCGCCAAGGCGGATCTGCTTGGGCCGTCAGGACGTCTGAAACGCCAACAGCGCCTGTTCCAGTTCATCGATAGCAGTTTCAATCTTGCCCACGGCGTCCGCCATCTGCCCGAAAGTCACCTGCGGGTCCGCGCACACAACCTCCAAGCGCTGACAGCATTCGACTAATTGCTGCCCCTTGACCACCCGCGCGGCACCTTTGATTCGATGTGCGTACTCTCGCAACCGGTCGGTATCCCGTTCACCTAGCAAGGTGTGCAAGGTCTTGCAGTCTTTACGATTGTTATGGATCAGTTCGTCCAGTATCTGGCGAAACTTCACCGGCTCACTGCTAATCAACAGCTCCAACGGCCCGAGATCAAGCAGCTTTTTCGACTCAGTGGGTGCAAGCAGTGGCGCTGGCGGGCAATGCTCTAGCACAACAGTATCGAATGCCGCCTCTGGCCCAAGTGCCAGCAGGCGCGCATCGAGGTCATCCAACCCCAGCGGCTTGATCAGGCACTCGTTCATGCCGGCTTGAATACACAATTCGATCTCTTCGGGCTGGGCATCGGCTGTCAGGCCGATGATCACCGACGCCTCCCCGCCTCGCGCCTGTTCCGCCTTACGGATCGCCCGAGCAAGGTCGACGCCGCTCATCACCGGCATATGGCAGTCGGTGATGATGATATCGAAGGGCTGATCACGCCAACGCTCGTAAGCCACCTGGCCATTTTCAGCCTCACTGACGTCATGGCCGAGAAAATTAAGTTGCTCGTGCAGCACCTGGCGGTTGATCCGATGATCATCCACTATCAGCACTTGCAATCGCTGCCGAGGCCTTGCCGGGATCAGCCCAGGTACGTGCCGCGTGGCGATGCACTCAAGGACCTGCAGGCGCATTTCGACATCCACCCGGGTGCCGCGCCCCAGGGTGCTGGTCAGCACCACCCTGCCCCCCATCATTTCGCACAACGACCGACAGATCACCAGGCCAAGGCCGGTCCCTTCAGTCTGTTGCACATTGCGTTGAGCCTGGACAAAGGGCGTGAACAGGCGCTGCTGATCGGCCAGGCTGATGCCCACGCCGGTGTCTTCGACGCTGAGGTGGACATTGAGCAGGCTGGCATTGACTTGCAGCCCGGCAATACTGACCTTGATCGAGCCTTCTTCGGTGAACTTGATGGCATTGCTGATCAGGTTCGAGAGGATCTGCTTGAAGCGAAGTGCATCGACCAGCACATCGCAGTTGATGCTCGAATCAATGTCGAGGATCAGGTTCAGGCGTTTTTGCCTGGCCAGCCCCTCGAACACCCTGGCTACCGATTCAACCAGCTCACGCAAGTTTGCACGCTTGGGCGACAGGCTTAGGCGCCCGGACTCGATACGGGCGATGTCGAGGATATCGCCGATCAGCTCCAACAGGCTCTTGGCCGAGGTGTGAGCGATTTCAATGCTGGCACGGTCGATCGGCTGGCTTTCGGCGCGTTTGAGCGCAAGCTCAAGGATGCCGATCACGGCGTTCATGGGCGTGCGGATTTCATGACTCATGGTGGCCAGGAAGCTGGTCTTGGCGCGGCTGGCGTCGTCTGAAAGCGCCTTCGCTTCTTGCAGCTGCGCTACCAGCTGGCGGTGTTCTGTGATGTCCAGCCAACCACAGATCACGCCCTTGATTTCACCTTTGGAGTCTTGGAAGGGTTGCACCCAATGGTTGATCCACGCCTCCCTGCCCTGGAGCTGCACGGCATGTACCGACTCGATCGTCCGCCCTTCGCGCATGGCCTGAAAGTAGTTGCGGTGAAAGTCCGGGAGGCTCTCGAAGTTCTCCTTAGGTAATTGACGGACGGTTTTATTCAGCACCGCTTCGGCACTCAGGCCAACGCTTTTGAGGTAGCTACGGTTGCACGACAGCATCCGCCCCTTGGTATCACGGACGTAAAGCGGCGGCGGCATGCAGTCGGTCAGGGTTTCGACAAACTGCAACTGATCGTTGAGCATCCGCTCGGCCTTGAGCCGGGCCTTGATCTGCCTGCGCAGGTAAAACACCCATACCAGCGAAAGCAACAGCAACAGCGCTGCAGCGGCGACAATTTCAGTGATCAGGCGCTCATAATCGACCCAGGTCTGGCCGCTCATGCCCGGTGGCGAACGCCAGCGGTTGGAAATCGCATTGAGCTCGTCCGGTGCAATGCTCTGCAAGACAGTGTCGATGATCGACTGCAGCTCCACATCACTGCGGCGCATGGCGAAATTGACCGTCGCCGGGCCAACATCGAGTATCTCGTTGATGGCCAGTTTGTCGCGAAACAAACGCTCGATGTAATAGCGCGCCGCAGGCAACGACACCATGGCGGCATCGGCTTCGCCCTCGTAGAGCAGGTTCATAGAGTCCAGCGAGCCCCCCCCCTCCACCACACGGGCTTCGGGGTAACGCTTGCGCAGTTGCTCGATGGCCACATGGCCTGTGGGCACCGCAACACGCTTGTCGACCAGGTTGCCCAGCTTGCCTTGTTGATCAGTGCTGCTCAGCAACACAAACGGGCTGTTGAGCAGTGGCCGGGAAAAGCGCAGGTACTCTTCGCGCTCGGAACTTGCCGTCATCAACGCCAGGTCTGCCTTGCCCTTTTGCACGGCGTCGATGATCTGCGGGAAGCCGCCACTGCGGGAAACCACTTCAAAATGCAGGCCGGTACTGAGGGTAACCACTTCGAGGATATCGGCGATCCCGCCGGAAAACACCCCGCTCGCATCAAAATACGCGCCTGGAGCCAAGTCATCATTGATCACCAGGCGTATCACCGGATGCCGCTGGATCCAGCGTACCTGCTCTACCGTGAGGTCAATCGGCGCTTCACTGGGGATGTAACTGTTGCCTACCCATCGCTTGGCCAAATTGCGCAACTGAGCTTCGCCGATGGAGGTAAGGGCCACATTAAGCAGCCGCTGCAAACGCGTGTTGTCGACCTGCAGGGCATAGCTGTAGTCGCCTCCGCGTACGTCGGAAAACCGCTCGAAACGGACGAAGTTATAAAATGAACGATTGATCAGGTAGTAGGCGCTGTACAGGTCGTCCAGATAAACATCGGCCTGCCCGAACGCAGCAGCGGCAATCGCCTTATCGTGGTCGGCGTACACCCGGAAATCCGCCCTCGGGTAGTGTTGCTTGAGCTCAGCGCTGTGTTCGTGGGTAATCGCTACACGCAAGCCGGCAAGGTCGACCGGGGAATGCCGGGGTTCGGCACTGCGCTTGAACACCGCCAGCCGGTCCTGGGCGTAAGGAATGCTCAGTAGCAGATCCGGCCGCGGCGCAGTGCTGCCATGCATACTGATCACGTCGACGCTACCGGCCTGCACTGCTTTGAGCGCGTCCTGCTCACTGGCAAAGGGCACGACTTTCACCTGCAAACCCAACAGCTGCGCGACCAGTGCGGTTGCGTCGGCGCTGATGCCCTCGTACAGGTTGTCTTGGGCGTTGACCGAAAACGGCGCGGCTTCGGTTGCAGACACGCCAACCTTGAGCTCGGCCTTGTGCCGCAGCCAATGCCAGTCCTCGATCGAAATCGCCATGTCGTGACGGTCGATACGCAGTTGGCTAGCCAGCACCTGCGGGGCCAGTGGTAAGGAGGCGGCCAGCAGCGGCGCACTGCTCAACAGCAGGCCGATGGAAAGGCAGAGGGAACGTAGAAGCATACGAGATAAACAACCGAAAATGCCTGGGGATCGCCGCCAGGAGCGGCGCAATGATAGTTCAAAGCCGGAGCAGTCGCTCGTTCATGCAGGCCAGGCTCACAACTTCTGCTGCGTGCAGAAGTCGATAAAGTGACTTTCCGGCATCGGCCGGGCAAACAGAAAACCCTGGGCAAGGGTGGCGCCCAACTCAATCAGCCGGGCCTGTTGCTCGACGGTCTCTACACCTTCGATAACCAGCGAGATACCTAACGCCTGAGCCAGCGCCACCGAGCAACTGATGATCGCAGCACTTTTGGGCTGGTTTTGCATCTTGCGCACGAACGCCCGGTCAAGCTTGATCTCACTGAATGGGAGATCGCTGAGCCGATCCAGCGAAGAATACCCGGCGCCAAAATCGTCCATGGCCAAACCACAGCCGAGCATCCGCAGCCGCACGAGGTTCTCCAGGCTTCTGGCGGGTGCACTGATCAGGCCAGACTCAGTGATTTCAAACATCACGCTGGCCGCAGGCACTTGCGAACGCCTGATCAGTAAGGTGATGCGCTCGGTCAGCGCGGCACAGGCCAACTGTGCCGGGTGCAGGTTGAACGCCAGGTTGATCCCCTGCCCCTGCGCTGCCAGCCTTCGCTGAAAGGCAAGGCCCTGCTCGAACAGCTGCCAGAACAGGCGGTTGATCAGGTTGTGCTCTTCCATCACCGGTAAAAAATGAGCGGGCGCCAGCACACCCCACTGAGGGTGGGTCCAGCGTGCAAGCACTTCTGCGCCAACCAGTGACTGGCCTTGGAGGGTAACTTTGGGTTGGTAGTACGCCTCGAACTCACCATTGTCCAGGCCCTGTTGCACGTCACTCAGGGTCGGGAGCTCGGCAGGCGACAACAACCTGGGGACGGCGCTGCAATGTTCCCGGTAGCGTTTGACCACCTGGCTGAAACCGTCCAGGTTGAATGGTTTGCCCAGATCGCCTAAAAAAGTCAGGCCCAGGCATTGGATCATGGCGACCGTGGCCTGCCGCAGCGCCGGGTCCAGCTCGCTGCAGAGCACCACTGCCCCAATCTTTCCGCTGCAACTGGCTTGGCGAAGAAACGCCAGGCCGTCCATTCCGGCCATTTTCAAATCACACAGCACAATGTCCACTGCGTCGCAATTGGACAGCACAGCCACGGCCTCATGGCCGTCCGCCGCTTGCAGAATGGGCCCCGGCAACACTTTTTGCAGTGCTGTCACGGTGACCAGGCGTTGAAAGGGTTCATCCTCCAGCACCAGAACAGTCAAGTCTTGCATCGCAGGTCTACACGCACGCCATTGAAGGAAGCACAGTCTGCGAGGCGCACCGCCAACACCTCCATGGGAAATTTCCTCTCATCCATCGGAAATTTCCTAAGCAACTACAGCTCTGTCCTACACAGCCAATGGTGTTAACCTGTTAGTGGCTAATCGATACCGTTCTGTAACAAGCGCGTTCTCAAGGTAAAATCACACTATGCACAGCGTTCTGATAGTTGACGATCATCCAGTCATTCGACTTGCCGTCCGGGTGCTGCTGGAAAAGCACGGCATGCGTGTGGTGGGCGAAGCGGACAATGGCCTGGATGCGGTTCAGCTTGTACGCGAACTCAACCCGCAGGTGGTCATTCTCGATATTGGCATTCCCAAGCTGGACGGGTTTACCGTTATTTCCAAGATCAAAATGCTGAATGTACGCAGCAAGGTACTCATCCTGACTTCGCAGCCCGCCGATTCGGTATGCCGACGCTGTATTCAGTTAGGTGCGCGCGGTTTCGTCAACAAGGAAGAAGACTTGGGCAGCTTGATCACCGCGATCAAATCGGTGGATGCTGGCTATACGTTCTTTCCTTCGCTGACGTTTGACAGTGTCAACCCTGCAGAGCAACTTTCGGAGTTGGAGCAGATTCGTTCACTGACCGACCGGGAAGTGACGGTTTTGCAATACTTGGCGCAGGGCTACTCCAACAAACAGATTGGCGACATGCTGTTTCTGAGCAATAAAACCGTGAGCACCTACAAAACACGGCTGCTACAAAAGCTAGGCGCTGCGTCGCTGGTTGACCTGGCTGAGTTTGCCAAGCGCAATGCATTGACGCCGTGAACGGTCTTTAAAGGCGTGTAGGAATTTTCCTACGCCTTCGTCGGCAACGTCCTACTCACTTCTTCCCTCCCCGCCCCTAGGCTTACTCCAGCTCAACGGTACACAGATACCCGAGCAGCGAGAGTGTTCGATTGAGTCTTCTTCAATCACTTCAATGTAAAACTAGGAGTAGTACATGAAAGTTAGTACGTTGGCTGGCGCAATTATGGCGGCGACCTTGGCAGCCACTTCGGCAGTCAGTTTTGCCAAGGATGAGGGACACGGTGTCATTACCTTCAAGGGCGCGATTATCGATGCACCGTGCTCCATCGCTCAAGACTCGGCCTACCAAACTGTCCCGATGGATGAAATCTCCAACGTTTCCCTGAAAAACGGCGGTAAATCCAGCCCGAAAACCTTCAAGATCGAACTGCGCGGCTGTGAACTGGGCGCCCTCAAGTCGGCCACTGCAACCTTCACCGGTTCGCCTGCTTCCAACCCAGACCTGCTGGCAATCAAAGGGACTGCCCAAGGCGCCAGCCTGGCCATCGCCAGCCACACCGGCGAGCTGATCAAGCTGGGCGACGCTTCGCCTGCGCAGACGCTGTCCAATGGCGACACCTACCTGGAATTCCAAGCCTACCTGCAGGGTGACATGGTTGCCGCACAGGGTGGCGGCGCAGCCACCGCGGCCGAAATCGTACCAGGCAACTTCGAGACATTCGCCAACTTCACCCTCGCTTATCAGTAACGTCATTCGTCACTGAAGTGCCTCGCAGTACGCGCTCACTGCGTGCTGCGGGGAAGCTTGCGGAGGTTTAGATGATTCGCTCAACCACACTGCTGCTACTGGTCCTTTTACCCCTTGGTCCGCCTGTCTGCGCGGCTGATGCACTCAAGGGGCGAGTACAAATGGCCGGGAGCATCGTCGACAGCGCCTGCTCCATCCGTGTGGGAAGCGACCGTCAGACAGTTGCGTTCAAACCCATGGCACTGAATGGATTGCTCAACGGTGATCCGTCTTCGCAGCAGTTCTTGACCGTCTATGTTACCGACTGTATTGCATCGGAAAAATCTAACGATACTGATACGTCCCAGCGTTTCAGGCTGACATTCGACGGCCAAGCGTATGGTAAATACTTCGCCATTGAGGGCGTCGCAAAAGGTATTGCACTGCAAATAAAAGATCACCGGGGCAAGTTGGTATCGCCCGGCATGTTACTCGAGCACAGCCCTCTGTCTGCCGACCAGTTGCTGCTCAATTATTCTTTGACGCTCGTCGGTAGCGGACGTGTACTGGAAGCAGGCGATTATCACGCCACCCTCAAGCTGAACATTCAGCACTTCTGAACTGCACTGCATTAGCGCAGTTTCCGCTCAAGGATTTAGTCACGTGGATCACCGTAAGGTATTGGCTACCACGGCGTTGTGCTGTATCGCGGCGTGGGCAAGTGCAGCCGAAGAATTCCAATTCAACACCGATGTACTGGACCTCAAGGATCGCGAGAACCTTGATCTTGGGGTGTTTGCTTCGGCCAACTTCATCATGCCCGGCCAATACAGCCTGATGGTACACGTGAACCGCGATACATTGACGGAGTTTGCCGTCGACTATCTCCCGGCCGAAGACGATCCGAAAAGCAGCGTCGCCTGTCTTTCGCCGGCGTTGGTCAATGAACTGGGCTTGAAAGAGCAGGTTATCAATTCACTGGCCTGGTGGCACGGTGGCGCCTGTCTTGACTTGGCCAGCGTTCCTGGCCTGCAGGCCCGTGGCAACTTGGGCACTTCGGCGCTGTACGTGAGCATTCCCCAGGATCAGCTGGAATACACCGCTCCGAACTGGGACCCACCGTCGCGCTGGGACGAAGGTATTTCCGGGGTGCTGTTCGATTACAACTTGAACGCTCAGACCACCGAGCGTACGCACGGCAAAGGCCGCAGCGACACCCTTAGCGGCAACGGAACCGCCGGGGTCAACCTGGGCGCCTGGCGCTTGCGTGGCGACTGGCAGACCCAGATGCAACGCAGTGACGACCAGCCGTCACAAAACCAGTTCGCCTGGAGCCGCTTCTATGCGCTACGCGCCGTGCCCTCGCTGCGCTCGAACCTGATCGTCGGCGAAGACTACCTGGACTCCAACCTGTTTGGCAGTTTTCGCTACACCGGCGTCAATCTCAGCAGCAACGACAACATGCTACCCCCCAACCTCCGGGGTTATGCCCCGGAGGTCAGCGGTGTGGCCCGCACCAACGCGCGCGTAGTTATTCGCCAGCAAGGCCGTGTGCTCTACGACACTCAGGTGCCACCAGGGGCGTTTCGCATTCAGGACCTCAACGATGCGGTCTCTGGCCAGCTGGACGTGCGCGTCGAAGAACAGGATGGCAGCGTTCAGGAGTTCCAGATGGACACCGCCAGCATCCCCTATCTGACTCGCCCAGGCACGGTGCGCTACAAGTTGGCCACCGGCAAGCCGTCTGACTGGGAACATCAGCTTGATGGCCCCGCGTTCGCCACGGGTGAGTTTTCCTGGGGTGTGAGCAACGGCTGGTCGCTGTATGGCGGCAGCCTCGGCGCCAAGGATTATGGATCGCTCGCCGTGGGTGTGGGCCGTGACCTGATGGCATTCGGGGCGCTCTCGTTCGACGTCACCCAATCGCGGGCCACGCTTGCGGAGCGCGACACACTCAGCGGCAAGTCCTACCGTGCCAGCTATTCCAAGCGCTTCGACGAGTACGACAGCCAGATCACCTTTGCCGGCTACCGGTTCTCTGAAGAGAACTACATGAGCATGAACGAATTCATCGAGACCCGGCGGAGCAGCCGGCCGTTGAACCAGAGCAAGGAGCTGTACACCACCACAGTGAGCAAGCAATTTCGCGATTCGGCGCTCAGCGTGTACTTCAACTACAACCACCAGACTTACTGGAACAGCCAGGCGAGTGACCGCTATAGCCTGTCGTTGTCGCGCTATTTCGATGTCGGTGGCTTGAAGAACCTCAGCCTATCGCTGACGGCGTACCAGAACAAGGGCAACGGCACCTCCGATGACGGGGCCTACCTGTCGGTCAACATCCCCTGGGACAGCACCGGCTCGTTCAGCTACAGCTCGTCGGTCAACCGCGGCGACACCGCCCATAGCCTGAGCTATTACGACCGTATCGATGCACGCAACCACTACATGCTCAGCGCGGGTAAGTCTTCCAGCGGCGAAATGGCCAGCGGTTTTCTGTCGCATGACGGGGATGCGGCTCAGCTAGTGGCCAGCGCCAGTTACCAGGCCGGTGAGTACAGCTCGGCCGGGCTGTCCCTGCAAGGCGGCGCCACGCTGACCGGCGAAGGTGCGGCCCTGCATCGCAGCAACATCATGGGCGGCACGCGGCTGCTGGTCGATACCCAGGGGGTTGCCGACGTACCGGTGCGCGGCAACGGCGGCATAACCCGCACCAACCGTTTCGGCAAGGCGGTGGTGACCGACGTCAACAGCTACTACCGCAATCAGGCCAGCATCGTGCTGGACGACTTGGCCGACGATGTCGAAGCCACCCAGTCAATTACCCAGGCAACCCTGACCGAAGGCGCAATTGGCTACCGCCGTTTCGATGTCATCGCCGGCCACAAGGCCATGGTCATGATTCGCATGGCCAATCACCGCGCGCCGCCCTTTGGCGCCAGCGCACGCAACAGCCGCGGCCAGGAGACCGGCATTGTTGGCGAAGAAGGATCGACTTACCTGAGCGGCATGAAGCCGGGCGAAACCATGTCGCTGCATTGGGACGGCAGCGCACGCTGCCATTTCACCCTGCCCGACCCGGTGGTATCGCCTGAACGGCAACTGGAGCTGCTGTGCCAGCCCGTCAGCGACGCGGACGACTCTGCCGCTTAATCTATCTGCAATAGGTACATCTATGAACACCTGCTTGAAACGCAACACCCTGACCCTGCTCGCGCTGTTGGGCACCTGCGCGGCGCAAACCAGCCTGGCGGCAGTGTCGCTGGACCGTACACGCGTCATTTTTACCGGCGGCGAAAAATCGGTCAGCCTCAGCGTCAGCAATCAGAACACCCAATTGCCCTACCTGGCACAAGCGTGGATCGAGAACGAACAGGCCGAGAAAATCACCAGCCCTCTGGTGGTGGTGCCCCCCATCCAGCGCCTGGAAGCCGGGGGTAACAGCCAGGTAAAAATCCAAGGCCTGCCTGAACTGGGCCTGCTGCCCCAGGACCGCGAATCGTTGTTCTACTTCAACCTGCGCGAGATTCCGCCACGCAGCGATCAGCCCAACACCTTGCAAATTGCCCTGCAAACGCGGGTGAAGCTGTTCTATCGACCGGCGGCGATCGCCCCAAGGGCCGGTGTCAACGAAGCCCCCTGGCAGGAAAAACTGACCCTGACCCGCCAGAACGGCCGCTATCAGGTGAACAACCCGACGCCCTACTACGTCACCCTGATCGATGCCACACCCAACCTCAACGCAGCCAGCGCGATCGACTTCAAACCCCTGATGATCGCCCCCAGGGGCCAGCTCGACCTGGGCGTAAGCAGCAAGGCGCTGGGCGACAAGCCAGTGCTGACTTACGTCAACGACTTTGGCGGCCGCCCGCAACTGCAGTTCAGCTGCGCAGCAGACACCTGTAGCGCCAGCCCCGTAGCCAGCAAACGCTGACACCCGACGACCTATTCCAGTGAGGGCAAATCATGAAGCCTGGACTCCCTATCTGTCTTGCTGCCTGGCTCTGTACGGCCAGTGTCTTGACTCATGCCGCCGGCAACCTTGCGCAGACGGCCGAGTTCCAGGTCACCGGTACCTTGCTAGAAAGCGCCTGCTACCTGGACCCCAGCTCGGCCTATCAGACTTTGTCTGTGGGTGATTTGAGCACTGCCCACCTGTTGCGCATTGGCGATCAGGGTGCGCCTGTAGCCCTGCATCTCAAACTGCAAGGCTGTGTACGCGTCAACGGCGGCCGCCAGGATGAGCAGCAAGGCACTCTGGTCTGGAGCGCCATCGAACCGGTGGCCGCGCTGGCCTTCAACGCCGTCGCCGATGCCGATACGCCCGCACTGATCAGGGTGATCGGCGCCGAGGGTTTTGGCCTGCGCCTGCTCGATGTCCAGGGCAGCGATGTACGCCTGGGCCGTACCGCGCCGGCGTGGTTCGTCTCACCGGGTGACAACCAACTGACGTACTACCTTCGCCCTGAGCGCACAGCGGCACCTTTGCGCCCTGGCGCCTTCCGCGCCAGCCTCAATGTGAACCTGGCGTATGACTGAGGGCCCAGCAATGACCGTCGCACGTACTGTATTGCTGGCCATGCTGTTGGGCTGTGCACCCATGAGCCACGCTGAACAGCAGATGGTGGTAACGATCGAGGGCGTCGTCTATGCGGCGATCCCGTGCGTGATCAATAAAAACGCGCCCATCACTGGCCCCTTTGGCGATGTGCAGACCGCCGGCATCGATGGCACGTACAAGACCATCACCCTGGACTACTCGCTCGACTGCAGCCGCTCGGCAACCAATGAGTTACGTATTCAGGTACGCGGCACCCCGGCTTTCGATCCTGAACTGTTGGTGGTACGCGGTTACGACAACCTCGGCATCGCCCTGAAAAAAGACGGTGCGCCGCTTGCGCTCAACACCTGGGCTGACTTCGACACCCGCAAACAGCCGGTGCTGCAAGCCGTTCTGGTCAAGCGCGAAAACAGTGAGGTTCAAGCGGGCAAATTGAGTGCCAGCGCAACCCTGGTGGTGGATTATCGATGAACACCTTGCACCGCACCTTGGCACTACTGTCGATTGCCACCCTGCCCCTACTGTGTATTGGCGCAGACAACCTGCAGTTCACCGGCAACCTGCTGGCGCCGCCCGGTTGCACCGTCAGCGACAAGGGCGGACGTATCGACGTGCGCTTCGAGCGCAATATTGCCGTCAACCGCATCGATGGCGAACGCTACCGTCAGGCGATTCCCTATCAGATCGATTGCCCGGGGGCAGCCGCTGCCGGCATCACGTGGCACATGCGCTTGACCCTCCAAGGAGATAACGCCCATTTCGATCCTGCCGCGCTCAAGACCTCGGTAACCGACCTGGGCATCAAGGTACTGCTCGGCGGCACGGCACTGATTCCCAACCAGCCCCGAGATATCGATGTGAATGCATCGACTCCACCCATCCTGGAGGCCGTGCCGGTGAAGCTTACCGGCGCGGAGTTACCCAGCACCGACTTTACCGCGTCGGCGCTATTGATGGCCGAACTCTACTAGGAGGTTCCATGGGCAAATGGGCCATTACCCTGACCGCCTGGGTCACCGCCAGCCTGTGGTTGCCGGCGGTACAGGCAGCAGAAGACAACCTGTACTTCTCCGGCACGCTGGTGAATGAGCCGTGCGTGCTGGATGAAAGGGATGAATTAATCAAACTGGACTTCCAGAGTGTGGTCGACAAAGACCTCTACCTCAACGGCAGGACCAAGGGCCGCCCCATAGAAGTGCGCTTGAAAAACTGCGACCTAGACGTTGGCAAACGCATGGTCAGCATCGCCTTCAGCGGTAACGAAAGCAGCGATCCACCAGGGCTGCTGGTGCTGCAAAGCACCACTGTGAAAGGCCTGATGGTAGGGATGGAAACCCGGACCGGAAAGCTACTGCCCTTGAACAAGACACACCCCATGGGTGAACTGACCAGTGGCAACAACGTGCTCAACCTCAATGCCTACTTGCAGGGCGAGCCCGACGTGTTAGCCAACCGCACCCTCGGAGAAGGCGAATTCGAAGCCTCCCTCACCTTTGCCTTGAGTTACGAGTGATCACCATGAATAAGCCTTACGCAACGGCGCTGCGTAGCGCCCTGGCAGCGGTGCTGTTAGGCGGTGCAGCGGCCCAGGCATACGCCATCACAATTACCACAACGGAAAGTCAATATGAGCCGGGGGGCGTACGCTATCACTTCATAGTAAGCGGCTGGGACTCGGCTGGGACAGGGAGGCCCAACCCGTGCCAAACGGACGACCCGCGTCTACACCTATGCAACATCTATCTGAACGCACACCAACGTGCTGGGACTTACAGCGCGGTTGGCACATATGCCAAGTGGCAGGTACCCGTTCATCGTGGCAGTTCGTCGATGAGCGATCTGCTATGGGATCTACAAGCACAAGGTTTCCGAATACCGCTCACTGGCTCGGTTCTGGTCAGTACCAACTACGCCAACAATGAGCTGTGCATCGGTTTCAGCCACGCGAAAATCGGCACCGACTTGGGTGGCGCACTAAGTACTTTCGGCCCATGCACCCGTGTTGTCGCGCCGGTGTTGATGTGCGAAATCAAGGGTGATAACAACATCAACCACAAACACTTGCCCGACAATGCCCTGGACGGCGCGACAGCTTCAACCCAGCTCAGTGTGCTCTGCCGGGGGCCGGCGAGCGTGACCGTCACGGCATCCAGAACGGATTCTTACGGGGTACGACTGAGGGACGACAACAGCTTGTACTCGAGGATTACGGTCAATGGCAAAGACGCCACGGCGGGTATCAACGTGGCCGTTACAAATGGCCTGGCCAGCCCACTGAACATTGAATCGACCCTGGTCACCCGCGGGACCGTGACGCCAGGTGCGTTCTCCGGCTCAACGGTGATTACCATTTCACCGCCCTAGGCGCTGTATGAAACACCGCCCAACGCCATTGCCCAGCCTCAAAGGCTGAGCACTACTGCGCCCTTGGAACAATGCCTTTGAAAACGCCCCCTAGATCTGCCCTAGCCAATACCCAACATCCACCTCGTCCACCTGCTCTGCCCGCAAGAACCGCTCGCCATATTCCCGATACACGCCACTGCTCAGGAACAAGCGCAGCAGTTCACCATCCACATGGTTGTCCCGCGCCATGAACACCAGAATCTTCACCGATTCGGACAGGGTCTTCGGCGCCTTGTACGGCCGATCCGCCGCCGTCAGTGCCTCGAAGATATCGGCGATTGCCATCACCCGTTCGGCGATGCCCAGGTCTGCCTTGCCCAATCGTCGCGGATACCCGCTGCCGTCCATTTTTTCATGATGGTTGCCGGCGATATCGGGCACACGCCGCATCTGACGCGGAAACGGCAGCGAACTGAGCATGATGATGGTCTGCACGATGTGTTCGTTGATCTTGAAGCGCTCCTCGTCGTTCAGCGTGCCGCGGCGGATTGATAGGTTGTACAACTCGCCGTAATCGCTGGCATTGGCCGGCAGGCGCATGTCGAACCCCCAGACATTGCGCGGGTCGCCTTTGGCCACCGGTGGTTTGCGCGGCCCCCAGGGCACCCGGTGTTCGCTGCGGTCGGCCAGTAGTGGTTCGTCCACCGGCAGTTGCACAGGCGGCGCACCGGCAAAGCGCGCCGCTTCGTCGCGGGAGATGCCCAGGCGGTTGTCAAAATGGCGCTGCCAGCGCCGCTCGCCGATGCGGCGCAAGCGCTCGACGTCTTCGTCCTGCATGCACTCGCCGCCAATATTGGCCTTGGCGACGAAGGCGAACGCCTCCTGCAGTTCAACCTTGCTCTGCTCAAGCGTACATTGCAGCATCTGCCGATCCGCGCCGCTGGCCACGCCTTGCCAGTACACCAGCTCGGCGTCGCGCCAGAGCACCTCGAAGCGCATGCGCACCTCATGGATGCGGTTGTACAGGGTCTCCAGCTTGGTGGCCTTGTCCACCACATATTCGGGGCTGGTGACTTTGCCGCAATCATGCAACCAGGCCGCTACCCGAAACTCATAACGCTCGGCCTCGCTCATGGTGAAACCGGCGTAGTGGCCGCTGTCGGCCGCCACGGCCTTGTCCAACAGCATCTGCGCCAGTTGCGGCACGCGTTCGCAGTGGCCTCCGGTGTAGGCACTCTTGGCATCGATGGCATCGGCCAGCAGCTTGATCATGGCGTCGAGCAGGCGCTGCTGGTCCTCGACCAGCTGGCGGGTCTCGATTGCCACGGCAGCAGCGCCGGACAGTTCCTCGACAAAGCGTCGGAACGGTTCGCCCATTCCATCAAGCGCCTGCTCACTTGCCAGCTGCAGCACCAGGATGCCGAGCAACGCATGACCACGATCATTGAGCACCACCGCGTGACCGCGGCCCTGTAATGCCAGGGCCTGTGTCACGGCGTTCGCCAGCTTATCAGGGGCGTGCTCGCCAATCGGCAACGCCTCTGGGTAGCCCTCGCCTCGGCAGGCGGCGGCCAGGCGCAACACGTCGCGCTCGGCATCGAACAGGTACACCGCGCCAGCGCTGGCCCCGGCAGCATCCACCAGTGGGGTGAGCACCCCGTCGAGCATGTGTTCCAACTGGCTTTCACGGCTGAGCGTCAGGGTGATCGCCTGGAAGTTGCGGATAGTCCCGGACATGCGACCAAGCACCCGGCTCAACTCACGCACCTCGGTCACCTGCGACTCAACCCCCACCTCACGGCTGAAATCGAAGCTGGCCAGGCCACGCACCTGATCGGCCAGAAGGCGCAGCGGGCGGCCGATTCGCCGGCCCAGCAAGCCACCGAGCGGCAGCAACACCCCCATCAGCACAGCGGCCCAGAGCAACTGCTCGACCAGCACCTTGCGTGCGTCGGCCAGCAGTTCGTGGGCCGGCACGGCAATCAGCACCTGCAAGTCTTGCCCGGCCAGGGTCGTCAGTTGCTCG
This sequence comes from Pseudomonas sp. DCB_AW, assembly GCF_026240895.1. Lineage (NCBI taxonomy): Bacteria > Pseudomonadati > Pseudomonadota > Gammaproteobacteria > Pseudomonadales > Pseudomonadaceae > Pseudomonas > Pseudomonas sp. DCB_AW. Next base: position 231,549 of record NZ_JAPFCE010000002.1, read on the forward strand.
AGCATGCCGTACCAGGTTTCACCGTTCACCTGGAACGCTTGAGGCTGGCTGCCCTGGGGCAAGTGCGCGTAGAGCTGTGCCAGGCTCGGGATGCCCAGCTCGGTGATACGGGACAAGCGCACGGCCTCCCCTTCATGCACGATGACCCGCGCCAGGTCCGGGTACGCCACCACACTGCCCTTCCCGTCTACCACGGCGATCTCGGTGCCTGCGGTCATGCGCATGTCGCGGGTTTCGCTGGCCAGGTCGTCGACCGATACGTCCATGCCGACCACCGAGCCGCCGTCGACGCTGCGCTGGGCCATGGTCATGCCGATCTCGCGGGTGGTGAAGAACACGTAGGGGTGGGTAAAGACAGTGCTGGATTGCCCGGATGCTTCGACAAACCAGGGGCGTACGCGGGGATCATAGCGGTAATTCGGCTTGGCCTCGGACTTGAGTAGCGCCAGCGCCGGGTCGTAGAACCGCCACTCCCCCAGCAGCGTGCCGTCGTCGCCCTTGCTGACGCTCTGCACCAGAAACGCGGTTCCTGCAGGTGCGGCGTAACGCTGGAGCAGTTGCGGGTCCTTGAGCCTGCGCACCAGCAAGAACTCGCCATTGGGGTAGCCCATATAAGCGGCGCTCAGCATCTTGTTGGCGTTGAGGCTTTCGACCAGCTGCGGTAGCCGCTCCAGGCGCTGCGCGAGGGTGCTGGCCGTCGGGTTGAAGGCCAGCAGGCGGATGCTGCTCTGCACGGGGTCGACCAAGCGCCGGGCGCGTTCATCGATGGTCTTGCCGAACTGCCGAGCGGTGTCACCGGCGGCGGCGACCAGTGTCTGCTGGATTCCGCGATAGCCCTGCCAGGCAAGGCCCGCGCCCAACAGCGACATGCCCAGCACAATGGCCAACGCCACCAGCCATTGCAAGGAATAGCCGCGCCCTGGATTGCTCATGCCTGCGACCCTCTGCCGCCCGAAGGCGCGGTAGCAATAAGCACAAGCCATAGGCCGCCTGGCTTCAGAGCAGCACGAGCGATCAACATGCAGCCCATCCCGGGTACTCCATGTGTGGCGATGCGAACAGTGTAATCAGCCAGGACGAAGATGCAGGCTGCAGAAGGAAAATGCGTGATTCACGTTTCCAGCATAGACCGTACCCGGCCGGGCAGCACTCTGGCCCCTGTCTGACGTTATAGGTAGAACCCGGGGCGCGGAGCACATTTGTACTCCCATGGATATCGCCTCACGCGCGTTAAGGGTCACTCAGCGAGCTCAACGAATATGACAAAGCGCGCCGAAGCGCGCTTCGCTGCAAGTTACGGCACGATTCGCACCGACTTCTTATGTGTAAAGGTCAGGTAGCTGTAGTGCCCGTGATAGTCCCCCATCCCCGACGCACCGATACCGCCAAACGGTAGATAGGGCGAAAAGGCATGCAGCATGACCCCGTTCACCTGTGCGTCTCCCGATTGGATTCGGTCGATGACCCCCTTGGCCTGAACAACGTCCTTACTGAAAACGTAGACCGCCAGGGGCTTGGGATGGTGTTTGTTTATCATGTCGACAGCCCCGCTGATGTCATCGAATTCCAGCACAGGCAGGATCGGCCCGAACAGTTCTTCGGCCATCAGCGGATCATCCCATTTCACGCTATCCACCACGGTCGCGCTAAACACGCGCTTGTCCACCTCGGCTTGGGCCCCAACCAATACCGTGCCGCGTGTTTCCGCCACCAAGGCGACCAAACGCTCCACTTGGCGAGCCGTCACGATCTTGCCCGTGGAATTGACGTGGGGAAGCTCACTTTTCACCCGCGCCACCAACCGCTGCAACAGTGCTTCTTTAACGCTTCGGTGGACGTAAAGGTAATCAGGCGCGATGCACGTTTGGCCGCTGTTGATGAATTTGCCGAACATCAACTGATCCACAGTTTGGTCGAGATCGGCATCAGGCAGAACAATCAACGGGCACTTGCCACCGAGTTCAAGGACAACCGGCGTAAGGTGCTCCGCCGCCGCCTTCATGACGACCTTGCCGACAGTGGGGCTGCCGGTGAAGAAGATGAAGTCGAAGGGCAGGCTCAGCAGGTGGCTGTTTTCGACGCGGCCACCCTGCACCACCGTGACGTACTCAGGTGCAAACGCCTCTGAAATGATTTTTTCGATGACAATCGAGGTGGCGGGTGTGGTTTCGGACGGTTTAATCATGCAGGTGTTGCCACCCACGATCGCGCCGATCAGCGGGGTCAGCGTCAGGTTAACCGGGTAGTTGAACGGGCCTATGATGTAAGTGACACCATAGGGTTCCTGAACGATGTAGCACTCGGAGGGCGCGATGATGTCTGGCGTAGGTACCCGCTCGGGGACGGCCCAGGCATCGAGGTTAGCCAGCGCAAAATCGATTTCGTGCAACACCTCTCCGATTTCCGCCAGGTCAACGACCTCCCGGGTCTTCCCCAAGTCTTCAGCAAGTGCCGTATAGAGCGCTTCTGTGTTGTTGATTACAGCGCCGCGCAGCTTTTCGAGCGCTTGCTTGCGCACGCCGATATCAGCCGTGGCCCGTGTGGCGAAAAAAGCCTTCTGAGCCGCAAACAGCGCGTCGATCATCACTGGAGATGGATAATTCATAGGCAGAATCACTCTCGATAGGGGGTTACAGGTTCAACAGTGCTTTCAATGAGTAACGCGATACTCAGCAAGCGCGCGTCAGTACCCGGCAGCCCATCGATTTCGATCCCTACAGGCAGGCCCTCTTTCTCGGAGAGGCCGATGGGCAGACTGATACCGGGCATGCCCGCATTGCTGGCGGGGTCGGCGTTTCTGATCATGCGTGCGAACGCGTCGAAGCGAGCCGCATCCGGTTCACTCTTGATGGCCAAATCTGGCGTTGTGGGGTGGATAAGCGCATCTAGCTGATGCGCTTTGAACAGGGTGTCGAAACGCCCGATGAGCGTGGGCCGGCTGTGCTTGATGGCGGCCGTATAAGCGCCCTCAAGGTCCACGGGCTGACCGTTCACATTACCCAGCTGACCAGGCACGATGTGCTGTTCGAAGATGCTTCGAACATCCGGGCTGCTAATCGCAGCGACCAGCCCGTCGAACGACACACCGGTCTCGTTCACCGACAGGTAATCGGTCAGTGCAGGCCTGCATTCGTGCAGCGCCAAGGGCATGCTGACAGCACTGTTCAACGCAAAGATCTCAGGGTCTGACAGCCGCACAAGCTGAACACCGCTCTGCTCCAGCTTGCTCAACGCCGCGAGGGCGAGCGCCTGCACAGGCTCACTGAGATCCGCCCAGAACTCTTTGAGCACACCCAGCCGTATGGACGAGGCTGCAGGTGCAGCGATGGGCTGCGCCCCCGTGATGATCGTATCCAGAGTGATGACATCTTCAACGGAGCGCGCCATGGGGCCGGGGGTGTCTCGCGTCGGTGAAACAGGTGTGACACCCTCTGTTGAATAGCGCCCCACGGTAGGCCGGAACCCCACGCAACCATTCAGCGCGCTGGGTTGCCTGACAGACCCTCCCGTATCGGTACCCAGCGCAGCAGGCACCAGGCGAGCGCCGACAGCGCTACCGCTGCCAGAAGAGGAGCCCCCGGCGATGCGTGTGGGGTCAAACGCGTTGCGCACACCCACGACCCCTGGGCTGTGGAACGCGGTGTTGTAGCCTGATGTGCCGAAAGCCAACTCATGCATGTTGGTCTTTCCAACCACAATGGCGCCTGCCTTGAGCAAGGCATCGACAATGTCGGCGTTGCGCGTGGGGTAATAATTGGCCAGCGCGGGTGTTCCGGCCGTGTTGGCAAAGCCGATCACGTGAATGCTGTCTTTCACGGCAATCGGCAGGCCGCCCAGCGGAAGCGGCACTCCACCCTCCCCCAGATATCGGTCATACGCATCCGCCTGATCCAGCGCGGCAGCGGGGTCGACGCTGATGAAAGCGTTTAGCTGAGGGTAATCGGCGATCCGAGCAAGAAACGCCTCAACCAGCTTGCGACTGCTGACCTTACCCTCTCGAATACGTGCCGACGCCTCGGTGAGCGTGAGCTCCCACAATGCCTTTTGAGGCATACCAGACTCACTGACCTGCTCCACGGTGTTGCCTTCATGCTGATCCATTTCTTGTTCTCTTGGCCGCGCTGACGATGCTGTCGCCAGACACGTTAATGTGGCCCTGCGACAAAGGGTCTCCTCAAATTTGAGGATTGCCAGCACGGGTTCACACACAGCGGGCCAACTGCGTTCGGTTCCGACAGTCAAGCTTGGCCATCGCGTTCTTGAGATGAGTACGCACCGTGGTAAAGCTGATGCCGAGTGCTCGGGCGACCTCTTTATCACTGGCGCCTCCGGCCACCAGCCTGACTACCTCAGCCTCTCTGAGCGACAAGGCCTGACGCTGTTTGGGTACGGTGCGAAATGCGTTGAGAAAGTACGGCTCAAGGGTCAGAAGCAGTTGCTCCTCTCGCTCACTGAATGGCACTCGCCCTCGCCCCCTCCAGATCCTCAAATCGGCCACGTCCTGGTTGCCATCGAAGAAAAACACATTAAGACCGTGCTCCATGTCCGCCGGCCGAAGGAAGTCGTTGTAGAACTCGCTGGCTACAAGCGTGGCACGTGGCACGTGGCAATCGACGCGGGCAGCCTGCCTTACCTTGCGCATCACCGGGGTCACCACATCCACGCGATGGAAGTGCTGCTCATACGCCTGCAGGTGGTGCCCATCGATGTTGAAAGCAACGGGCTGGGTGGAGCGATGCTCGTGCTGATCCCATACGAACGATGCCACATGCTCCGCCTCCAGAAGCGCCGCCACTGCCTGAAGCGACCTTGCCCGGATGTCGGGCCGCCCCTGTGACTCAGCCAGTAGCCAAACGAGTTCGGCAACGCGATCTACGTTAATGCCTCGCAGCAAGGTCGCCATGCAAACCTCCCTAAACGCTGCGCAGCGGCTCAAGACCACACTCACAGCAATATAATCCGTCTCTATAGATAAATGTTTAATCTATCTATTTGATCTATTTATGCCTCGATTCTATCGTGGCTCTCATCATTTGGTAAGAGACAATCATCATGGCTTCGGTACATGGCACCACGTATGAGCTTCTGCGCCGTCAGGGCATCGACACCGTCTTCGGCAACCCTGGTTCGAATGAATTGCCGTTTCTGAAAAATTTCCCGGAAGACTTTCGATACATCCTGGCGCTTCAGGAAGCCTGCGTGGTGGGGATTGCCGATGGTTACGCGCAGGCAACGCGAAAGCCTGCGTTCATCAACCTGCACTCAGCTGCCGGCACCGGCAACGCCATGGGCGCACTCAGCAATGCCTGGAACTCGCACTCTCCCCTTATCGTGACGGCGGGCCAGCAAACGCGCGCCATGATCGGTGTCGAAGCGCTTCTGACCAACGTCGATGCCCCCAACCTGCCGCGCCCGCTGGTCAAATGGAGCTACGAGCCCGCGAGCGCTGCAGACGTCCCGCATGCGATGAGCCGGGCCATCCACATGGCGAGCATGGCGCCTCGCGGCCCTGTCTACCTGTCTGTGCCATACGATGACTGGGACAAGGACGCTGACCCTCAGTCCCATCACCTGTTCGATCGCAGCGTCAGCTCGGCAGTCAGGCTCAATGACCAGGACCTTGAAGCATTGGTGGAAGTCCTCGATAGCGCGTCCAACCCCGCGATCGTCCTGGGCCCAGATGTCGATGCAGCGAATGCGAATGCGCACTGCGTGACACTGGCCGAACGCCTCAAAGCCCCCGTATGGGTGGCGCCGTCCGCCCCGCGCTGCCCCTTCCCGACCCGACACCCGTGTTTCCGGGGGCTCATGCCTGCCGGGATCGCAGCGATTTCTCAGCTGCTGGAAGGCCATGACGTGGTGTTGGTGCTTGGCGCTCCGGTATTCCGCTACCACCAATACGACCCAGGGCAATACCTCAAACCTGGCACCCGCTTGATTTCTGTGACCTGTGACCCGCTTGAAGCCGCGCGTGCACCGATGGGTGATGCAATCGTTGCCGACATCGGCGCAATGGCCTCTGCGCTCGCCATTCTCGTGAGTGACAGCGACCGCCCAATGCCATGCGCCAATCCTGAACCTGAGAAGCTCAGCCAGGACGCGGGGCGACTCCGCCCTGAAACCGTGTTCGACACGCTTAATGAGATGGCCCCGGTAGATGCGATTTACCTGAACGAGTCCACCTCGACCACCGCTCAGATGTGGCAGCGCTTGAACATGCGTCACCCCGGCAGCTACTACTTTTGCGCCGCGGGCGGGCTGGGTTTCGCCCTTCCAGCAGCAATCGGTGTTCAGTTGGCTGAGCCGGATCGGCAAGTCATTGCCGTCATTGGCGATGGTTCGGCCAACTACAGCATCAGTGCGTTGTGGACTGCCGCTCAGTACAACATTCCAGCCATCTTCGTGATCATGAACAACGGCACCTACGGTGCCCTGCGATGGTTTGCCGGCGTACTCGAAGCTGAGCATGTCCCTGGCTTGGACGTTCCGAATATCGACTTTGGCGCACTCGCGAAGGGTTACGGCGTGCACGCGTTGAAGGCCGAAAACCTGGAGCAGCTCACAGGCGCCTTGCAGGAAGCGCTGGCCGCCAAAGGGCCGGTACTGATCGAAGTCAGCACCGTCAGCCCTGTGCAGTGAGGGTCGGACGATGAGTCAGCAAAACCTATTCAGCGTCGAGGACTATCGAAAACTGGCGCAAAAACGCTTGCCCAAAATGGTGTACGACTATCTTGAAGGCGGAGCGGAAGACGAATACGGCGTTAAACACAACCGCGACGTCTTCCAGCAATGGCGCTTCAAGCCCAAGCGCTTGGTGGACGTAAGCCAACGCAACCTCCAGGCGCAGGTGCTGGGCAAGCGCCAATCGATGCCGTTGTTGATCGGGCCTACCGGCTTGAACGGCGCGCTATGGCCACAGGGTGACCTCGCCCTGGCCAGAGCGGCAACCCACGCTGGGATCCCTTTCGTGCTGTCGACGGCGTCCAACCTCTCGATCGAGGACCTCGCCCGACACTGTGATGGAGAGCTGTGGTTTCAGCTCTACGTGATCCACAGGGAGATTGCTCAGGCAATGGTGCTCAAGGCCCTGCACGCTGGCTACACGACGCTGGTACTGACCACGGACGTTGCGGTCAACGGCTACCGGGAGCGCGACCTGCATAACCGTTTCAAAATGCCCATGAGCTACACCCCCAAGGTTATGCTCGAGGGGTGCCTGCATCCACGCTGGTCATTCGATCTGTTACGACACGGCATGCCGCAGCTTGCGAATTTTGCTAGCAGCCAGGCCTCCAGCCTGGAGATGCAAGCTGCCCTGATGAGTCGGCAGATGGATGCCAGTTTTGACTGGCGAGCATTGAAATGGCTACGGGACCTGTGGCCACACAAACTGCTCGTCAAAGGCCTGCTCAGCGCCGAAGACGCAGATCGCTGCATCGCGCACGGTGCCGATGGCGTGATTCTCTCCAACCACGGGGGTCGCCAATTGGACTGCGCGATTTCGCCGATGGAGGTGCTCGCCGACTCGGTAGCGAAGATCGGCAAACCGGTGCTTATCGACAGCGGCTTCCGCCGAGGCTCAGACATCGTGAAGGCACTCGCCCTCGGCGCCGAAGCGGTACTCCTTGGCCGCGCAACGCTCTATGGGCTGGCCGCCCGCGGAGAGACCGGTGTTAAAGAGGTGTTAGCCCTCATCAAAACGGATATCGATCGCACCCTCGCTCAGATCGGATGCCCCGATGTCGCCTCGCTGTCTCCGGCGTATCTCCTCAACGACGGGGGCGTCGAAGCCTCCTCGATCAATCGAACCCTTGGTAAAGGAACTCTCGCATGAGCGAAGTATTGATTACCCAGTTGCGCACGCGGGCAGTCAACGTCCCACTCGCCTATCCGGTGCACACGGCGGTCGGCACTGTCGGAACAGCGCCCTTGGTACTCATCGACCTCAGCACCGATGCCGGTGTGGTGGGCCACGCCTACCTCTTTGCTTACACACCGGTGGCCTTGAAATCCCTCAAGCAGCTTCTGGATGACATGGCCCAACTGATCGTCAACCAGCCCCTGGCGCCCGTCAGCCTTGAAGCGATGCTGGCCAAACGTTTCTGCCTTGCAGGCTATACCGGCTTGATCCGCATGGCGGCGGCGGGCATCGACATGGCCGCCTGGGATGCATTGGGCAAAGTCCATGAAATGCCCTTGGTGCAATTGCTCGGTGCCAGCGCACGCCCGATCCAGAGCTATGACAGCCACAGCCTGGATGGTGTGAAGCTCGCCACTGAAAGGGCTGTGACTGCAGCAGAAGCGGGCTTCCGTGCCGTGAAGACCAAAATCGGTTACGCCACCCTCGAGGGTGACTTGGCAGTGGTGCGCAGTATTCGCGAAGCCGTCGGCGATGGTTTCGGCATCATGGTGGACTACAACCAGAGCCTGGATGTGCCGGCGGCGATCAAGCGCAGCCAAGCGTTGCAAGCCGAGGGCGTCGCCTGGATCGAGGAGCCGACGCTGCAGCATGATTATGCCGGGCACCAGCGCATCCAGAGCCTTCTGGATGTACCCGTGCAAATGGGCGAGAACTGGCTTGGCCCAGAGGAAATGTTCAAAGCCTTGTCTGCGGGTGCGTGCCGGCTGGCCATGCCTGATGTGATGAAGATCGGCGGCGTAACCGGTTGGCTGCGCGCCAGCGCGCTGGCGCAACAGTTCAGCATCCCCATGTCCAGCCACCTGTTCCAGGAAATCAGTGCACACCTGCTGGCGGCGACACCGACGGCGCACTGGTTGGAGCGTCTGGATCTCGCCGGCAGCGTCATCGAGCCTACCCTCACCTTTGCAAACGGTAATGCCGTCATCCCGGATCTACCGGGTACCGGCATCATCTGGCGTGAGCAACAGATTGCCCAATATCTGGTGTGAGCTGAACGTGCATCGGGCTCGCACAGGCGAGCCCTTTACCGGTTACCAGAATGTCCAGGTGTAGCTGGTGATCAGACGGTTCTCATCAAAGTCCGCGCCGTAGCGCGTTTTGACCTTGATGTTACGGCCTTCGAATGCAAGGCCGCTCAGTGGCCCACTTTGAATGACATAGGACATGACAACGTTGGTCTCGCTTTCGACGTTATCCGACAGCCCAGGCCCCCGGTCGATTTGCGTACCGCGCAAGTAACGCGTCATGAGTTTCAACCCCGGCATGCCCATGGCCGCAAAGTTGTAGTCGTAGCGTGCTTGCCAGGAGCGCTCCTGCGCCTTGTAGAACGCGATCGTCGACCAGTTCACCAGGAAAGGCTGAGGCGCATAACCGTTGAGCAACGGGAAGGCGTCATCACCACTCATACGCTGGTAGGCTGCAGTAAAGGTGTGGCCGCCCTTGTTCAGCGCCGTCATGAAACCGATAGACCGGTTGTCCAAGTCCCCTGAGCGCTTCGCACCCTCATCCTGCGTGTTGTAGTAGCGAATATCAGACTTCAGCGTATAGCCACCACCCATCGCCCAGGTGTACGCGGCAGCCGCATAATGCTGCTGGTAAATATCCTCGAGTTGCGCAAAGTAGTAGGTGGTATTGAAGGCGGGGGTGAAATCGTAGCGCGCACCCGCGAAGTTCAACCCATCACTGCTCTGTGCGGGCGTATCACCAAACAAGTAGATATCTTCGCGATCAGACGACTCGCGGGTCGCCGTCTTCCAGAAACGCCCCGCGTTGAGGGTGAGCTTCGCCCACTCCTTGGACTCGACAGTCGCACCTTCATAGGTGGTGATGAGCTGGCGGGAGTCGTCGTAATACGCCACTGGCAACATCGGGCGATGTTCCCCGATACGTACCTGCGTGTTCGAGAACTTCATCTTTGCAGCCAGGCTTGCACGGCCGTAGTCCTGCACCGGTCGCCCCTTGCTGTCATCGTAAGGGAGTACAGTGTCTGGCCCGCGCCCGCCACCGCCATCGAGCCTGAACGCATACTGGCCATAGGCGTCCAGCCCAAACTGTACAGGGCCCTCTGTATAACCAGACTTGAATTGCACGTCGAAGCCCTGGCTCCAACTACCCACTCTGGACTTGGGGGCATCGGTTTGTTTGAAATCCCGGTCGTAATAAAAATTACGAAGCCCCAAGGTGAGATGGCTGTCCTTTAACACATCCGCATGACCCGGCACTGCAAACGCTGACGCCAAGCCCGTCATAGCCCAGCCTATCCGACCAATCTGCTTCATTTAACCCACTCCGAATTATTATTGTGTATGTGCGTTTCTTCAGGGCGCAGTCACCCAGGCCGTCAATGCAGCGCTGGGCAAGTTGTTGAATAAAAAGGCGCGACGGTAACGTCGCGCCAAAACCCGTTCGCAGGCGAGCTTTAAACCAGAACGGGGTGAAACGGAGGTTTTAAGCGTTTTGTTTCAGTGGGGTGTCCACCGACACCCGGTTGGCGTGCCGTTGGGCGATCATCATCACGGCGATTACGGCCACTACACCGGGCAGCCCGAACAGCAGGAAGTTTTGCTCGAATGGCAGGCTCAAGCTGTAGAGGTAGCCCCCAAGAAGAGGCCCTGCCACCGCGCCGCAACGGCCCACGGCGGCGGCCATGCTCACCCCGGTCGAACGTGCATTGGCGGGGTAGATATCCGCTGCGAGGGTGTGCACGACAGACAAACATCCAACCGTCGCGCCACCGGCCACCAGCAGCAGCGCATACAACGTCATCGGCCCAGGGCGAATACCCAACAAGGAGATCGAGATCGCGGACACTGCAAAGAACAGCAGCAGCGTCGGCTTGCAGCCCCAGCGGTCAGCGACAAAGCCACTGGCGAGCTGCCCGATCAGCGCTCCAATGTTCATGATCAAAAGGAATGTAATGCTGGAACCCAGCGGATAACCGCCACTGTTCATCAGTTTCGGTAACCAGGTATTAAGCCCATAAACCATCAGCATGCACATGCCGAACGCGACCCACACCATCATCGTTGCGAAAGCACGAGCATCACTGAAAAGCGAGGCCATCGAGGTGCTTGCCGTGTTGGCGACCGACTCGACTTCATAGTGGATACCACTGCTGTGACGGTGGGCGGGGTTGATGCGCTGCAGAAGCAGCCCGACCTCTTCTTGGCGGTTTTTGTGAACAAGGTAGGCAACCGACTCGGGCAGCGTCTTGTACAACAGTGGCAGGCAGAGCAAAGACAGCCCGGCAACGTAGAACGGGGAGTGCCAACCCATCATCGGAATCAAATAGATACCCGCCAGCGCCGACAGTAGGCCGCCCACTGCGAAGAAGCTGAGCATGAGGTTGATCAGGCGATTGCGGTACTGGGTCGGGGCCATCTCTTTCAAGATGGTCACCAGGTTGGGTACTACACCGCCCAGCCCTACCCCGGTCAGAAAACGGCAGATCGCAAAGGTGACGGCATCGACAGCAAAGGCGTTCACAAATGCCGCGACGCTGAAGAGCGCGACACAGAACAAGATAATGGGGCGCCGGCCTAAACGATCAGCAGTGGTGCCTAGCAGCACCGCGCCGACCATCATCCCGAGCATAGAGCTAGAGCCCAGCATCCCCGCTTGCGAAGGCGTCAGGTTCCATTCTGTCATCAGGTGAGGCAGCACAGAGCCGTAGATGACCAGGTCGTAGCCATCGAACAGCATGATAAAGGAGCACCAAAAAACCAGGAGAAAATGAAAGCGGCTTAGCTTTGCGGTATCGAGGATACCGACTGCACTGATGCGTTGCATGGCATGTACTCTTGTTGTTGTTTTCAGGGATCGAATCGGCAGATAAACCTCGACGCTTCGTCCAAGCGCCACGTTATGGAGTGTTGCCTGATAGATCAAATAGATATATTTTTGAAAACAAAATAAGCCACCTCTATTTGAATATGATCGATCTCAATCTCGTCAGGGTCTTTGTCACCATCTATGAAACGGGCAGCGTCAGCGGAGCGGCAGAACGCCTGCATGTCACGCAGCCGTCTGTGAGCTATGCGCTAGGGCGGCTCCGTGATCAATGGGGCGACCCCCTGTTCAAACGCACCCGGGATGGGATGCAACCCACCGTTCTAGCGTCTCAGCTCTATGGCTCGTTCAGGCCCTCGCTTGCGGACATCGAGCGCGCAGTAGCGCTCACGAAGAAATTCGAGCCCGACCAATCAACGCGACGATTCCGCTTGGCCCTGTCAGACTTGGGTGAGGTGTTTTTCCTTCCGCATGTGCTGCGTGGGTTGCAGGCCAAGGCACCGCTGGTGGAGCTGGAAGTCATCCAGATCGAGATCGAGCGGTTGGATGAGTGGCTTAAAACCGGAAAAATCGACGCTGCGGTGTGCAATCGAAGCTACCTGCCGGTTCAGGCGAAGTGCGAACTCATGTTCGAGGAGCGGTACGTTTGCATGGCCCGGTTGGATCATCCGCGCGTGGGGGACACGCTGTCCATGGAGCAGTTTCTCGAGGAGCGGCATGTAGTGGTATCCGCGGGGACGGGTCACCATTTCGTGGAAGATCGCTTGAGGGAAGCAGGCGTCGAGCGCACTGTGAGCCTGCGGGTCCCGCATTTCAGCGTGCTGCCAGAAATCATTTCAACCAGTGACCTGTTGGTGACACTGCCCGAGCGGGTCGCGAAGATGTACATCGAGCGCAACAGGCTCAAGACCTTGGAACTGCCATTTACCGTTCCAAGGTTCGAAGTCAGCCTGCACTGGCATGAACACAGTGGTGATAGCACAGCGCAGCTTTGGTTCTGCCAATTCCTGAAAGATACGATTTCATGCCTGTGAAGGTGAGCGCTGCTCTAAAATCTTCAACCCCTGTCGCGTCACGGGCATCCCAGCACCCTGTAAATCTGCGAAACCACCTGCATCGTCGCCTCTTCCACCGTCCCTTCATTCCGGCACAACACCCACCCCTGCTCCGCCACCACCCGCTCGAATGCCTCGGTACTGGCCACCTGTTCCCCCAGGTTGAACATCACCGTGCTCCCCAACCCACGCGAGCGCGCCGCAGCCCTCGCCCATGAAACCTCAGGGTCGGTGACCACGCCGACATGCAGGTCTGGCACGCGCACGTTTCGCTCGATGTTCAACCGCAGAATCTCCGCAAACGGCACTGTCCGCCGAAACGCGGCATCGGAGGGGTACCAGCGATCGATCAGGATGATGCTGCCAGGCGGCTGCTTGGGCAGCACATGCTGTGAGATCCAGCTTCGGCTATCGGCCAAGCGCTCACAAACCCCCAATTCCAGTTCCCGGCAGGGGTTTCTGGCAAGTTGGTTGACCAAGGCCATGGTTTCACCCCTGTTGGGGTCGTTATTGCGCTCGCAAAGCCGGATTACCTTGTTGTTGCCTGCCCTCAATACTTTCGTAATGGCCTCCAGCAAGGTGGTCTTGCCGGTGCCTTTGGGCCCATCCAGAGAAACGAACAGCGGACGATTCATACGGCAGGTTTCACTCACATAAGACAATAGAACTCGCTCACCTCTGCAACCTTCTGCCCCTGGGCATCGTACAACCGCGCCTCCGGCGTCAAGGCCATTGAGCGTGCCTCCAGCACGTAGCGCTGGCCCGCCTTGAAGTGCGGGTAGTTGAGGGTCAGGTAGCATTCGCGAACGGTGCTGCCCCCCATCATGCTCATGCCTGAGCCACCGCTGGCCTCGAAGTCGAAACGGACAATCAGCTCATGGCTGCCAGGGCTGACCTGGAAAAAGCGACCGTCGCGCAGGCGCTGATTGTCGAGACGTTCGGCCATCAGCACCCTGTCGTTGGGAAACGGCACCGAGAAATCGACCCAGGCCATCTGCGGATTGGCGGCCGGCATGGGCGCCTGGCACCCCGCAATCGCTGAGATAGCGAGCAACAGCATGAATCTGCGCATGATGAAGGCCTCCTGCACAGGTAAACCCTTGATAACCAGTTTACGGCAATACGCGCTACGCCGTTGGCTGCGCTGACAGGGCACCCTAGCCTGCCTCACGCCCCAACACCGCCTTGAGCAACGCATCATTCAAATAGGCCACGTTCAAGCGCGTCCAAGGGTTAACCTGCGCCTGCTCCGGCGCAAAGATATGCCCCGGGGCAATCATGAAGCCCTTGGGCAGTAATTGCCGGGTCAACTCCCTGGCGTCGTCGACATGGGCAAACCTGGCCCACAGGTACAGGCTTTGCTCGGGTCGCGCGAATACCTCGGCGCCGATCCCGTCGAGCATCTGCAAGCCCGCGCTGGTAGCGGCTTTCAAGCGCTCTTGAAGGCGGATCACGTGGCGCAGGAAGTGCCCTTCGGTGAGGATGACGTCGACCGTGCGCTCGCACAGCTCCGAGGTGCTGGTGTGCAGCAGCATCTTGAGGTCGCCCAGTTCATCGATCACCTCTTTGCTGCCGGCGATAAAGCCCACTCTCAAGGCCGCAGACACCGACTTGGAGAAGCTGCCGACATACAGTGAGCGCTGCAATTGGTCCAATGCCGACACCTTGATTGCCGCGGCCGGTTTGAAATCGGCCATTGCATCATCGTCCACCAGCATGAAGTTGTGTTCTTCAGCCAATTGCACCAACCGATGCGCCTTGCTGGGTGAAATATCAGACCCCGTCGGGTTGTGGCCGACAGACTGAATGAAGAAGAGCTTGGGTTTATGCAGGCGCAGGTGCTGCTCCAGCACCTCGATGTCCGGCCCATCTGCCAGCCGAGGTACTGAGAGCATGCGTGCGCCTTGCAACTGCAGCTTGCCAAACAGCGGGTAGTAGCCAGGGTCTTCCACCAGCACGCTGTCGCCTGGGGCGATGAAGCGGCGAATGATCAGGTCCAGCGCATGGTTGGCGCCGTGGGTGGTGACGATTTGCCTGGGGCTGGCGGTGATTGCATAGCTGGCCAGCTTTTGCACCAGGTGTTGACGCAAGCCGGCGTTGCCCAGGCGGTTGCCATAACGAAACAGCGTGGTGACGCCGGTGCGCATGATTTGCCGGGTGAACTTGTCCAGGCGCATGTCCATCAACCACTCCACCGGCGGGAAGCCCTCGCCCAATGGCGAATGGCCAGGCTCGCGCACGAACTGCTGACGCATCAGCCAAATGGTGTCCATCGCCCGGGTGTAGGGCAGTGGCTCCTCTAGCTCGTGGCTGCGTGGCGCGCCCTGCTTGACGAAAAAACCTTGCCCGTGGCGCGCCTCGACCAGGCCTTGCGAGGCCAGCGACTCATAGGCATTGATCACGGTGTTTTTCGAATGGCCGAACAAACGCATGCACTCGCGCAGGGACGGCAGGCGTTCGCCAATGCGGTACGTGCCGTTGCCGATCTGCACTGCCAAGGATGCTGCCAGTTGCTCTGCGAGTGTCTGCCGCGCCATCGTCAGGTGTCCCGAATGCCTTGTCTGAACAAAGGGTACAGCTTAGGTACTGTCTGGCCAAACTGTACCTTCTTTCACCAGACAGATCGGACTACGGTGGCGCCAACTCACAACAATAACTGCAAGGTAACCCTCCCCATGAGCATCGACTCCCGCCTGCCCATGTTCCGCGCCATGTCACCCGCTGAACGCCTCAGCCACTTGCAGGACGCACTCGAACTGCCCCAGGCAGACGTCGCCCTGCTGCGAGACGCCGGCGCTTTGCCGTTGGACATCGCCGACGGCATGATCGAGAACGTGATCGGCACCTTCGAGCTGCCCTACGCGGTGGCCAGCAACTTCCAGATCAACGGCCGCGACGTGATCGTGCCGTTGGTGGTGGAAGAACCCTCGGTGGTTGCTGCGGCGTCGTTCATGGCCAAGCTGGCACGCGAGGCCGGCGGCTTCAAGACGTCGAGTTCGCTGCCGCTGATGCGTGCCCAGGTACAGATCGTCGAGGTCGCCGACCCCTTCAATGCACGCTTGAGCCTGTTGCGCCACAAAGACGAAATCATCGAACTGGCCAACCGCAAGGACCAGTTGCTCAACAGCCTGGGGGGCGGTTGCCGTGACATCGAGGTGCATACTTTCGCCCAGAGCCCGCGCGGGCCGATGCTGGTGGCCCACCTGATCGTCGACGTACGCGATGCCATGGGCGCCAACACGGTCAACACCATGGCCGAGGCCGTGGCGCCCTTGCTGGAAGAAATTACCGGCGGCAAGGTCCGCCTGCGTATCCTCTCCAACCTGGCCGACCTGCGCCTGGCCCGCGCGCAGGTGCGTATTGCCCCAGAACTGCTAAGTACCGGCGCCTACACAGGTGAAGAGGTCATCGAAGGCATCCTCGATGCCTACAACTTTGCCGTGGTCGACCCGTACCGCGCCGCCACCCACAACAAGGGCATCATGAATGGCATCGACCCGTTGATCGTCGCCACCGGCAATGACTGGCGTGCGGTCGAGGCCGGCGCCCATGCCTATGCATGCCGCAATGGGCACTACGGTTCGCTGACCACCTGGGAGAAGGACAGCCAGGGCCATCTGGTCGGCACCCTGGAGATGCCCATGCCGGTCGGCCTGGTCGGCGGCGCCACTAAGACGCACCCCCTGGCGCAGCTGTCACTGCGCATCTTGGGGGTTAGAACCGCCCAGGAGCTGGCCGAAATCGCGGTTGCCGTCGGCCTTGCACAGAACCTCGGCGCGCTACGGGCGCTGTCGACCGAAGGCATCCAGCGCGGCCATATGGCCTTGCACGCGCGCAACATTGCGCTGTCGGCGGGTGCCCGCGGCGACGAGCTGAACTGGCTGGTTAAGCAGATGGTCGAGGCCCGCGATGTGCGTGCTGACAAAGCCGCAGAACTGCTCAAGCACAAGCGGGCGCAGTAATGGAGGCGGTACGGCTGGTCGAGGTGGGCGCGCGGGACGGCCTGCAGAATGAAAGGCTGACGCTTTCGCCGCGGATTCGCGTGCAACTGCTGCAGCGGCTGGCCGACGCCGGGCTGCAAACCTTGGAGGCCGGCGCCTTTGTCTCGCCTCGCTGGGTGCCGCAGATGGCCGGCTCCGATGAAGTGTTCAAGGCGTTGCCGGTGCGCCCAGGTGTGGCCTGGACGGCGCTGGTGCCCAACCTCAGAGGGCTGGAAGCGGCCATAGCGGCGGGCTGTCGCGAGGTCGCCGTGTTTGCGGCGGCTTCCGAGGCATTCTCACAGCGCAACCTCAACTGCTCGATAGACCAAAGCCTGCGCCAATACCAGCAGGTCTTGGTGCGCGCTCGCGAGGCCGGTGTTAGCGTGCGCGGTTATGTTTCATGCGTCATGGGCTGCCCGTTCAGCGGCCCGGTCAAGCCGCAGGCCGTGGCCGCGGTCAGCGCCTCACTGTTCGGCATGGGCTGTTACGAGATCAGCCTGGGCGACACCATCGGCGCGGGTACACCGGCGGCGACCCGGGCACTGATCCAGGCCTGCCGCCAGGTCGTACCGGTGAGCGCACTGGCTGGGCACTTCCATGACACCTATGGCATGGCAATCGCCAATATCCATGCCGCGTTGGAGGCGGGTGTGCGGGTGTTCGACAGCTCGGTGGGCGGCCTGGGTGGTTGCCCGTATTCGCCAGGTGCCACCGGCAATGTCGCCACCGAGGACCTGCTGTACCTGCTCGATGGCCTGGGCGTGCGCCACGGTGTCGACCTGGATGCGGTGATCGAAGCAGGTGAATTCATCGGTGCCCAGCTTGGCCGGCCAACGGCCTCCAGGGTAGCGCGCGCCCTGCTCGCCCAGCGCACAATGGCTTAAACGTCCTCTCTTCACGTTCATAACAATAAAAGCCCGCAAGGGCAGTGGGAGATTCTTCATGAAGTCCGAACTGTACGAAGTCTGGGGCGACACCGTAGACGGTCGCCACCTGGTCTACGCCATCGCCATTGGCGCCGTGGTCAGCCTCGGCGCGTTCTTTACCGCGCAGCAGCTGCTGGTGGGTTGGGTGGCGTCAGCGCAAATGGCACGGGCCTACGCAATGCTGATCGGCATTGTCGGCTGCCTGGTCGGTGGCGGCATCAGTGCCGCGCTGTTCAAGCCCAAGCGCAATGTCGTCGAGCACCTGGCCGACCCTGCCTGGCGGGCCAAGATCCTGGTCGAATTGCAGAACGAGTTCGGCCCGCTGGGCAGCCTCGCCGACTTGCCTGCGGCGACCCTTGCAGAGCTGAAAGAAATGGACCTGTACGACCTGTTCGCCGAGTACGAAAAAGGCCTGCCTGCGCGGCAGAACGACCAGAGCGCCCCCGCTGCCGCCCCTGTACAGGCCGCCACTGCCCACGGAGGCCAGCCATGATCGCCTTGGTGATGGATCAGTTCCTCATAGCCCTGGGCATGGGCATCCTCGGTGCGGTGATCTTTGCCGGCATCGGCCTGATTTCCGGCAGCGACGAAACCACTACCCTCGCCCCCTTGACCCTGCTGGTGGTGCTGCTGGGCGTGCCGGCGGCCGGTGTGCTGACGTTCTTCCTGGCCGGTGCCGTGGCCAAGCACATGACCCACGCGGTACCGACCGCGCTGTTGGGTATCCCCGGCGATACCATGGCAACGCCACTGATGCGCGAAGCCAACTTCCTGCGCAACCTGGGCGTGCCGCACATTGCCCTGCGCAAGATGATTTCCGGGGCTGTGATCGCAGCGTTGATCGCGGTACCAATGGCAGTGCTATTCGCCGTGATGCTGGCGCCGTTCGGCGACATGATCAAACAGGCCGCGCCTTGGGTCTTTCTGCTGGCGGCAGTGGCCATCGCCTGGTTCTCCAAGGGCCGCCTGGCAGCGGTGCTGACCTTGATCCCGTTCGTCATGGTGATTGTCGGCCTGCAAAGCCTGACCGCGCAGTACGGCGTTAAGCTCAGCGTCAGTTACTTCCTCGGCATCGCTATCGGCCCGTTGATTGCGGCGCTGTTCTGCCTGCTCGCGCCCGCCGAACGCGCCAGCATGGGCCGCCAGCAGGTGCGCACGTTCTCGTTGTCGCCCGATGTGAAGCGCTGGGGCGGGTTCTTCCCCAACCCGCTGCGCGTGCTGGACAGCAAGCAAACCCTGTGGACGGCGATCACTGCCGTTGTCTCCAGCGCCACGTTCGTGTTCAGCCCGGTGGCGATGACCGTAATCATGGGCGAGGCCGTCGGTTCACGGGTCAAGCACGTCTACCATCGCCTGACCACGGTCATCACCGCGCGCAACGGCGTCACCGAATCGACTTACCTGGCCGAAGCCTTGATTCCGCTAATCGCCTTCGGCCTGCCGCTGAGCCCGGTCGCTGCCGGCCCTGCCGCACCGCTGTTCAACGCCCCGCCCCGCTTCAGCGTCGATGCCGCAAGCGGTGAGGTGCATAACCTGCATTCGTTGCTCAGTACCTGGGAGTTTCTGGGCTACGGCATGCTGGCGGTGGTGGTCGCGATCCTGATCGCCTACCCCTTCACCATGAATTACGCGCACCGAGCTGCTGCCTATGTGTCGCGCAAGATCAGCCATGAAGCAGTGATCGCGACCTTTGTCGGCCTGATCCTGGTGATTGGGATCTGGGAAGGCGGCCTGTTGGGGTTGCTGGTGATTGTCACCATTGGCCTGCTGGGTGGTTTTCTCTCACGCTTTCTCGGTTTCAACATCGGCGTGCAGTTCATGGGTTACTACACCGCGGTGTTGACCGTGCCGGCGATGATTGCCCTGTTGGGGGTATAAGCCTGCCGGTTTTGCCGCATACGATCAGCAGGGGTGTTCGCCACAACCTATTCAGCGCCTACCAGATCGAGCGCCGCCCGCGCGGCGCATCGCGAGCAACGCTCGCTCCTACGTTTGTTTCGGGCCAGTCAGGCCTGTGATGTTTGCGCGCGACCGCCTTCTTGGTCCCACTCGATATCGTGTCAGTCGCCAAGGGCCCGCGCGCCTATGCCACAGGAATAATTGGCCCGAAACAAACGTAGGAGCGAGCGTTGCTCGCGATGCGCCGCGCGGGCGGCGCTGGATCTACGCCCAACCTCAAAACCCAAGGCAGGCGATCGCGGGCCTCCACCATTTCCCCAACCCATTTCACCCAATTCCCCAACCAACAAATCGCACCCATTCTTGCCCATCATTTCGCCCATAGGAAAAAAACGCAGGATGTTGTGCGCAGAATTCGCTTGAGATGCACGGCCGCTTTGCCCATGGTGGCCAGCCTGACAGCTATTGCCTGAATAAAAGGCTGCAGGGCGTGGACGCAGGCGCACGACGATGCCTGTGGGTGGGGCGACAATGTCTGCAGTGGCAAACCTTGCACTGCAGCAACATTGCCGACGCCTCCCAGATAATAAGAGAGGACAAGGAAATGCAATCCAACAGTCTGAAGCAAAGCCTGAAACAACGGCACATCACCATGATCGCGCTGGGCGGGGTGATCGGCGCGGGGCTGTTCATGGGGTCGGGCAAGTTGATTGCCTCGGCAGGGCCTGCCGCCATCCTGTCGTACTTTATCGGCGGCATTGTGGTCACCCTGGTGATGTTCATGCTCGGCGAGATGGCCTGCCGCAACCCGGATGCAGGCTCGTTTTCAACCTATGCCAACAGCTACCTCGGCGAATGGGCAGGGTTTACCGTCGGCTGGCTGTACTGGCTCAAGTCGATGCTGACCATCACCTTGGAGGCGGTACTGCTGGGCGCCATCCTCAACGATTTTCTGCCTTGGCTGCCCATCTGGGCCGGCGCGTTCATCATGCTGGTGACATTGATGGCAAGCAACGCCTACTCGGTCAAATCCTTCGCTGAAGTGGAGTACTGGCTGGCCGCAATGAAGGTCGCCACCATTCTGATCTTCATGGTGCTGGGGCTCTCGATTCTGCTCGGCCTGCACAGCAACATCCCTTCCCCTGGCTGGGTCAACCTGACCGCGCACGATGGTTTCATGCCCAATGGCCTGTCGCCGGTCATGGCGGGTGTGGTGGTGGTGATCTTCTCGCTGGGCGGGAGTGAGATCGCTGCCGTTGCCGCCGGTGAATCAGAGAACCCTCGCAAGAACGTCATCCGGGCCATCAAGAGCGTCATTCTGCGGGTGATGTTGTTCTATGTCGGTTCGGTGTCGATCCTGATCCTCTGCCTGCCGTGGACAGACACGGAGAACCTGGCGTCCCCGTATGTGTCGTTGTTCAGCCTGGCTGGGTTCAGTGGCGCCGCAGTGGCCATGAAGATCGTGTTGTTCATCTCGTTCATGTCGGTGATGAACTCCTTCATGTTCTCCAACTCGCGCATGCTGTTCTCGCTGAGCCAGCGTGGGCATGCGCCGAAGCTGTTCTCTCGCACCACGTCCAAAGGGGTACCGCTCAATGCGCTGCTGCTGAGCCTGAGCATCTGCCTGTTGATCCTGACCGTGCACTTTGTCAGCGGCGGCGACCTGTTCATGACCCTGGCCAAAAGCAGCGGCACGTTCGTGATGATCGTGTGGATCTTCATCATCGTCGCCCACTTCGCCATGCGCTGGAAAACCCGGCATGAAGCGGTCGACCCTACGGCGTTCCGGGCGTGGTTCTTCCCTTACGCCAACATCGTTGCGCTGTTCGCATTGCTGGCGGTGATTATCACCCAAGCGTTCGACCCGGCTTCGCGGTTCCAGTTCTGGTTCACCTCGGTGACCTCACTGGTTGTGCTGGGGGCGTACTGGGTAATGCGTAATCGGCTGGCGGGGAAGACAGTTGGCTATGTAGGTAGCTGATGGTCAGCCTGATCCCAGCCCATAGGGCTGGGACAGGCACTACACAACCCGCCGTGCATCCCTGCGCACGGCCTGCGGCGGCACGCCAAAGCCGCGCATGAACACCTCACGCATATGGCGGCGATCCCTGAACCCCGTTTCCCTCGCCACCGTATCCAGGCTGTGGCGGCTTTGCTCGATCATCAACCGGGCGGCCTCCAGGCGCAGGCTTTCCACCGCCTTGGCCGGTGATTGCCCCGTCTCCGCAGTAAACACACGGGTGAATTGCCGGGGGCTCAGGTGCACCACATCCGCCAGTTCCTCAACACTGAGCGGGCGGTTAAGGTGCTTGCGCGCGTAGTCCAGCGCGCTCTGGATGCGGTCTGACTTGGGCGCCAGCGACAGCAATTCCGAATGCTGCGACTGGCCGCCAGAGCGGCGTTGATGCATCACCAGCTTGTGCGCAATAGAACGGGCGAGCTCGGCCCCCAAGTCCTTTTCCACCATCGCCAGCGCCATGTCCAACGCCGCGGTCATCCCCGCCGAGGTCCACACAGGGCCGTCGACGATGAAGATACTGTCGTCCTCGACCTTGATTTGCGGGTGCATCCGTTGCAAGGCTTTGGCGTAGGCCCAGTGCGTGGTGGCGCGACGGCCCTCCAGTACACCCGCTTGGGCGAGCACGAATGTACCGGTGCACAACCCAGCAGTGCGACGCGCGCCGTCGACAAACCCCCGCACGCTTTTCAGCACGTCGTCGGAAGGCGGCGTCAACGGGGTGAGTGTTCCGGTGACCATCCAGCTGTCAGCGAGGCCCGGCGCCCCCAAGGGCAGCGTATCGATGTGCATCCCTAAAGAAGAGCGCACAGTCCCCCCGCCGATTGAATAGTTCTGAATCCTGTAGACCTCTTCGCCCGCCACAAGGTTGGCGAACTCGAACACGGTCTGCGTTGCCAGGGACATGACCTGGAAGCCCTCCGTGATCAGATAACCGACTCGATGCATTGCTGTGCTCCTTAATGCCATGTCCTGAATCAGTACTTTATGCGTCATTTAAGCCGCAGGCAATCTTGAGCATCATGGCGCCAGTCCCTACCCGCCGAGCTGCACCACGACCCAAAGCGTTCGCTCCGCCATTTTCACCCCCAGCGTGAAAGTCTTACTTCATTCAGCTGGTTTCTGTACTAAACCCAAGCGGATAGCCTGCGCCCAACTTCCCATTCCACTGAGGTAATGCCAATGAAGGCCGTCGTATACACCCAAGCCGGTTTGCCGATTCAAGACCCACATTCGCTGTTCGAAACAGACCTGCCCAAGCCAACACCCGGCGCCCGAGACCTGCTGGTCGAGGTCAAGGCCATTGCCGTCAACCCGGTCGATACCAAAGTGCGCGCCTCACGCCAGACCGGCCAGCCGCAGGTATTGGGGTGGGACGCGGTGGGGATCGTGCGCGAAGTAGGCGCCGAGGTCACGTTGTTCCAGCCAGGCGACGAGGTTTTCTATGCCGGCGCCATCGATCGCCCGGGCAGCTACAGCGAATATCACCTGGTCGACGAACGCATTGTCGGGCACAAACCGCGTAGCCTCGACGATGCCAGTGCCGCCGCGTTGCCATTGACCTCCATCACTGCCTGGGAACTGTTGTTTGATCGACTGGGTATCGCACCGAACGGTGGCGTGGGGCAAAGCCTGTTGGTGATCGGGGCTGGTGGCGGCGTCGGCTCAATCCTGGTGCAACTGGCCCGGCAGCTCACGCAACTCACGGTCATCGGCACCGCCTCCCGGCCCGAAACCCAGCAATGGGTCAGCGAACTGGGTGCCCACCATGTCATCGACCATTCGGCTTCGATCGCCTTGCAACTGGAAGCACTTGGGGGCAATCCCGTTGATTATGTGATCAGCCTGACACATACCGATACCTACCTGCCGCAGCTTGTGGAGGTGCTTCGCCCACAAGGCAAACTCGCACTCATCGATGACCCCGCGCAGTTGGACGTCATGCCACTCAAGCGCAAATCGCTTTCGCTGCACTGGGAACTCATGTTCACGCGCTCGCTTTACCACACCGAAGACATGATCAAACAACACCAACTACTCGAGAAAGTATCAGCGCTTATCGATGAAGGTGTACTCAAGACCACCGTCGGCGAGCACTTCGGCACCATCAACGCGGAAAACCTCAAGCGTGCCCATGCCCTCATAGAGCGTGGCCAGGCCCGGGGGAAGATTGTTTTGGAAGGTTTCTGAGCCCGGCACACTGTTGCAACTTCCAAGAGGGCCAACTTTGCGCTGGCCCTCTTGCGCCCCTGATGACGAAGCGTAACGCGCCCGCTAGAATCAAACGCTGAATGTGACCGTAAACACTTCGTTTGCCTGAAACTGTTCGGCGGTCATACAGGCAGCCGGTGTCTGGTAAACCGGCAGGGGCCGCCTATGACTTTGCAACCTCCCGTCAATCTGACCAACTGCGATCGCGAACCCATCCAGATTCCGGGCAGCATCCAGCCGCACGGTTGCCTGTTGGCCTGCAATGCGTCAGCAAGCGTGGTCCTGCGTCACTCGGCCAATACCCCAGGCATGCTGGGCGTTGCCGGGGACATCAACGGTCAACGCCTCGAAGCAATTATCGGCACCGAGGCTGCGCATACCCTTCGCAACGCACTGGCACGGGGCAAAGAGGGCACTCGCCCAGCACTGTCGTTTGCCGTGAGCCTGCCGTCCGGACAGGCGTTCGATATTGCCGCGCATATTTACAAAGGCACCGCCATCCTCGAGTTCGAGCCCTGCGGTGCAAGCATCGCCGAGCCGATGGAGCTGGTCCGCACCGTCATCGCCCAACTGCGCGAGATCGACCGCTCCGAGAAGCTGTTTGCCGACACCGCCCGACGTGTGCGAGCACTGCTGGGTTACGACCGGGTGATGATCTACCAGCTTGGCGTTGACGGCGCTGGCAAGGTGATTGCCGAGGCCAAGCGCAGCGGCCTGGAAAGCTTTTTGGGGCAGTACTTCCCCGCGTCCGACATTCCGCAGCAGGCGCGCGCCCTGTACTTGCGCAATCCGGTCCGCATCATTTCCGATGCCCAGTTCAAGACCGTGCCCATCACCCCTGTGCTGGACCTGAATGGTGAACCGCTCGACCTGTCCTACGCGCACCTGCGCAGCGTCTCGCCCATTCACTGCGAGTACCTGAGCAATATGGGCGTGGGCGCGTCCATGTCCATTTCGATCATCGTCGACGGCGCGCTCTGGGGGCT
Organism: Pseudomonas sp. DCB_AW; assembly: GCF_026240895.1. Taxonomy (NCBI): domain Bacteria; kingdom Pseudomonadati; phylum Pseudomonadota; class Gammaproteobacteria; order Pseudomonadales; family Pseudomonadaceae; genus Pseudomonas; species Pseudomonas sp. DCB_AW. The sequence continues at coordinate 256,333 of NZ_JAPFCE010000002.1, forward strand.
GGTTGCCTGCCACCATTACGCACCCCGCACGTTGTCCATGGGCCAACGCGTCGCGGCAGAAATGTTCGGCGAATTTTTCTCGCTGCATATCCAGACCCTACGCGCCAAACAAAGCCTGGAGGCCGCCGCCTACGCACGCGAAGTGCTCGACAACCTGCTGCGTGATGCACACCGCACCGCCGACTTCGGGGAACTGCTGCGTGCTCGCATGACGGACTTCAAGGCGCTCATCCCCTGCGACGGCATCGGCATGTCGCTGCAAGGCCGCTGGACCGCTGAGGCACTGACACCGCCAAACGTGGCGTTGCCAGGTTTGTTGAGATTCGCCGAAGGTGTCGCCGAGGGCCGTACCTGGGCTTCGAACTGCCTCTCGATGGCGCACCCACCTGCCCAGGATTACGCCGTCGACGTTTCGGGCGTGTTGGTCATTCCGATGTCTCAGCAGCCCCGGGATTACCTGATGCTGTTTCGCAAAGAGGTGATCGAGACCCTGGATTGGGCCGGCGACCCTAACAAGACCTACGACAGCGGCCCGTTAGGTGAACGCCTGACGCCACGCAAGAGCTTCGCGGTGTGGAAACAGACCGTTCACCACCACTCACAGCCTTGGTCCGAGCAAGACCGCCAGTTTGGCGAGGCCATCCGCGCCGCGATAGTCGAGGTGGTGCTGCATAACAGTGAGCTCATGGCCGACGAGCGCTCCAAGGCGGACGTCCGCCAACGGATGCTCAACGAAGAGCTCAACCACCGGGTGAAGAACATTCTTTCGCTGATCGGTGCGCTGGTGGCCCACCCCACCGCCGAAAATCAGACCCTCAACAGCTACGTGGCAACGCTCAAGGGTCGCATCCAGGCGCTTTCCCTTGCACATGACCAGGTCGTGCGAGGGGATGGCGGTGGGCGCTTCTCCACGCTTCTGGACGCCGAGCTGTCGCCCTACCGCACCTCGGCCGATGTCATCGAGCTGAACGGCCCCAGCCTGCTGCTTGATGCCCGCGCCTACTCGGTGCTGGCCTTGGTGCTCCACGAACTGGCGACCAACGCCGCCAAGTACGGCGCGCTGTCTCGGGCAGGTGGCAAGCTGGCCGTGAGTTGGCAGGTCGATGTGAGTGGGGCGTGCGACATCACGTGGTGCGAAAGCGGTGGGCCAACGGTTCGCCCACCCAGCCGAAGTGGTTTCGGTTCGGTGCTGATCGAACGCAGCATCCCCTTCGACCTCGGCGGCACCAGCACGCTCGAATACAGGCCAGAAGGGCTGCAGGGGTATTTCAAGATCCCTGCCAAACACCTGACCCAGGTCGAAACGGTCGATGCCGTTGCGCCAATGGCGCCACCGGCTGCGCCTCATGTCAGCGGCTCGGGCCTGGTCAAATCCTGCGTGCTGATTCTCGAGGACCAGCTGGTTATTGCAGTAGGCCTCGAACAGATTCTGGCAGATGCGCTGGTCGAAGACGTAATTACCGCAAGCTCCGAAGCCGAGACGATGAAGCTGCTCGCCAGCCGCAGGCCGGATGTCGCGGTGCTGGATATCAACCTGGGGACGGGCACGTCGATTGCCGTCGCCGAAGAACTCACGCGCAAAAACATCCCGTTCCTGTTCGCCACCGGCTATGGCGACAGCATTAGCATTCCTGCGCATTTGAAGCACGTCCCTGTTGTGCGCAAGCCCTACGATGCCCTGACGATTCTGTCGAACCTGGAAAGCCTGATCGACAGCGGGCAGTAGGCAGCGGGAGCACACGATCGCCCGCTGCCTACCCTGGCCCAGAATCACGCCCTAGACCTGAGCCTGACCGCCATCGACAAACAGTTCGGCGCCATTGACGAAGCTTGAGTCATCGCTCGCCAGGAAGACGGCGGCATTGGCAATTTCCACAGGCTCACCCACACGCCCCAGTGGCACCTGGGAGGCCAGGTAGTCGAGCAACCCCTGCTGTTGCTCTGCATCGGGGCCCGCCAGGTCAACCAGGCCTGGCGTTCGCGTGGCACCTGGGCTGAGAGTGTTGACCCTGACCCCGCGGTCCTTCAGGTCGAGGATCCAGCTGCGTGCGAATGCCCGAACAGCGGCCTTGGACGCCGAGTACACGCTGAATGCCGCAGTCCCGGAGCTACCGGCGGTAGAGCCCGTAAGAATGATGGAGGCGTTCGGCGCCAGCAACGGCAACGCTTTCTGCACTGTGAACAGCACACCTTTGACGTTGCGGTCGAACGTATCGTCGTAGTGGGCTTCGGTGATGTCTCCCAAAGGGAGCATCGAGCCGCCACCCGCGTTGGCGAACAGCACATCCAGACGCCCCTGTTGCTGGCCGATTTGGGCATACAGCGCGTCCAACTGGTCAAGCCGGGTCGAATCGACGGCGATGCCGGTGGCGTTACCGACCAGCGCTACGGCCTTGTCCAGCTCGCTCTGGCGGCGGCCGGTGATGTACACATGGGCGCCCTCCTCTGCAAAACGTTTGGCGGTGGCCAGGCCGATACCGGTGGTGCCGCCGGTTACCAGTGCGATCTTGCCTTCAAGTTTGTTGCTCATGGTGTTTCTCCCGAGGGGTAGTGATTGGCTGTGGGAGAAGCTTATCGACGCACCGTTATTTTCAAAATAGAATCATTTGAAACTCATCATTGCAGAATTGAAATGGCAAGAATCCCCGATTTCGAAGGGCTGGCAATGTTCGCCAAAGTGGCGGAAGAAGGTTCCTACGCAGCGGCGGCGCGCGCCATGGGCGTGTCGGTACCGACGGTATCGCGTGCGGTGGCGCGTCTGGAGGCACGCTTGGGCGGTCGTCTGTTCAATCGCACGTCACGCCAGCTTTGCGTCACCGAGTTCGGCCAGCGCATGGTCGAACAGGCCAGCGCGTTGTACCGCCAGGCAGAAGAGATGGAAAGCGCCGCCCAGGAGATGTCGGTGCAGCCACGGGGCTTGGTGCGCCTGGCGGTGCCTATGTCATTCGGCTTGCGCTGGGTAGCGCCGCTGCTGCCCGCGTTGATGGCCAGGTACCCCCAGTTGGAACTCGACCTTCACTTGTCAGATTCGACAGTCGATCTGGTTGCCGAGGGGTTCGATGCAGCACTGCGCATTGCAGCACTGCCGGATTCGTCCTTGGTGGCCAGACGTATCTGTGCGGTCACGCAATACCTGGTAGCCGCGCCGTCATACCTTGCGCGTCATGGACGCCCTGAGCACCCGCGCGACCTGGTTGACCATGCCTGCATGAGCTACGCCTACCGCGCCCGCAGCCAGGTTTGGCGGTTCACCCACAGTGACGGCACCGAACAAGACGTCGTGCCGCGGGGGCCCCTGCGTGTGACCAATTCGGATGCGTTGGTGGCGCCCTTGCTTGAGGGCTTGGCGATCGCCGAATTACCGGATTTCATCGCCTCCGAATACTTGGCGGACGGCCGCCTTGAGCACCTGCTACCAACGTGGAGCATGACCCAAGGCGGCTTGTATTTCGTCACACCTTCAGCCCGAAGCCGGCCGAGAAAGGTCCAGGCCTTGGCTGATTTTTTCATTGAGCGGCTGGCCGGGTCACAATGGCTGACGCCAAACGTGACCTGACGGTGGCTCAATTATCCAGTTCATCCTTGGTGATGTTGCCGGAGTGTGGGTCAACGTGGAATTCGTACTGCTTGCCATCGGCCTTGATGCCCTCGCCTTCCCAGTGGCCGTCATCCGCTTCGATCTTGGTGATCTGGGTGTAGCCGGCGCCTTTAAGCACCGTCTCGGCCTGGTCTTTGTTCACCTTCCAGTCGGCACCTGGTTGGTCAGCCCACGCGGCACTAGCGCCCAGTGCGCCAACCAGTGCCAACCCCGTCAATACGCGCGTCATGGTTTTCATCGTCAACATCCTTTTTGCCTGAGTTAAAGGATGCGACCTGGGCGCTGTCGTTTCGGTTCAATCATCGTTACGCTTGCAGCCACGTTCATTACACAAAGGGTTGACGGTGCACTCCTCCGAACGTTTGAAGGGCATTGACGTTTTTGTCTGCGTGGCAGACCTCGGCAGTTTTGCCGCGGCGGCGCAGCGCCTGAACCTGACCAGCTCGGCTGTCAGCAAAGGTGTCGCGCGGCTGGAAGCTCGCCTGGGCTTACGCCTGTTCGAGCGCACGACGCGTCGGCTTGCCCTGACCGATGCGGGGCAAACGTTCTACAAGACCTGCTCACGCGTGCTGGCCGACCTCGAAGCATCGGAATTGGCCCTGCATGAAGACTACTTCGAGCCACGGGGCCGGGTGCGCATCGACCTGCCCGCAGCGTATGGGCGGCTGCACGTCTTGCCGGTCATTCTCAACTACCTCAAACGCCATCCCCAGTTGCAGCCACACGTGTCCTTTACCGACAGCTTCGTCAACCCGACCGAGCAGGGTATCGATATCGTGGTACGTATCGGCGGCCCGGACGTTTGGCCGGAGGACCTGGGGCACCAGTTCATCGGTGCTCAACGGTTCATCTTCTGTGCCTCACCGGGCTACTTGCAAGCCCGTGGCACACCGCTCGATGAGGCGGACCTGCAAGCCCATGACTGTGTGGTTTACGGGCAGCCCGACGGGGTGGGCAGCCCCTGGCACATGACCGGTATGCAGCCGGGTGAGATGGAGCGGCGCTTCATGCCGGCGCGGCTTGCCATCGGCGATGGCGAAGGGGTGGTACAGGCAGTCGTGCAGGGTTTGGGGGTCACTCAGGTGCCCACCTGGCTGGTCAATCAACAGCTGGAAAGTGGCGCGTTGATTGAAGTGTTGCCGCACTTGGCAACAGATGGGCTGCCGATGAACGTGGTGTGGCTCAAAAAACGCGAGGCCCTCCCCCGCGTCAGGGCGCTGCTGGATGTGCTGCTGAACGCACTGCGAAAAGACGGCCACCGCCTAGCGCCCTGCAATTAGTGAATATAATTCGCGTGCCATCTGAAATATTGCCAGTAATAGGCTTTTTAAGAATTAATACAATGGCAGCCCCTGATTGAGGAACTGCCTGCATGACTGCTGTTGAACGCCCACCCGTGGGCTTGGCGACCGACCAACGCGCGACCTTGGGGACTTTGGTCCTCGCCGCCTCCGCCTTTTTAATTGTCACTACCGAGTTCTTGATGGTCGGCCTGCTGCCCGGGCTGGCACGCGACCTTGATGTCTCGATTTCGACTGCCGGGCAGTTGATCACGCTGTTTGCCTTCACCGTCATGCTGGCGGGCCCGCCGTTGACGGCGGCACTTGCCCACCTGGACAGGCGCAAGCTGTTCGCAGCCATCCTCGCCTTGTTCGCGGCGTCCAATGCGTTGGCGGCCCTTGCGCCAAACATCGGGGTCTTGGCAGTGGCGCGTTTCCTGCCCGCCCTGGCACTGCCTGTCTTTTGGGGTACAGCCAGCGAAACGGCCGCCAGCATGGTCAGCCCCGATCGCCAAGGGCAGGCCGTCGCGCGGGTCTACCTCGGCATCTCAGCTGCGCTGTTGCTGGGCATTCCATTAGGGACGTTGGCGGCTGACGCCATAGGCTGGCGCGGCGCTTTCTGGATATTGTCTGCTGCATCGGCGGCCATGGCCTTTGCCGTGCTCACCTGGATGCCAGTGGTTGCGCGCCTGCCCAGGGTCGACTTGCGCCACCAGGCGCGGATCTTCCGTGAACCGAACTTCCTCGCCAATGTGGCGCTGTCGATCATGGTGTTCACCGCGATGTTCATTGCCTACACCTACCTGGCCGACATGCTCGAGCGTACCGCAGGTGTTGCAACTGCGGATGTCGGCTGGTGGCTGATGGGCTTCGGTGCCATTGGTTTGCTGGGCAACTGGCTGGGGGGGCGAGCTGTCAGGCATTCGCCGATCAAGGCCACTGCGCTGTTTCTTGTGTTGCTGGCGATGGGTATGGCGGCCTTCAGCCCACTGGCCGCTGCGCCTGTAACGCTCTGGGGCGCACTGGCACTGTGGGGCATCGCCAATACGGCGCTCTACCCCATCTGCCAGGTGCGCGTGATGCATTCGGTGGCGCACTCTCAGGCTCTGGCTGGCACCACCAACGTGTCTGCCGCCAATGCCGGTATTGGCTTGGGTGCGCTGTTGGGTGGGCTGGTCATCCCGACATTCGGGGTGTCGACGCTGGGCTATGTGGCCGCAGGGGTGGCGCTGTTGGCGTTGCTGTGTGTGCCCGCCGTGGCGCGGCTGCAGCCTCAGGCACCCAGCGCTTAAAGCATGTGCCCCGCCCAGATGCCCTGCGCTACCAGCTCTGAAGCAAGCTCGACGAAGGTTTCACCCACATAGCGCGTGGCTGGGCTGACATGCCTGTCCGCAGGCGACACCATGACCAGCTTGCGCATCGGTGTCGGCTCGATCAGTGGCGCTGCACACAAGGTGCCGTTCTGCAGGTGGGTGTAGATCGAGGCCAAGGGCAGCGCGGTCAAGCCGAAGCCATGACGCACCAGGTCGATCATCGCCCCGAACGAATCGGCCTCGACATTGGCGGCAATCTTGAAGCCGACGTCCGCGGCGCAGTGGTCCATGATCTTGCGCAGGCCATGGCGCGGGCTGGGCAGCACCAACTGCTGCTGGGCCAAGGTTGCGAAGTTGACCGGGTTGTCCCACGCCAAGCCTGCGCTGGGCGGCCCGACCAATACCAGGTTCTCCATCATCACCGGCACGATGCGCAAAGTGTGCAGCGGCTCCAGGTCATAAGAGATCGCCAGCTCCAGTTCGCCACGCTGAATCCAGTCCACCAGGTAACCGCTGAAGGCCGACGAGAAACGGATCGACAAGTCCGGGTGGGCTTCGCGGATCCGGGTCACCAGGGGCACGGTGACGATCTCCGCGATGGTCGGTGTGGTGCCGATCGCCACGGCCCCGCGAAACGATGCATGCCCGCCCACTACCGAACTGCGAATGGCCTCCAGTTCATCCATGATCCGCGTGGCGTGCTGCAGCACCTCGCTGCCGGCGTCGGTGATGATCATGCCGCGGCCATGGCGCTCGAACAGGTAGACCCCAAGCTCCTTTTCCAGTTGCCGGATCTGCCGGCTCAAGGCGGGCTGTGCAATGTGCAGCCGGTCGGAGGCCTTGCTGAGGCTGCCAAGCTCGGCAACATGGATCAGGGTTTTGAGTTGAACGACGTCCATCGGCAGGCCCGTGTCGAGGCAGAAGGTAACTGGCAGTCTAAACAGCACACCTGTCAGCAGCTATAGAATTTCAGCATATCAGTTAGTCAGCTAGTCCCCTTATTGACGGGGCCACTCTGGAGTAGCGTGAAAACAGGGTCGATCACCGATCGGACGCCCGCTACAAGAATAAGACCAGAGGCTGACTACCATGCCAACTCCCCGCTCCAGCACCACCCTCGTCGAAGATGCCCCCGCCCGCCAACCCAATCGTGTCAGAGCGATCATGGGGGCCTGCTCCGGCAACCTGGTCGAGTGGTATGACTTTTTCATCTACGCCTATACGGCAATCTACTTCGCGGCGTCGTTCTTCCCCAAAGGCGATACCACCACGCAGTTGCTGGCCACCGCGGGTGTGTTCGCCGTCGGTTTCTTCATGCGGCCCCTGGGTGGGTGGATTTTCGGCTGGCTGGCCGACACCCGAGGGCGCAAAGTCTCGATGATCATCTCGGTGTTCATGATGTGCGCCGGGTCACTGCTGATCGCGGTGATGCCGACCTATGAAACGGTAGGTATCGCCGCACCGATCATGCTAGTCGTTGCACGGCTGATCCAGGGCCTTTCGGTGGGTGCCGAATACGGCACCGGCGCAACCTACATCAGCGAAATCGCGACACCAGGCCGGCGTTGCTTCTATGGCTCGTTCCAGTACTTCACGATTATCGCCGGGCAATTGCTGGCCCTGTTCACCGTAGTCATCCTGCAGCAGACGCTCAGCGATGAGCAGTTGCGTGAATGGGGCTGGCGCATTCCGTTTTTCATTGGCGCCATCAGCGCCGTGGTTGTCGTGTACCTGCGCCGCTCGATGCACGAAACCGCCTCGAAAAAGGACATGCACCGCGAGGGTGCTGGGTCGTTGCGCGGCATGTTCAAGCACAAGCGTGCCGTCGGGCTGGTGATCGCCTTTACCATCGGTGGGTCGCTGTACTTCTATACCTTCACCACCTACATGCAGAAGTTTCTGGTGATATCGGCAGGCTTCGACGCGGCCACGGTGAGTTTCATCATGACCTCGGCGCTGATCGGCTTCATGCTTTGCCAGCCGCTGTTCGGCCTGATGGCAGACCGGCTCGGGATCAGGACGCACATGCTGATGTTCTCGAGCCTGGGCGTGTTGCTGGTGATCCCGCTGCTGTTCGCCATCAAGCATACCCACAACCCCTTCCTGGCCTTTGCGCTGGTCTTCGGCGGGCTTGTCATCGCCTCGCTCTACACCCCGATCGCAGGCATCGTAAAAGCCGAATTGTTCCCCCCCGCAGTGCGTGCGCTGGGGGTCGGGTTCCCGTATGCCATCGGTAACGCGGCGTTTGGCGGGACGGCTGAATATGTCGCGCTGTCGTTCAGGGCCGAAGGGGTCGAGGACTACTTCTTTTTCTACGTGGCCGCCGTCCTGTGCGTGACCTTCATCGCATCGATGCTGATGCCCAACCTGACGCGGCATGGGTACATCAGTGGCGATGGCAGGGTCGAGGAGAATACCGGCATGCCGGCCAGCAAGGTGCAGACCGCCAAGGCCTGACCTCGCCAACATTGCCCCTTTATTGACCCGCGCGGCCCTGATGGCTTCCTCAAGAAAGCCACCAGGGCCGCTTCGTTTCGCTTGGCCGGCCACTCCATGAGCTATGCCACGCCGGCATATCTCAAAGAGAAAAACGGTAGTCGTCGGCACCCCGCCTTGCCTGCATGATGAGGCAAAACAAGAGCAGCACTGGAGACAACCATGTCATCGCAAGAAGCTGAACAAAGCTGGCAAGAAGACGTTTTCCGCGTCCTCAAGGCCCACGACGTCAAGCATGTCGTGTTCGTTCCGGACGCCGGCCATTCGGCCGCGATCCGCATGTCGTACCAGGACCCTGATATCAAGGCCGTCGTCCTCACCACCGAAGAAGAAGGCATTGGTTATCTGGCCGGCGCCTGGCTGGGCGGCGAACGCGGTGCACTGTTGATGCAGTCCAGCGGCGTCGGTAACTGCATCAACACCCTGGCCCTGCAGAACTGCGCGGGTTTCCCCCTGCTGATGGTGGTGACCATGCGCGGTGACTGGGCCGAGTTCAACGCTTGGCAAAACCCCATGGGCCAGGCCACCGAGGCCTCGCTGCAACTGATGAAAGTCATGACCTGGCGTGCCGATGTGCCAGAAGACGTCGCGCCACTGCTGCATGGCGCCGCCACCATGGCCTTCAATGGTGATTCCGCCACTGCCTTGCTGCTCGGCCAGCGCCTGATCGGAGAAAAGAAATGGGTCAAGTAAGCGCCAACCACACGCTGTGCCGCCGTGAGGTGGTGCGTACCCTGCTCGCTGATCGCCAGGATGTACTGGTCGTGACCGGCCTGGGTTCGGCGTCTTACGACGTCATGGCTGCCGGTGACCACGATGGCAACTATTACCTCTGGGCGGCCATGGGCAGCGCCATCACCGTAGGCCTGGGCCTGGCCAACGCGCAACCCGACAAGTCGGTGGTGGTCATCACTGGTGACGGCGAGTTGCTGATGGGCTTCGGCGCGCTGGCGACTGTCGCCCTGCAGAAGCCTGCCAATTTGACCATTGTGGTGCTGGACAACGGCCACTTCGGCGAGACCGGCATGCAGGTCAGCCATGCCGGTTTCGGCATCAAGCTCGACCAGGTTGCCCAGACCTGCGGCTTCAGCTGGACCCGCGAGATTGGCGACATGGAAGGCGTGCATGACCTGCGCGAACGCTTCGCCAGCCGAGAAGGTGTGAAGCTGGCTACCGTCAAGATCAAGGCCGAGAACCCACCCCGCGTGCTGCCGCCGCGTGACGGCCACTACATCAAGAACCGCTTCCGCGCTGCCCTGGGCTTCCAGCCTCTTTGACTGTGTCAGGCGCAGGGTGGCAACCGAGCCACGACAAGGCTGCCAGCCTGCGCCGCCTGGAGAACAATAATGAGCGACTACGACAACGAAGCACTCAACGCCATCCGCGAGGGCGTGCGCGCCCTGTGTGGTGATTTCCCTGCCGAATACTGGCGCAAGATCGACGAAGAAAAGGGCTTTCCGGAGGCCTTCGTCAAGGCCATGACCGATGCGGGCTGGCTTTCGGCGATGATTCCGGAAGAGTACGGTGGCTCCGGCCTGGGCCTGGCCGAGGCCTCGGTGATTCTTGAGGAAGTCAACCGATACGGGGGTAACTCCGGCACCATTCACGGCCAGATGTACAACATGTTCACACTGCTGCGTAACGGCAGCGAAGAACAAAAAGGCTATTACCTGCCAAAACTCGCCAGTGGCGAACTGCGCCTGCAGTCGATGGGGGTCACCGAGCCCACCACCGGCACCGACACCACCAAGATCAAGACCACGGCCGTGCGCAAGGGCGACAAGTACGTCATCAACGGCCAGAAGGTCTGGATTTCGCGCATCCAGCACTCCGACCTGATGATCCTGCTGGCCCGTACCACACCGCTGGCAGAGGTGAAGAAAAAATCCGAAGGCATGTCGATTTTCCTCGTCGACCTGCGCGAAGCCATCGGCAACGGCCTGACCGTGCAGCCCATCGCCAACATGGTCAACCATGAGACCAACGAGCTGTTCTTCGACAACCTGGAAATCCCTGCCAGCAGCCTGATTGGCGAAGAAGGCAAAGGCTTCCGCTACATCCTCGACGGCCTCAACGCCGAGCGCACGCTGATCGCCGCCGAGTGCATCGGCGATGGCCGCTGGTTCATCGAAAAGTCCAGCCAGTACGCCCGCGACCGCGTGGTGTTCGGCCGCCCAATCGGGCAGAACCAGGGCGTGCAGTTCCCGATCGCCGAGGCGCACATCGAGATCGAAGCAGCCGACCTGATGCGCTGGCGTGCCTGTGCCGAATACGACAGCGGCAAGAACGCCGGCGCCGCGGCCAACATGGCCAAGTACCTGGCGGCGAAGGCCAGTTGGGAAGCCGCCAACGCCTGCCTGCAAACCCACGGCGGTTTCGGCTTTGCCAACGAATACGACGTCGAGCGCAAGTTCCGTGAGACGCGCCTGTACCAGGTGGCCCCGATCTCGACCAACCTGATCCTGTCGTACGTCGCCGAGCACCTGCTGGAACTGCCACGCTCGTTCTGACCGATGCCGCCCCTGGCCGCCAAGGCGCCAAGGGGCCCTGCCATGACAAGAGAGATAACCATCATGAGCCAGCCTACGGCAATCCGCCCGCTAGACGGCATCACCGTCATCAGCCTCGAACATGCCATTGCTGCGCCCTTCTGCACTCGCCAACTGGCGGACCTTGGCGCCCGCGTGATCAAGGTCGAACGGCCGGGGGTCGGTGACTTTGCGCGGGGCTACGATCAACGGGTCAACGGCCTGGCTTCGCACTTCGTCTGGACCAACCGCTCGAAAGAAAGCCTTGCTCTGGACCTTAAGCAGGACATCGCCGGCGACATTCTCGACCAGCTTCTGGAGCAGGCCGACGTGTTGGTTCAAAACCTGGCGCCGGGCGCCGCTGCGCGCCTGGGGCTGTCGTTCGAGGCGCTGCATGCGCGGTTCCCCACGCTGATCGTCTGCGACATTTCGGGCTACGGCGCGGGCGGCCCTTTTGAACAGAAAAAGGCCTACGACTTGCTGATTCAGAGCGAAGGCGGCTTTTTATCGGTAACCGGCGGCCCGGGTGACGAGCAGATGGCCAAGGCGGGCAACTCGATTGCCGACATCGCGGCCGGCATGTACGCCTACACCGGCGTGTTGTCGGCCCTGCTGCTGCGTGGCCGCACCGGCGAAGGCAGCCATGTGGAGGTGTCGATGCTGGAAAGCCTGGTGGAGTGGATGAACTACCCGCTGTACTACGCCTACGAAGGCGCGACTCCGCCGCCACGCGCCGGCGCGGCGCACGCGACCATCTACCCGTACGGCCCCTTCCCCACCGGCGATGGCAATACCGTAATGCTCGGTTTGCAGAACGAGCGCGAATGGCGCCTGTTCTGTGAGCAGGTGCTGCTGCAACCCGCGCTGGCCGACGATGCGCGGTTCTCTGCCAACTACCTGCGGGTCGCCAACCGTGAGGCATTGCGTGCGCTGATCATCGAGGCGTTCGCCGCCCTGGACTTGGACACGGTGGTTGCGCGCCTCGATAGCGCCAGCATTGCCAACGCACGGGTCAACGACATGCAGGGGGTGTGGCAGCACCCGCAGTTACAAGCCCGCGACCGTTGGCGCCAGGTAGCCACGTCAAACGGCAGCATACCCAGCCTGCTGCCCCCGGCCAGCAGCAATGCCTACCGCCCACGCATGGACCCAGTGCCAGCCTTGGGGGAGCACAGCGAATGCATCCTCGCCCAGCTTGGGCTGTCTGCCGAACGTATACAGGAACTGCGCCGCGATGGGGTCATCTGACCCCTTCAGGCACAGCGTTAAATGATCGAGGACCACGACAATGACAACACACGACCTCAGCCGCTGGATTGGCCGTAGCGAAACCAGCCACGATCGCATCACCCACAACCTGGTCAAGCGCCTCGCAGCGACCCTCAGCGAGCCCGCACCCTCGGCGGGAGAACCCCTGCCCCTGCTCTGGCACTGGGCGTTCTTCCAGGACCCCGTCGAGGCCACCGGGCTGGGCGCCGATGGCCACCCCGCGCGCGGCGGTTTCTTGCCGCCAGCAGACAACCGCAACCGGATGTGGGCCGGCAGCCGCCTGACCTTCATCAGCCCTTTACAGGTGGAAGCGCAGGTAGCACGCCACTCGACGATTCTCAACGTCGAAGAAAAACACGGCCGCACCGGGTCGCTGCTGTTTGTCACGGTCAGGCACGTGTATGTCCAGGATGGCCATGAAGCGCTGATCGAAGAACAGGACATCGTCTACCGCGAGCCTACCCCACCCAAGCTTGGCGGTACCGAGCCGGCACCCGCCGGCGCTTGGCAGGAGACCGTGACGCCCGACGCAACCCTGTTGTTCCGCTACTCGGCCGTCACCTTCAATGGCCATCGCATCCACTATGACTGGCCCTATGTCACTGACACCGAAGGCTACCCGGGGCTGGTGGTGCACGGGCCCTTGATTGCCACGCTCAATCTGCGCGCCTTTGCCCGTGCCAACCCCGCCGCCCAGATACGCCGATTCAGCTTCCGCGGCTTGCGGCCGTTGATTTCGCCGAACACCTTCGAGGTGGGTGGGCGCCTGCTCGAACGCGGCAAGGCGCAGCTTTGGGCAACCGCCGAAGCGGGCATGGCGCAAACCGCAGAAGTCGAATTCAGCCTGGAGGCCAGCCAATGAGCCAGGCCATTGTGCGCTCTGCCCTGTTTGTCCCGGCCAGCCGCCCGGAACGTATCGCCAAGGCGCTGGCCAGCGGCGCTGATCGGGTGATTGTGGATTTGGAAGATGCCGTTGAAGAAGCGGCGAAGGCGCAGGCGCGGGACAACCTGCAGGCATTTCTGGCCGAGCAGCCCGAGGCCTGCGTGCTGGTGCGGGTCAACGCCCCGCAGCATTGGGCGCACGCGGCTGACCTTGCGCTGTGCCAGCGTCATGCCGGTGTCAGTGGCATCCTGCTGCCCAAGGCCGAAACGGTCGAGCAGGTGCAGCGTGCGCGTGCTACCGGCAAGCCGGTCTGGCCAATTATCGAGAGCGCACGTGGGCTGGTCGCCCTGCCCTTGCTGGCGGCCTGTGAGGGCGTCGAACGCTTGTCCTTTGGCAGCCTCGACCTCGGCCTGGACCTGAACCTGCGCACGGCCAGCGAAGCCGCCGAACAGGTGCTCGGGCATGCGCGCTATGCCGTCTTGCTGCACAGCCGCGCTGCCGGCCTTGCGCCGCCGCTCGATGGCGTGCACCCGGCCATTCAGGACGTCGCTGGCCTGCAGCGGCACGTACAGTTCGCTCGCGACATGGGCTTTGGCGGGGCCTTGTGCATTCACCCCAGCCAGGTCAGCGTGATTCATCGCGCCCTGCAACCTTCGCCCGACGAATTGGAATGGGCGCACCGCGTGTTGGCTGCGGCCGAAGGCGGTGCCGGCGTGTTCACCCTGGATGGGCAGATGGTGGATGCGCCGGTGATCCTGCGCGCCCGTGCCCTTGTGCACGCCGCAGGCAAGGGTGAATAGCCATGCCCGACGCCCGTCACGTGCAACATTGCCCCAGCCCTCTGCTCACTGTGGCACAGGGCTTGATGGCAGAAGTCGGCTATGGCGCCATGAGCATGCGCCAGCTCGCGGCCCGGGCTGGCCTGCAGCCGGGCAGCCTTTACCACCACGTTGCGAGCAAACAGGACCTGCTGCTCGATGTATTGCTGGACATTCTCGCCCAGCGCCTCGAAGCCTGGCGCCGAGGGCCCTACACCCGCGACCTGCGCGGCTACCTGCGGTTTCAACTCGCGCGCCAGGCATCGCATCCCTTTGAGGCGCTGTTGCTGCGCCACGAATCACGCCATGTCGAGCCTGGCCAACGAGGGTGGCTGGAGCAGGCGCTCAATCGTTCACGAGCGCCTTTGTGCCAGATCATCGAACACGGCCAGCAACAGGGGCGTTTCACGGTGGGGGATATCGCCAGCGCAGCCGAGGCGATTCTGGCCCTGATAGATACCGCCGAAGGTATGCGCCGTCGGCCAATGCCGGTGGATGACGCGAAAATCGAGGCCTGGGTGATACAGATGAGCCATGCGCTGCTGTCAGCATGCCCGCCTGCGAAACGACCGGCACGCGCCGCCCGGCTGACGGGAGCCGCCTGAAACCGCGTATCATCGGGCCTCACACCAGAGGCCTGTCATGTTCGATTGGGAAGACCTGCGTCATTTTTCTGCATTTATCAGCGCCGGCTCGCTGTCGGCCGCTGCCAAGCGCCTGGGGGTTGACCATGCCACCGTGGCGCGGCGGATCAGTTCGCTGGAAGCCTCGCTGCAGTTGAAGCTGGTGGACCGCCGCCCACGGGCTTACGCCCTGACTGAGCAGGGCGTGCGCGTTGGCGAGTTTGCCGAGCAGATGCTGGCATCCTCGTTTGCGCTGGAGCACTTTGCCAGTGCCGACCAACAGGCCGTTGAAGGCGAAGTCGTGATTGCCGCCCCGCCCGCGCTGTTGGGCAGCATGGTGGCGCGTAGGCTGGGCGAACTGTACAAACGTTACCCTGCCTTGCAACTCACCTTGGTCGGCAGCAAGTCGCGCGCGTCGCTGGCCCGCCGCGAGGCGGACGTGGCAATCACCTTGGCCAGGCCCACCGAGCCAACCCTGGTGGCCAGCCTGCTCGGGCATCTCGAATACAGGCTGTACGCATCGGCGCCCTACGTGCGCCGACGCGAACCGCACCTGTACATCGGCTACGACGACTCTCAGGCGAAATCCCCACAGCAGCGCTGGCTGCTTGAGCAGGCCGCAGGTCGCCCTTTCGCCCTGCACAGCAACGACCTGCGCATCCAGGCCCAGGCTGCGGCCGGTGGCGTGGGGGTAGCCTGCCTGCCCGCCTTCATGGCCGAGGAGTACGGGCTCAAGCAAGCCTGCGAGGACGACAGGTCGATGAGCATCGAAATCTGGCTGGCCGTGCACGAGGACGTGCGCAACACCCCCCGCATCAAAGCCGTAACGGATTTTCTGCTCGAGCAGGTCAAACCCCTGCTGCGCTTGTGAATTTTTGCAGATATCACCTGCACATCCTGGGAATTTGCACGCTCACGTCGCGCCGCTAACCTTGTTCCATCGCTCGGCTGCACACGCCGGGCAATGCTGACCAAGAGGATTCACAGATGCAGTACGTCAAACTCGGCAACACCGGCCTGGACATCTCCCGACTGTGCCTGGGGTGCATGACGTTCGGTGACCCGGATGCCGGTACCCATCCCTGGACCCTGGATGTGCAACAGAGCCGCCCGATCATTCGCCACGCGGTAGAGCAAGGCATCAACTTCTTCGACACAGCCAATAGCTACTCGGCGGGTACATCGGAAGTGATCCTGGGCCAATTGCTGAAGGAATTCACCCGCCGTGAAGACACCGTCATCGCGACCAAGGTCTTCTACCCGGCGAACATGTGGCAAGGCGCAAGCAAGCCGAACGAGCAAGGCCTGTCACGCAAGGCGATCCTCAGCGGCATCGACGCCAGCCTGACCCGCCTGGGCGTGGATTACGTCGACCTCTACCAGGTTCACCGCTGGGATTATCACACGCCGATCGAAGAAACCATGGAAGCCCTGCACGACGTGGTCAAGGCCGGCAAGGCGCGCTATATCGGGGCGTCTTCGATGTATGCCTGGCAGTTCGCCAAAGCCCAGCACGTCGCAGCGGCCAATGGCTGGAGCCGGTTCGTGTCGATGCAGAACTACCTCAACCTGCTGTACCGGGAAGAAGAGCGGGAGATGATCCCCTTGTGCCAGGACCAGGGCGTCGGGCTGATGCCCTGGAGCCCGCTGGCCCGTGGCCGGCTGACCCGGCCCAAGGGCCAGGAAACCGCGCGCACGCTCAGCGATGTTTCTGGCAAGTCGTTTTATGCAGGGACGGAAGTCGAGGATGGCCGTGTGATCGATGTAGTCGAGCAGATTGCCAGCGAGCGTGGCTTACCCATGGCTCAGGTTGCCTTGGCCTGGGTGCTCAGGCACCGCGCCGTGTCGGCGCCGATTATTGGCGCATCGAAGCCTGGGCATCTTGACGATGCCATTGCGGCATT
This sequence comes from Pseudomonas sp. DCB_AW, assembly GCF_026240895.1. NCBI lineage: Bacteria > Pseudomonadati > Pseudomonadota > Gammaproteobacteria > Pseudomonadales > Pseudomonadaceae > Pseudomonas > Pseudomonas sp. DCB_AW. The sequence continues at coordinate 273,045 of NZ_JAPFCE010000002.1, forward strand.
GGGGGTGCAGTTGTCTGATGAAGAGGTTGCGCGGTTGGAAGCACCGTATGTGCCGCATGCGGTTACCGGGTTTAAGTAGGGGTTGTAGGCCCTGGTGCAAGGCTGGCGTTTTGTGGGGCTGCAGACATCGAGCGCCGCCCGCGCGGCGCATCGCGAGCAACGCTCGCTCCTACGTTTGTTTCGGGCCAATTATTCCTGGGGCAAACGCACGCGACCGTCTTGGTGCATGGCGCAATATTGCGTCAAACCCACAAGGCGGTCGCGCGCAAACATCACAGGCCTCACTGGCCCGAAACAGATGTGGGAGCAGCCTTGTGCTGCGAAGCGCCGCGCGGGCGGCGCTCGATCTCGCAGGCGCTAAAGAGCTTGAGGCATGCGCGTCTCGCTACGCCCCTCCCCCTCAGCCGCAACCTGATCGCCCTCCGGCCAGGCGCGTGGGTCCAGGTCTAGATCGCGGAACTGGCTAGCATCAAATACCGGTATCTGCACCCCGGCCTTGCGCTGCTGGTCATAATCGTCAATCAGGCGCAGCACCACCTTGCCCAACAACGCCAGTGCTACCAGGTTGATCAGGGCCAGCAAGGTCATGGTGATGTCGGCAAACGCGAACACCGTGCCCAGGTTCTGCACCGAACCCCACAGAATCAGCAACAGCACCACGCCACGATACAGCAGGATCGGCCACCGTCGGTTACCCGCCAGGTAACGCAAATTGTTTTCGCCCAGGTAGTAGTTGTAAAGAATCGAAGTAAACACGAACAGCGCCAGCGCAACGCTGATAAATACCACTGCCCAGCCCAGCCTCGTTGGCGAACACGCCGCGCTTCACGCCCATGACGATTGCACTGCCCACCAGGCCCGCAAACGCCGGTTCCAGGCCCGCGGCCGCACATCGATTCTTTAGGGTGGAAATGGCACCCCCGCGAAGCCGGGGGTGCTGACAGCCTTAGCCGGCGTGACGCGCGTGGAAGCCGGCGATTCGGCGCCACATTTCGATAGGGTTGGAATACATCGGGAAGTGCCCGCACGCGGGGGTGCTGGCCAGCTCTACACCCTGCGCCTGGATGTCCGCCAGGTAAGACAGGTGACTGTTCTGCTCGCCATACATGAACATGCGTGGGCACGGCAGGCCGAGGAATTTGCTCATCAGGTCGCCGTGGTCAGACAGCTCTACCATCGAGCTGAAGATCCCACGCACGGCCTCTGCCCGCACTTTGTAAGGCAGGCTGGCAGCGTACAAGGCACTGGCCGGGTCACTGCTGTGCCGGGTGCGCTCGATGAACGCGTCGAAGAACACCTGCGGATCATTGGCCGGGTAGTCATCGATCTGACGGCTGAGGAAGCAGTCTTCCGGGGCGATATTGCCTTCGATGTCGATGAAGCTGATCACCCGCTCGGGGCATTCATGCGCCAGCAGCAACGCCGTCAGGCCGCCCATCGAGTGGCCCACCAGGTGAAAACGCTGAATACCGAAGTGCTCCAGCACCTGCAACGCGGTCGCCAGCAGCAGCGGAATCGAAACACGTGAAAGGTCGCTGCAGTGGGTCTGCCCGCACCCAGGTGCGTCGTAGGCCACGAATGGGCGGCCGGCAAACGCCGGCTGGCGTGTCAGCCCGGCATAGTCTTCCTTGGTCGAGCCGAACCCGTGCAGAAACAGGATCGGCGCCCCACGGCCCTCGCGGTGGACAGTGGACAGTTCAAGGTCGACGCCCTCCACGTTCAAAGGCAGGACGAACTGGCGGAACGATTGGGATTCGGGCACGCCGTAAACTCCTCTTGTAGTTGAGAGGCACACTCTCGACGCCCACCAACAATCTGTAAATTCCTCATCAGCGATCAATTTCATAGGTCAAACCTATGAAATGCATTCGCTCAGCTGGTTTACCAATGCCTGCACCAGTGGGTTGGCGCGCTCGGCATTCCAGGCGTAGGTGGTGGTCACCACACTCACCTGCTGCGCCAGCGGGCGTATGACCACGTTCGCCGGGGCCAGCTTTTTCATGGCCGCCGGTACCAGGGCGATACCCTGCCCGCAGCTGACGAAGGCTATCTGAGACGCCACCGAACGCACTTCGTGCAGCACTCGAGGCGAAAACCCGTTGGCGCGGCAGGTGGCAATCAGGTTATCGAAGTACAAGGGGCTGACCTTGCGCGCGAACATCACCAGCGGCTCGCTGGCCAGGCTCGCCAGCGCAATCTCGCTATGGTTCGCCAGAGGGTGATCAACCGGCAGTGCCACCATCAGTTGCTCTTCGGTCAACGGGCGCCATTCAATGCCCTTGCCCAGGTCGCCATCCAGCCTCGCGAACGCCAGGTCGATATCGCCCGCCTTCAGCGAAGGCACCGCCTCGACACTGTCGATTTCGCGTACCGACACCGTGACCTGAGGGTGGTCCTGCTTGAAGCGCTCGATCACCTCCGGCAGCACGTCGAACATGGCCGACGAGATGGCACCGATGGTGACCATGCCCTGATGGCCCGCCACGGCTTCTTCCACGGCCAGTTCCAGGCGTTCGAGTTGGTCGGCGAACTTGCGCACCGCCGGCAGGATGGCGGCGCCCACCGGGGTCAACGCCGCACCGCGCCGGGAACGGTCGAACAGCTTGACCTTCAATGCCTGCTCAAGAATCTGGATCTGCTCGGTGAGCGGCGGCTGGGTCATGCCCAGGCGTTTGGCGGCCCGCCCAAAGTTCTTTTCCTCAGCAACAGCCAGGAACAGCCAAAGGTGGCGGATAAGGCGGAAATTGATCATGGCGGTTCCATAGGTTGGGCATATGTTTAACATCCTTGATAAGGAATATACCTATCAAACAGCCTGTCGGACACTCATGCCTCCTTCACCAAAGAGGTTCACCCATGAGCCAAGACAGCGTGCTACAACGCCTGGCGGCGCTGGACACCAACACCGTGTCCGACGCCCTCGACTTCCTCGGCCTGCCTGGCGCCACGTTCGGTCTGCGCCCGTTATGGCACTGCCCCAAGGTGGTCGGCCGCGCCAGCACTGTGCAACTGGCCGCCAAGACCGACCGTGCACCGACCGTGCACTTGATCAGCCCGGTGATCGAAGCGATCGCCAGTGATGACCGCGTACTGGTGATCGCCGGCGGCATCGACGGGATCTCTTGCTGGGGCGACATTCTGGCCAATGCCGCCGTGGCCCGGCACGTGCGCGGCAGCATCATCGACGGTTGCAGCCGCGACATCGACGGCAGCGCCGACATCGGTTATCCGGTGTATGGCCGTGGCGTGACCATGGTCAGCGCACGCAATCGCGTGGTCCAGGTCGACGCAGCCTGCACCGTCCAGGTGGCAGGTGTAGCAGTGGATGAAAACGACTACGTGATTGCCGACAACTGCGGCACCGTCTTCGTCACCCAAGCCCACATCGCCAAGGTGTTGGAGCTGGCCGAGCGCATCGCCCGCCGCCAGGCCGGCATGGTGGATGCCGTGCGCGATGGCCGCTCGGTGGCCGACGTGATGCATGACAGCCAATTTGATGCGATCAATACGGAGCACCACCGATGAGCGAGCAGGACACCGACGGCGGCATCCAGCGCCTGAACCTTAACCTGGCCAGCGCCCGCCCCTCGGCCACCTACGGCATCATGGACCGCGTTGCCCAACGCCGCGCGGCGGGGGCCACGATCATTTCGCTGTGCGCGGGCGAGCCAGACTTCGACACACCAGCGCACATCCGCGACGCCGCCAAGCAGGCGATCGACCAAGGCCATACGCGCTACACCCAAGTCGCTGGCAGCCGCGCCCTGCGCGAAGCGGTGGCGGCCAAGTTCCGCCACGAGAATGGCTTGCAGGTCGAGTGGCAGGACACGTTGGTCGCCAGCGGCGGCAAACAGGTGATCTACAACGCCTTGGCAGCGACCCTCAATGCCGGCGACGAGGTCATCGTGCCAGCGCCCTACTGGGTCAGCTACCCGGAGATGGTCCAACTGTGTGGCGCCCGCAGCGTGATCGTCACGTGTGAGGCCAGCAGCGGTTTCAAGCTGACGCCTGAAGCGCTTGGTGCCGCGATCACGCCGCGCACCCGCTGGCTGATCCTCAACTCGCCGTCCAACCCGACCGGCGCGGTCTACAGCGTTGCCGAGCTGCAGGCCTTGGCTACGGTGCTGCTGGCAAACCCACAGGTATTGGTGCTGGCGGATGACATTTACGAGCACCTGATTTTCGACGATCAGCGCTTCCATACCCTGGCCCAAGTGGAACCTCGGCTTGCCGAACGCACGCTGACCATGAACGGCGTATCCAAGGCCTATGCCATGACGGGCTGGCGCATCGGTTTCGCCACGGGCCCGCGCTGGCTGCTGGCGGCCATGGAAAAGCTGCAGGGGCAACAGACCTCGGGTGCGTGTTCGGTCTCTCAGCAGGCGGCGGTTGCTGCGCTGGTAGGCCCGAAAGCGTTCATCCATCAAAGCCGGGACGTGTTTCAGCGCCGCCGTGACCTGATGGTGAAGGCGATTGATGGGATCCCAGGGCTGCACTGCGAGCAACCGGCCGGGGCATTCTATGCCTTTGCCAATTGCGCCGGGCTGATCGGCAAGACCTCCCCGGGTGGTCGTTACCTGGCCACTGACGAGGATGTCGCGCTGGCCCTGCTCGACGAAGCCGATGTCGCCGTGGTGCATGGCAGTGCCTTCGGGCTCGGGCCTTACCTGCGCATTGCCTACGCGCTGGATGATGCGTCGCTGATGGCAGCGTGTGATGCGCTCGGGCGCTTCTGTCGCGCGGCCAGGTAGGAGCAGCCTTGTGCTGCGAAGAGGCCGGTGCAAGCAGCGAAGATTGAGGGTGTTGTCACCGGCCTCTTCGCAGCACAAGGCTGCGCCTACACCGAAGGGTTGCGCCTGTGGGCGAGGCTGCGGCCTCGACGTTTTGGCCAGAGATTGTCTATGATCCCGCGTTGAACGTTTCAGCATGTTTCAAAAGGGATTCAAATGTCTGTCCATGAAGCACCACCGCTAGCCCTGCCGAAAAGCACTGTCGCCAAGATGGAAGCCGCCATGGCGCTAGGCAGCTTTGCCATCGGTACCGGCGAATTCGCCATTATGGGGTTGATGCCGGACATCGCCAGCAACCTGCAGCTGAGCGAGCCCCAGGTGGGCCACGCCATCAGTGCCTACGCGCTGGGCGTGATGGTCGGTGCCCCGACCCTGGCGATTTTGGGGGCCAAGCTACTGCGCAAGCACATGTTGCTGCTGTTGATGGCGCTGTATGCCCTTGGCAACCTGGCCACGGCGTTCGCCCCCTCGTTCGGCGGCCTGGTCGCTTTCCGCTTCATCAGCGGCCTGCCCCATGGCGCCTACTTCGGCATCGCTGCGGTGGTGGCATCGAGCATGGTCGCCAACAACCAACGGGCAGGTGCCGTGGCGCGGGTGATGATGGGCCTGACGCTGGCCATGTTGCTGGGCAACCCGGTTGCCACTTTACTGGGCCAGTACTTCGGCTGGCGCTCTGCCTTTGTGTTGGTCGGGGCGATCGCCCTGTGCACCATCGCCCTGGTCTGGCGCTTCGTGCCGCAACCGCACGATGAAGTGCGCAGCGACCCGCGCAAGGAACTTAAAGCGTTCGCCCTGCCCCAGGTGTGGATGGCGCTGGCCATTGCATCGATCGGCTTTGCCGGCATGTTCTGTGTGTTCAGCTACCTGGCGCCCACCATGCTGCACGTGACCCAGGTATCGCCGCAGTGGATCCCCTTCGGCCTGGCGGCCTTTGGGGTCGGCGGCATCGTCGGCAACATCGCCGGTGGCAAGTTGTTCGACCGCTTGCAGTTCCGCGCCGTCGGGCTGGTGCTGATCTGGTCGATTGCAGTGCTGCTGTTCTTCACCTTTGCAGCGCATTCGTTATGGACCCTGCTGCTGGGCGTCGGCCTGGTGGGCACCATGATTGCACTGGCAGCCCCCTTGCAAATCCGCCTGATGGACATTGCCCATGAAGCCCCCAGCCTTGCAGCAGCCTCGAACCACGCCGCGTTCAACCTGGCCAATGCGCTTGGGCCGTGGTTGGGTGGCATGGCCATCACCGCAGGCATGGGCTGGACGAGTACGGGTTATATCGGCGCTGCAACCGCGTTGGTCGGCTTGGGCATTTATCTCGTTGCCCGGCGTATGAAGGGTGGGCATTAAAACCGGTTATTCGGGGGCGCTGTGCGCCTCCGATCCCGTTATGAAGCAGAACAACTTTGATTAATTAACGCAGCAAACTTCTATTAATTGTCCCATCCGTAATATCGCTCAAAACCCCCGCCCTACAGGCCTCCGCTCGCATAACCTCAAGTAATACCACACAGAAAATTAAGCGCATTGACGCCTTTTCAGGGCCACTTCAATAATCCGCGCCAGACGTCTTGGTCGATTAAAAATAAAAGTGCCTGAGGACAACAATGCGCCCTTCATCGAGCAAAACCCATCGCGAACTGATTGCATCCCGCCAACCTGGTTTTGGCATGAATGGCGCGTTGTACAGCCGCCAGGATGTTTTCGAAACCGACATGGAAATCTTCTTCAACCAGCATTGGATACAGGTCGCCGTTACCGCCGATGTCGATGAACCCGGTGATGTCTTTACCGTCGATATCGGCAAATCGTCGGTGTTGATCCTGCGCGACGATGATGAACAGATCCGCGCCTACCGCAATGTGTGCCGCCACCGCGGCGCGCGCCTGAAAGAAGCAGGCAAATCCACTGTCGGCATGCTGGTATGCCCCTACCACCAGTGGACCTACGACCTGGACGGCAGCCTCAAGCATGCCAGCCACATGGGCAAGGGCTTCGACCCCAAGTGCCGCAGCCTGATCCCGGTGCACTGCAAGGTTGTCGGGGCCCATGTGCTGGTGTGCTTGGGCGACAACCCGCCTGAAGACATCAAGGACCTCGAAGCGGTGATGGGGCCGCGCTTCGCGCCGTTCGACCTGACCAATACCCGCATCGCCTACGAACTCGACTACATCGAGAACGGCAACTGGAAGCTGGTGATGGAGAACAACCGGGAGTGCTACCACTGCGCCGGCACCCACCCGGAACTGATCGTGTCCTACCAGTCCGAAGACCTTGGCGTCAGCCTGGAAGAGATGAGCGACGAGGCTCGCGCGTCCTACGATGCCTATCAAATTCGCAAGGCCGGCATCGAAGCTGACTGGGCCAATTCGGGCCTGCTCTACGAGACTGTGGAGCATTTGCAGGATGACGCCCCCACGCAGTTTCGCACCCAGCGCATGATCATCGCCGGTGCGGGTGAATCGCAGACACTCGATACCCAGGTTGCCTGCCGTAAACTGTTGGGCAACCTGACCCGTCGCGACCTGGGCGACACCCACCTGTGGGGCAACAACGCCTGGGCGCACGTGATGAGCGACCACGCCATGATCAGTTGGATCATCCCGCTCTCGCCGGACCGCACCCTGGTGCGCACCAAATGGCTGGTGCACCGCGATGCCGTCGAAGGGGTCGACTACAACCTGCAGCGCCTGACCGAGGTCTGGGTCGCCACCACCCAACAGGACGCAGCCCTGGTCGCCATCACCCACAGTGGCACCCAAGACCCCGCCTTCGTCCCAGGCCCCTACTCCACCTACACCGAGCCGTACGTCGACCAGTTCGCCCGTTGGTACACCTCGCGCCTCGCGGCACATGGGGTGTGAAGGAGATGACCGTGCTCGAGAACCTTGCCCAGAACATTGCCGGCCTGCGTGCCGACCAGCGCTTCACCGACACCGACCACTGGGCCACCCATGGTGCCCAGTGGGCCAGCGGTGAAAGCAAACGCATCGAATGCCTGAGCGTCGTGGACGAGACCCACGACGTGAAGACCTTCACCTTCCACAGCCCAGACTACCCGGCGCTTGCCTACGAACCAGGCCAGTTCCTCACCGTGTCGCCTGTGATTGCGGGGGCCAGCGTGTCGCGCTGCTACACCCTGTCCTCGACACCGACCCGGCCGTTCACCTTTGCCATCACGGTCAAGCGGGTGCCGGGCGGCACGGTGTCCAACTGGTTGCACGATAACCTGCGCCCTGGCCACGCCCTGGCTGCCTCTGGCCCCGCGGGCGTCTTTACCCCAGTGGCGGGCCCTGCGCGCAAATTGCTGTACCTGTCGGCCGGCTCCGGCGTCACCCCGCTGATGGCGATGACCCGCGCCGCCGCCGACCTGCACGCCGACCTGGACATCGTCTTCGTGCACAGTGCGCGTACGCCTAAAGACATCATCTTCCGCGATGAACTGGCGCGCCTCGAACGCTCCATGCCAGGGCTGCGGACGCTGTTCTTCTGCGAAGGCGCTGGCGACGAGCCCGACTGGGACGGCCCGATCGGGCGCCTGTCACTGGACGCACTGCAGCGCCAGATCCCCGACTTCAAGGAGCGGGCGGTATTCACCTGCGGGCCAAAAGGCTACATGGAGGCGACCAAGGCCTTGTTGGCGGGTGCTGGTTTCGACTTGGCCCGCTACCACCAGGAAAGCTTCGACATCAACGCCGAAGCCGAGCTGGCAGCCGCCCCCGCCGCCCCCGGCCAGGCCCTGGACAGCTTCACCGTACGCCTTGCCCGCTCTGGCAAGGCATTCACCATGAGCGCCGACCAGACCGTACTGGCCGCTGCCAAAAAAGCCGGTGCCGTAGTCCCCTCCTCGTGCAGCCAAGGTGTATGCGGTACCTGCAAGACCGCGGTATTGCAGGGCAGCGTCGAGATGAAGCACAACGGCGGCATTCGCCAGCGTGAAATCGACAAAGGCCTGCGGCTGCTGTGCTGCAGCCGGCCGACGTCGGACCTGGTGATCGACCTCTGACATTCGACAAGGACGCCCTGTTACTGGGGCGTCCTTTTTTGCCGTCTTGCGAAAATAAAAAGGATATGGACGATGCGTGCAAAACAAGGCCTTTTCAAAGGCCTGAACCCTATTGTAACGGTAGGGTCGATCTCAATCGTGGTGGCGTTCGTGGTGCTCTGCGCCTCACACGGCGACCAAGCCGCGGGTGTATTCAAAGGCGCGTCGGACGCCATTCTCGACCACCTCAAGTGGTTTTACCTGGCGCTGGTCAGCGCCATCCTCGGCTTACTGGTGTACATCGCCTTCAGCCGCTATGGCACCCTCAAGCTCGGGCGCCCCGACGAAAAACCCGAGTTCAGTTTTGCCGCCTGGATCGCCATGCTGTTCAGTGCGGGCATGGGCGTTGGGCTGATCTTCTGGTCGGTTGCAGAGCCGGTGCTGCACTACGCCAGCAACCCGTTCACACCGGGGCTCACCGACCAGGCCGCGTCCATGGCCATGCGCATTACCCTGTTGCACTGGGGCCTGCACCCTTGGGCGATCTTCACCGTGATCGGCCTGGGCCTGGCCTACTTCGCCTACCGTGAAGGGCTGCCGCTGGCGCTGCGCTCGATCCTCTACCCGATCATCGGCAACCGCATCTACGGGCCGATTGGCCATACGGTTGACATCATTGGTGGCGCGGTCACTGCATTCGGAGTGTCGCAATCGCTGGGGTTGGGCGTCGAGCAGATCAACATGGGCATGCATCAGGTGTTCGGCACGCCAGTCACCTTGTCGTTCAAGCTGAGCATCATCGCCGTCGTCACCGTGATCGCCTCGATCTCGCTGGTGGCCGGTGTATCGCGCGGCATGAAGCGCCTGTCGACGCTGAACATGTGGATTTCCCTGGGGCTGATGCTGGTGGTGCTGGCCGTGGGCCCAACCCATTACATCATGAACCTGCTGTTCGAGTCGGCGGGCGACTACGCGCAGAACATCATCGGCATGAGTTTCTGGACCGACGCCCAGGCCGACAGCAGTTGGCAGAAGAGCTGGACCGCTTTCTATTGGCCGTGGTGGATGACCTGGGGGCCGTTCGTTGGCCTGTTCATTGCCCGGATTTCCCGTGGCCGGACCATCCGCGAACTGGTGTTCGGCGCGTTGCTGGTGCCGACCTTGGTGACTATTCTGTGGATGGCCGTGTTCGGCGGTGCCGCACTGAAGGATGAGCAGCAAGTGCGCCACGCCTATCAAGCATTGCCGGTCGCCGAGCAGGCAGCGGCCGGCGCGTTCCAGGGTGGCCCGGTTCTGGAAGCCACGCGCAAGGAAACCACCACGGCCATGTTCATCTTGCTCGACCGCCTCGACGGCCCGACGCTGGGAGCAATCCTCAGCGTGATCATCTGCCTGCTGCTGGCCGTGCATTTCGTCACTGCGGCCGATGCCGGGACCCAGGTGCTGTGCATGCTCAACTCGCTGGGCAGCATCGACCCACCCAACTGGATACGCGTGCTGTGGTGTGTGCTGGAGGGCGCCATCGCGGCCAGCCTGGTGATTGCCGGCGGCTTGCTGGCGATCCAGATGGCCAGCATCGTGGTCGGCCTGCCGATTGCGTTCTACATGCTGATGACCGGGTACAGCCTGATGCGCAGCTTGTTTGCCAGTGATGCGGTGATTACTGGACCGGCGCCGGTGCATGCGGGCGCAGAAACGCCGCAGCCTGCCAACGAACTGGCAGCCAGCTGACGTCATCGCATTGTAGGAGCAGCCTTGTGCTGCGAAGAGGCCAGTACCAGAGACGAAATACTGTGGTCTGTACCGGCCTCTTCGCAGCTCAAGGCTGCTCCTACCAGGACCGCGCTTGACCGGAGGGGGATTCAATCCAAATCAACAGGTTAGATTTCGATTAGAATGCAGTTCCTTAACTGAGACCTGCTGCCCCCCATGAAAAAACTGCTTTATGCCGTATCGCTCCTGCTCGCCGTCAACCTCCCCGCCTTCGCCAACCCGCCTTCCACCTTCACCGAAGCCAAGGTCGTCGCCAAGCAAAAGGTCTACCTGGACCAGGCAAGCAGCGCCATGGGCGACCTGTATTGCGGCTGCAAATGGACCTGGGTGGGCAAGTCAGGTGGGCGCATCGATGCTGCCTCCTGCGGTTATGAAACCCGCAAACAGCAAAACCGCGCCGAGCGTACCGAGTGGGAACACATTGTGCCGGCCTACACCTTCGGCAATCAGCGCCAATGCTGGAAAAACGGCGGCCGCGAGCATTGTGTCGATGACGACCCGGTCTTCCGCGCGATGGAAGCCGACCTGTTCAACCTCTACCCGGCCGTGGGCGAAGTCAACGGTGACCGCAGCAACTTCAACTACGGCATGGTCGCTGGCAACGCCGGGCAATACGGCCAGTGCTCGACCAAGGTCGATTTCGTGCAGCGCGCCGCCGAGCCGCGTGACGAAGTGAAGGGCCTGGTTGCCCGTACCACCTTCTACATGTTCGACCGCTATAAGCTGAGCATGTCGCGTCAACAGCAGCAACTGCTGATGGCCTGGGACAAACAGCACCCCGTCTCGGCCTGGGAAAAAGAACGTGACCGGCGCATCGCCGCCATCATGGGGCACGCCAACCCGTTCGTGACGGGCGAACGCAAATGGACAGCCGACTACAAGCCTGCTGGCAGTGGCGTCGTGCAAGCCATGCCGCCCAAACCGGTCAGCGAAGCGGCCAAGCCCAGCCTGGCCAGCACTGCAGCAACAGGCGCTGTGCTCGGCAACCGCAACAGCCATGTCTATCACCTGGCCAATGGCTGCCCGGGCTACACCCAGGTGGCTTCGAAGAACCAGGTGATGTTCGGCTCCGAGGGCGAGGCGCAAGCGGCCGGCTACCGCAAGGCGGGCAACTGCCGGTAACCGCTGCGCTTCGGTGCATCAACGCCCGGCTGTTGGGTTCACCAGGTTTGCCGGGCGCTCACCGGCCAGCGCGCTGAGCAGGTTGTCTACCGCACAGCGCGCCATGGCCTCACGGGTATCGTGGGTGGCCGAACCGATGTGCGGGGTCGCCACCACGTTGTCCAGTTGCAGCAGCGGCGAATCACTGGGCAACGGCTCCTGGACGAACACATCCAGGCCCGCGCCGCGGATGCGTTTCTCCCGCAAGGCCTCGATCAGCGCGGCTTCGTCCACCACGCGCCCACGCGCAATGTTCACCAGCATTGCCTCAGGCTTCATCAGGGCAAGCTCACGCGCGCCGATCAAGCCCTCGGTGGCGGCACTCAGCGGCACGGTCAGGCAGACGAAATCGGCCTGTTGCAGAAGGTCGTCAAGGCTGCAATGGCGGGCGTCGTAACGGGCCTCCACCGCAGGCTTGGCGCGTGGGCTGTGGTAAAGCACCCGCATGCCAAAACCGGCCGCGCCGCGCCGGGCCAACGCTTCGCCAATCCGCCCCATGCCAATGATGCCCAAGGTCTTGCCGTGCACATCCGTGCCAAAGTGCGCAGGCCCAAGGTTGGCTTGCCACTGGCCGTCACGCACCCAGCCCGCCAGCTCCACGACCCGACGCGCACTGGCCAGGATCAAGGCAAAGCCGGTGTCGGCGGTGGTTTCGGTCAGTACATCGGGCGTGTTGGTGAGCATCACGCCACGCCGGGTCAGGTCGGCGATGTCGTAGTTGTCCACGCCTACCGACACGCTGGCGACCACCTCCAGTTGCGGGGCCAGGTCCAGCAGGCTGCTGTCCAAGCGCAGGCTGGCACCCAACAGCCCGTGAGCGCCCGGCAACGCATCGCGCAGGCGGGCAAGGCCATCGGGCCCGGCCGTGTCCACCCACGTCACGTCAACCTGTTGCTGCAGGCGCGCCATCAACGTGTCGGACAGGCGCTTGTAAAGGACGATTCGCTTCTTCATAGCAGGATTTCCTAGTGGCTCGTGGCCAGATGAGAGCCGCCGCGCTTGGCCCGGCCAGCGGTGTGTGAGGTTTTAAGCGCCGCCGTGAGCGCGACTGCCGTCAGCAGTGCACCGCACATGAACAGGTACGAGGCGCCCGGCCCGCCGGTGGCGCCATTGAGGTAACCGACCAGCCACGAGCCGCCGAACGAACCCAGCGCGCCCATGCTGTTGATCAAGGCCATGGCGCCACCGGCGACGTTGCTGGGCAGGATCTCCGGCACGATGGCGAAAAACGGCCCATAGGGCGCGTACATGCAGGCGCCGGCGACCACCAGCAATGCGTAGGACAACCAGAAGTGCTCACTGCCCAAGGCATAGGACCCATAGAACGCCAGCGCCGCAATCAACAGGGGCGGCCAGACGAAGCGCTTGCGCTTCTGCAAGCGGTCCGACGCCCAGGACACCCCGACCATGGCCAGCACCGCCGCCAGATAGGGCACCGACGACAACCAGCCGGCCTGGACGATGTCGACGTTGGCCGCCTGTTTCAGAATCGACGGCAGCCAGAGCACGAAGCCGTACACGCCGATGCTCCAGCAGAAGTACTGCATCGACAGGATGATCACCTGAGACGAGCGGAACGCTTCGCGGTAGTTCTTCACCGGTTTGATGCCCTGCTGTTCTGCTGCCAGGGCGTTTTCTAGATCGGTCTTTTCCTGCTCGCTAAGCCACTTGACCTGAGCCGGGCGGTCGTCCACCAGGCGCCACCAGAAGAACGCCCAGATCACCGCAGGCAGGCCTTCGATGATGAACATCCAGCGCCAGTCGTAGTGCTTGATGAGGTAGCCCGACACCACCGACATCCACAGGATGGTCACCGGGTTGCCGAGCATCAGGAAGGTGTTGGCCCGCGACCGTTCGGCGCGGGTGAACCAATGGCAGAGGTACACCAGCATCGCCGGCATCACCGCGGCTTCCACCACGCCAAGCAGGAAGCGGATGCCGATCAGCATGTACACATTGCTGATCATGCCGGTCAGCGTGGCCAGGCCGCCCCAGAGGATCAGGCTGACGAAGATCAGCTTCTTGACGCTGCGTTTTTCGGCGTAGATGGCCCCAGGTACCTGGAAGAAAAAGTAACCAAGGAAAAACAGCGCCCCCAGCAACGACGACAGCACCGGGGTGATTTTAAGGTCGTCGGCCATGCCGGACGCTGCCGCGAACCCATAGTTGGCACGGTCCAGGTAGGCCAGGCTGTAGGTGATGAACACGATTGGGATGATGTACCACCAACGGCGACGCGCGAGACTTGTCGTTTGCATCATGTGTACTCCTGAGCTTTTTGTTTTTGTCGCAACAGGTAGGGGCCAGGCGTTCAGGCGCTTATGCGCAGGTCATGGGTTTCGAGTTCGTGACGCAGCGGCAAACCTTCCATGTCGCCGCGCGACTGCACGGCGCGGCTGCCACACCAGTTGCCACGCGCCACCGCCTCGGGCAGTTCACGGCCTTCGAGCAGCGCACTGAGCACGCCGACAGCAAAGGCATCACCCGCACCGACGGTGTCCACCACCTTGGCCACCGGCACCGGGGCTACCTGGCCATCGCCTTTAGCGGTGCGAAAGTACGCGCCTTCGTCCCCCAGCTTGATCACCACCAGTTCCACCCCTTTGTCGAGGTAGAACGCGGCGATGTCCGCCGGTGCGTGCTGGCCGGTCAGCAGGCGGCCTTCTTCAAGGCCCGGCAGTACCCAGTCAGCCTTGACTGCCAGGGCGTTGATCTCGTGGATCATGTGCGTGCGGTCCGGCCACAGCGATGGGCGCAGGTTAGGGTCAAAGGAAATGCTGCGCCCGGCAGCGCGCATGCCATCCACCAATGCATGCGACAAGGCCCTGCACTCGGCTGAAAGCGCCAGCGGAATGCCGGTGGCATGCAGGTGGCGGGCCTGCAGCCAATGTGGGCGGATCAATGCCGGGGACAAACGGCGCGCCGCTGAATGGCTGCGAAAGTATTCCACTGCCGGGTCACTGCCATCATCGCAGCGGGCTTTGAGCTGAAAACCGGTGGGGTGTTGCGGGTCGACTTCAACGTCACTGCAGTCCAGGCCTTCCCGGCGCAGGCTGTCGAGGACGAAACGCCCAAGAGAATCGTCGCCCACCCGGCTCAGCCAGCGGACCTTGAAGCCCAGCCGCGACAGGCCGATGGCAACGTTGCTGTCGGCACCGGCGATGCGTTTGCCGAACTGCCCGACATGCGCCAGGTCCCCCACCTGCTCGGCGACGAACATGGCCATGGTTTCGCCGAAGCACAGCACGTCATGCTCATGCATGGCTGACCTCCTCGGCCAGGCCCAGCGCGGATAACGCCACTACCTGGGCACGGGTCAGCGTGAGCAAGTCGTCGGCGGCCAACGGGTATTCCACGGCACGCACCACGCCGGGCGTGAACGCGGCCAGCAAGGCATCCCACGCTTGCAGATCGTCAGCCTGCGGCGGCACGGCGACCAGTCGCCCACCGGGCTGGCGCTCGACCGCCTTGCAGTGCACATAGCGCACCCAATGCCCCAGTTGGCGAGCCGCTTGCTGCACAGGCTCGCCCTGCCATTGCCAGTTACCGATGTCGAACGTCATGCCCAGCGCCAGCCCAAGGTCATCGGCGCGCTGGAAGAACGTGAGCAGCGGCGCGATGCGCCCGCCTTGCTCGGTCTGGTCGTTCTCGACCAACAGCTGGGGGCCATCGTCAGGCAACAGCGAGCGTAAGGCCGCCACATCGCAGGTGTCATCGAAATGCCCCAGCGATACCTTCAGGGCCACCGCGCCCATCGCGCGGGCCAGCGCCAGTTTCTGCGTCAGGCGTGGGTCTGGCAGGCCCTGCGCCGTCCACAGTTCAAGGGGCGTGGAATACAGGCATTCGAGCCTCAACGCGGTGACGGCGGCGGCCAGCGCGTGGGTGTCCGGCGCGCTCTCGAACAGTTCTTCACGAAATTCGACACGGGTTACCCCGGCAGCGGCCAGCATGTCCAGAAAATGCGCCTGTCCGCGCTGCCGTACCAAGCTGGCACCGTAGCTGGAGAGGCTGATGGAAACGGGGTTCGAGCGCATTGTTATTGTCCTTATGAAACCGGTTTCATTTTTATGCACGTCAAGCCGCAACGTGCCTTTCGTTCAGTCGCGTGAGTGGGTTGAACCTCGGATGATCAGGTCGGCCTTGAAGTCGATGCGCCGTGGCGCCCCGCGTTCGCCGCGCAGGCGGCCCAGCAGGCACTCGAATGCCGCCACGCCGATGCGCTCGGTGGGTTGGGCCAATGCCGTGATGCCGCTGCCGACCAAGGGGTACCAGTCCAGTTCGTCGAGGGCGATCAGGCCAACGTCGTCGAACAAGCCGCAGCCGGCGTCGTGCAGGGTTCGGGTGACGGCCAGCGTCGCCACACCGTTGAAGGTGAAGATTGCTTGAGGGCCATGACCGCTGGCCGAAAGAAATGAAGCCAGGCCGGCGTGAAGGTCGGGGCTGACTTCCAGCACCTGTTGACGCATGCCCGGGCGCCGGTTGATGGAAGCGCCAAATGCCTGTACCCGCTCTTGGCGCGAACTGGTGCCATCGAGCGGTTCGGTTACCGCCAGAATGTCGCGGTAGCCTTGCGCCTGTAAGTGATCCAGGGCCTGTTCGACGGCGTCGGCATTGTCCAGGCCGACCAGGTCGACATTGAGTTCAGGCAGTTGGCGGTCCACCAGCACCATGGGCATGTCGCGCTGCAGGTTCAGCAGTTCGCCGGGATGATGGCCGAGGGTGTTCACGATCAGGCCCTCGACGTTGTAGGACTGCAGGGCCACCAGGTGATGGCGTTCTTGATCGTCGTCGCGGTTGGTGTTGCACACCACCAGGCTGTAGCCGTGTTGGCGGCAGGCGGTTTCGACGCCGTGCATCACCGCGACCGAATAGGGGTTGAGGATGTCTGCCACCAGCATGCCGATCAGCCGGGTCTGGCCGCGTTTGAGGCCCCTGGCCATCTGGTTGGGGCGATAGCCGAGGCGCTCGATGACTTCTTCCAGGCGCTTGGCGGTCGCCTCGGCCAGCAACTGGCGATCGCCACCGATATAGCGCGAGACGGTGGCCTTGGACACACCGGCCACACGGGCTACTTCGCTGATGGTCACCCGCTCGCGGGCATTGGCAGGCATATCGGTCATGGGTGTCCCTTGTGATTATTGTCGGTGACAGGCTATGAAACCGGTTTCAATACACCAAAACCGGCGCGTTTCGTCACCTACCGTTCGTCGGCAAGTTTACACATTCCCGGTAGGAGCAGCCTTGTGCTGCGAAGAGGCCAGTACCAACCACTAATTTCTGTGGTCTGGACCGGCCTCTTCGCAGCAC